>JACSSF010000059.1 GCA_014879375.1 Lysobacteraceae bacterium
GCCGCCATTGGCCATGCCGTTGCCGGCGATGATGATCGCGCCGCCTTCGATGCGGTTGATCGCCATCGATTCCTCGGGCGATTCGGTGACGTGCAGGTTGGGCAGACGGAAGGGATTGGGCGTACCGCGCCAGACGGCTTGCGCATCGGCATCGAACAGGTCGTGGTGGCGGTCGTACACCTTCACCACCTTGCTCGCCATCGGGCTGTCCAGAAAGATGCGCCAGCGCGACATCTGCCACTCGTCCCAGTGACGCGCGAACCAGTACAGCAACTCCTGGGTGCGCCCGACCACGAACGCGGGGATCAGCACGTTGCCCTTGGCCCGCCAGGCCTCATCGAGGATGCCGCCCAGCTCGACGATGGTCTCGGCGCGATCACGGTGGTTGCGATCGCCATAGGTCGATTCCATCAGCACCAGGTCCGCGCTGTCGATCGATTCGGGATCGCGCAGGATCGGCGTGCCCTTGGGGCCGAGGTCGCCTGAGAACACCAGCTTCCGCCCATCGCCAAACACCTCGACGATGCACGAGCCGAGGATGTGCCCGGCATCGCGGAAGTTGATCGCGATGCCCGGCAGGATCTCGGTGCGCGCGTGGTAGGGCAGCGGGCGCACCAGTGCCAGCGCGGCGTGCACATCCTCGCGCGTGTAGAGCGGCTGCATTTCAGGTTCGTGCGGCTTGCGCTTGCGGTTGTAGCGCTCGGCCTCGGCTTCCTGCAGGGAGGCGGAGTCCAGCAGCATGATCGGCAGCAGTTCCGCGGTCGCCTCCTGCGCCCAGATCGGGCCGCGGAAACCGCGCGCGACCAGCAACGGCACCCGCCCGATGTGATCGATGTGCGCGTGCGACAGCACCAAGGCATCCAGCGTCGCGGGATCGCAGGGGAAGTCGGCGAGGTTCAGCGCCTCGGCCTCGACGGATCCCTGGATCATCCCGCAATCGAGCATCACCCGTCGCCCGACCGCCTCGACCAGGTGCATCGAGCCGGTGACCATGCCGGCCGCGCCGTGGAAGTGCACCTGCATCGTGTCGCCTCAAGCCGTGGACTGGGTAAAAACGTAGCACGCCACCACCGCCGGGCATGACTTCTGACACCCAGACGGCTGCGGGCAAGGGCGTAAAGTGAGGGGTTCCATGCCCGCGCCGCGGGCCGACCCACAGGATCACGCTATGCGCAAGACCGCCCTTCCCCGCCTGGCCCTGGCATTGGCCGTCACCGCCGCCCTCACCGCCTGCCCGCAGAAGCAGGAAGCCGCGTCCAGCCCCGCCGCTTCGGAGGCCACGCTGACCGAAACCGCCTACAAGCTGGAAGAAGCCAAGCTGCCGCCGATGAACAGCTTCAAGGTCAGCGACATCGATGCCAGCGGCAATGCCTGCACCGACTTCGGCGCCTACATCAACAAGACCTGGCTGGCCGCCAACCCGATCCCGGGCGACCGCACCAGCTGGGGCGCGTTCGAGATGCTGGACGAGCGCTCCACTGCCGTGCAGCACCAACTGGCCGAGCAAGCCGCGGCGATGAAGAACGCGACCGGCATCGACAAGATCATCGGTGACATGTACGCGACCGGCATGGACCAGGCCAAGATCGACGCGCAGGGCATCCAGCCGATCGCGCCGGAGCTGGCCGCGATCGACAAGCTGGCCGACACCGCGACCATCGCCGACTACCTGCGCCAGGCCTATGCCAAGGGCGAAGGCATGCTGTTCGGCTTCGGCCCGGAGGCCGATTTCAAGAACTCCAAGATGAACATCGCCTACGCCTCGCAGGGTGGGCTTGGCCTGCCTGACCGCGGCTACTACTTCGATGCCGACAAGAAGGACAAGCTCACCGCCTATCAGCAGCACATTGCCAAGGTGCTGGAGCTCTCGGGCATCCCGGCCGCCGATGCGGCCAAGCAGGCTGCGGACGTGATCGCGTTCGAGACGCGCCTGGCCAAGGCATCGAAGTCGAGCGAGGAAATGTCGCGCGATGTCTCGCTGTACTACAACCCGGTGAGCGTGGCGGATGCCGACAAGCTCTCGCCCAACTTCCCGTGGTCGAAGTTCTTCGAATCGCAGGGCCTCGCCCAGCCGGAGATGTTCTCGCTGGCGATGCCGGCCTTCCACCAGGAAGTGAGCAAGATG
>JACSSF010000045.1 GCA_014879375.1 Lysobacteraceae bacterium
GCGTGCTCCAGTGGCCGCAGACGATCTTCAGGTCGCGCGCGGCATGTCCCGGCACGGAGTACCACGGGTACAGTCCCGGCGGCTGCGTGCCCGGTGCGCCCTTGATGTCGAAGGCGATGCGGCCGCGCGGGGTGCAGTAACGCATGCGGGTGAAGATGTTGATGATCGAGCGCAGGCGATCGATGCCTTCCAGGCGCGGATTCCACGCCGGGCGATCGCCGTACATCGCGCGCAGCAGCTTGTGGAAGTTCGGGCCGCGCAGACGCTCCTCCACCTCGCGCGCATGGCCTTCGGCCGCAGCGATACTCCATGGCGGCGCGAGTCCCGCGTGCAGCATGCACCAGCCCAGCTCGCGGTCGCTGTGCATCAGCGGGCGATGGCGCAGCCAGTCCAGCAGTTCGCGCGCATCGGGGGCTTCCAGTACCCGGCGCAGGTCCGGGTTGACCTTGCGCTGTTCCTCCGGGCGCCGCTCGCCGATCGCGACCAGCGACAGATCGTGATTGCCGAGCACGACATGCGATTGCTCGCGCAGGCTGTGCACGAGGCGCAGGGTTTCCAGCGATTCGCCGCCGCGATTGACGAGGTCTCCGCAGAACCACAGGCGATCCACCGACGGATCGAAACGGATGCGCTCCAGCAGCCGCTGCGTCGCATCAAAGCAGCCTTGCAGGTCGCCTATCGCCCAGATCGCCATCGTCCCGCGCCTAATGCAGCGTTCGCGGCGTGCTCAACGTGAAGGCGGGGATGTCGGCCTTGAAGTGCGTGCCGTCGTCCGCCAGCAGGTCGTAGCTGCCATGCATGGTGCCCAGGCTGGTGGCCAGCACCACGCCCGATGAATATTCGAAGCCGTCGCCGGGCTTGAGCCAGGGTTGCTCGCCGACCACGCCTTCGCCATGCACTTCCTCGACATGGCCCTCGGCGTCGGTGACGATCCAGTGGCGGTTGAGGAGGCGTGCGGGCAGCGTGCCGCGGTTCTGGATGCGGATGGTGTAGGCGAAGACGTAGCGACTGTCCTCGGGCGAGGATTCCTCGTCGAGGTAGTGCGTCGCCACGTCGATGCCGATGGCATAAGGCGTTTCGCTGGACATGCGGTAATTCTACGCAGGCTGCGTGAACCGCACGGCAAAACGCGTGTTTCAGCGGCCGATGTTGGCCAGTGCGATGAATCCGGCGACCGGTACCTGCTCGGCGCGCAGTTGCGGTTCAAGGCCCGCGGCACGGATGTCGTCGTCCTCGTAAATGCCTTTCAGCGCGTTGTGCAGGGTCTTGCGGCGCTGGCCGAACGCCGCGCGCACCACGGTCGCGAAGCGCGCATGGTCGCGCACCGCGATGTCCGCGGCGGGCCTTGGCACCAGCCGCACCACCGCCGAATCCACCTTCGGCGCGGGGCGGAACGCGCCCGGCGGCACCTTGATCAGCGGCGTGACCGTGCAATACGCCTGCAGCATCACCGACAGGCGCCCGTAGACCTTGCTGCCCTCGCTGGCGGCCATCCGATCAACCACTTCCTTCTGCAGCATGAAGTGCATGTCGATGATGGACGCGGCATGGTCCAGCGCATGGAACAGGATCGGGCTCGACAGGTTGTAGGGCAGGTTGCCGATCAGGCGGATCGGTCCGCCCAGTTCGCGCGCGAGTTCGGTGAAATCCACTTGCATCACGTCGCGGTTGATCAGGGTGAGCGAGCCGCGCGTGCTGGCGGCCTCGGTCAGCGGCGCGAGCAGGTCGCGGTCGAACTCGATCGCGGTCGCCGCGCCGTGCAGGTCCAGCAGCGGCAGCGTGAGCGCGCCCTGGCCGGGGCCGATCTCGACGATGCGATCGCCCGGCTGCGGATTGACTGCCAGCAGGATCTTGTCGATCACGCCGCGCTCGTGCAGGAAATTCTGCCCGAGGTGTTTCTTGGCCGGCTTGTCGAAGCGCGCGTTCACAACAGGCGCGTTCCGAGCGGCACGTCGCCATCGGGCAGGCACAGCAGCACCGCGCCGTCCGCGTCGTGGAAACCGGTGACCAGGCACTGCGAGCGCATCGGGCCGATCTGCCTGGGCGGGAAGTTCACCACGCCCACGACCAGTCGCCCGACCAGCGATTCCGGCGTGTAATGCACGGTGATCTGCGCGCTCGAGGACAGCACGCCGATCTCGGGGCCGAAATCGACTTTCAGTCGGTAGGCGGGTTGGCGCGCTTCTGGAAACGGTTGTGCATCGACGATGCGGCCGACGCGCAGGTCCACTTTCAGGAAATCGTCGAAACTGATGGTGTCGGTCACGGGCTTGCCTTGTCGATGCGATGGCGGGCCAGATCGGCGCACAGGTCGGTCGCGGCGATCAGGCTGGCAGGGTCGGCGATGCCGCGCCCGGCGATGTCGAGCGCGGTGCCGTGATCGACCGCGGCGCGCGGGAACGGCAGGCCCAGGGTGATGTTGACGGCAAGATCGATGCCCGCGCTTTTCAGCACCGGCAGACCTTGGTCGTGATACATCGCGACGACCGCGTCGAAGCCCGGCAGCTTGCCTGGCAAAAAGGCGGTGTCGGCTGGCAGCGGGCCGACGAGGTCGAAGCCTTCGCCGCGCAGGCGATCGATCACCGGCTGCATCACCTCGATTTCCTCAAGGCCCAGATGGCCCTCCTCGCCTGCATGCGGATTGAGGCCGAGCACGGCGATTCGCGGCGCCTGGATCCCGAAATCCTCGCGCAGGGCGGCGCCCGTGATGCGCAGGGTGCGTTCCAGCACGGGCGGGGTCAGCGCATCGGCCACGGCGCGCAGCGGCAGGTGGGTGGTGGCGAGCGCCACCCGCAGGCCGGGACGGGCCAGCATCATCACCACCTCGCGCTCGCTCATCTCGGCCAGCAGCTCGGTCGTGCCGGTATAGCGGATGCCGCCAGCGTTCAGGCTCGCCTTGTGCGTCGGACCGGTGACAAGACCCTGGCAGCGGCCGTCCAGACAGGCCTGCGCGGCGGTCGTGAGCGAGGCGATCACGGCGCGGGCATTGGCGGGATCCGGTTCGCCAAAGGCCGGCGGCGCGCCGGGCAGCGGGATGTCGTGCAGCGGCAGGTCGCCGGGTCGCTCGGCCACGGTGTCGGCGGGCAGCAGGCGCAGCGGCAGGCCTAGTGCCGTAGCGGCGCGATTCAGGGTGGCCGCATCGCCGAAAGCCGTCAGCGCTAAACCATCCGCCGGCCGCTGCGCCAGGCGGACGCACAATTCAGGGCCGACGCCGGCCGGCTCGCCGGGGACGAGCGCGAGCCGTGGGCGCATCTCAACCGCCGTTGCTGCCGGACGCTGCCGGGGCGACGCCGATCACCGAGTCGCTGCGGATGTCGACGTAGGCATCGCCACGCATTTCCTGCAGGAAGCGGGTGTACTCGTCCTCCAGCTTGCGGCGACCAATGGTCTCGCGCATGGCGGCGCGCTGCTGGTCGTCGCCGGCGGCATTCTGGCGGCGACCGACGATCTGGATCAGGTGCCAGCCGGAGGGGGTCTTGATCGGCTGGGTCATTTCGCCGTCCTGCATCGCGGCGATGCGCGGGCCGAGGTCCGGCCCGAAGGCATCGACCGTCAGCCAACCGAGCTCGCCGCCCTTGTCCTTGGTGTTCGGGTCCTGCGATTCTTCCTTCGCCAGCGTGGCGAAGTCGGCGCCGCCCGCGACACGGGCGCGCACGGTGTTCAGCTTGGCCTCGGCGGCGGCATCATCGCCGGTCACCAGGATATGGCGGACGTGGTACTGGGTGACTTGCGACGCTGCCGGCGCGGTGCGGGTATCGACCAGGCGGATCAGCTGGAAGCCACTGCCGCCGCGGAGCGGGCCAATGATCTGGCCGGGCTGCATCGTCTTGACCGTCTGCACGAAGGCCGGCGGGATTTCGGACTCGGGACGCCAGCCAAGGTCGCCACCTTCCAGCGCATTCGGGCTGTCGGAGTAGCGCACGGCGGCGGCTGCGAAATCCATCTCGCCACTCTCGATCACCTTCTTGATGCCGTCGATCTTGGTCTGCCCGGTGGCGATCTGCTCGGGCGTCGCGCCTTCGGGCAACGCGACCAGGATGTGGGCAAGGCGGTACTGCGCGCCGCCGCCGGCATTCTGCTGCTGCGCGAGCGCCGCGTTGACCTCGGCCTCGCTGACCGAGATGCGGCCCTGGGCGAAGCTCTGCTTCATCCGCTGGATGGTGATTTCATCGCGCAAGGTGTTGCGGAAGTCGGTCATCGACAGGCCATCCTTCGCCACCTGCACCTGCAACTGGTCGAGGGTCATGCCGTTCTGCTGGGCGATGCCGGCGGCGGCCTGTTCGATTTCCTGATCGTTGACGCGGATGCCGCTTTCCTGCGCGCGCGCCACCTGCAGGCGGGTCAGGATCAGGCGCTCGAGCACCTGCTTGGCCAGCACTTCGGGCGGGGGCAACTGGCCCGGGTTGCTGGCGTATTGCGCGGTGATGTTGGCAATGGCGCGGTCCAGCTCGCTCTGCAGGATCACTTCCTCGTTGACCACGGCGGCGATGCGGTCGATGGGCTGGGTCTGCTGGGCCTGCGCGTGCAGCGTCAAGGGAGCGAATGCCAGCGTGACGGCCAGCAGGAGGGCACGGAAATTCATCATGGTGTGGGGTCCGGGTCGGGATCCGTCGTGCCCTGGGTGATGGAAGGGGGCGGCACGAGGTAAAGATCGTCGCGGTAGTAGCCGAGAATAGCACGGCGCAGGGTGCGCCTCGTGTCCTGGCCCGCGGAGCCAAGACCCTTGAACTCGATCTCCAGCATGATGCTGTCGTTGAGTTCGCCTTCGCGGTTGTGGATGTATTGGCGGCCCAGCAGACGGACCGCGATGCAGCAGCTGTCCCACTGCACGCCGGCGAGGGATTCGAGCGTCTTGCGGTCCTTCAGCGAGTAGTAATAGCGTCCGACCAGGCTCCAGGTCGGGTTGATCGGGTACAGGAAGGAGAGGTCGGCCTGCTCCAGCAGGTCGCGGCGGTAGCGGTAGGACAGGTTGACGATGCCGTCGTCCTTCAGCAGGTAACGGGCGCGGAACGCGGCCAGGTCATGGCGGCGGTACTTCGGATCCCATTGATACGAGCCGCCGATCTGCCAGCGATCGCTGGGCGACCAGTTGGCATCCGCCACCCAGGCCGAGCGGCCTTGCTCGACCGTGTTTTCCCACGGATAGGCCTTGACTCGCACATCGTCCAGATAATGAATCTGGCCTAGGCTAGCGTTGAATTTCTCGAAGCCGTCGCTGTCGCGCAGGATGCGGGTGGTCAGCGCCGTGGTGATCTGGTTGGCGTCGCTCTGGCGGTCGGCACTGCTGTAGCGATTGTCGCGGAACAGCTGCCCCCAGCCGAAGGTCATCGGCACGGTATCGAAGACCGGCAGTGCGGACTGGTCGCGGTAGGGCGCGCGCAGGTAGAAGATGCGCGGCTCGAGCGTCTGCAGGAACGACTTGCCGCTGCGCTCGAATTGGCGATCGAACTGCAGGCCCGCATCGACCGAATAGATCGGCAGGCTGCGACTCGGCTTGTTGTCGAAGAACATCGCGTCCATCGCCGGGGTGTAGGCCACGCCACGGCTGGCCGCATCGGCCTGCGCGCGCCCGGTGGCGATCTGGCGGGCCAACTCGTCATCCAGTTGATAGGTGGTGTAACGCCACGCCACGGTCGGACGAATAAACCAGCCGGCCCCTTCCAGCGGCATGCTGATGTAGGGCTTGGCATCGAAGCGGCTGCCGCCCGGGATGTCGATATCGGGCCCGAACGGATGGTATTGCGCGTCGATCGCCCGGTAGGACTTGTGCCGGAAACGCACTGCCTCGGTTTCAATGCCGGCGCGCAGCAAGGTGCCGAAGGGCTGTTCCCAGTTGAAATAGACGCGCGGCAGGCGATCAAAGGGCAGGCTGGCCTCGGTCAGGGTGTAATCGGCCAGTTGCCAGTTGTCCGCCGTCAGGCCCGCATCCCAGTAGCGCCCACGGCCATAAAGCCCGATCTCACTGAACGCGGAATACGCGGACACGCCCAACGAAGAATTGTTGAAGTCCTCGAAGTAGCGCGAATCGCTGATCCAGGTCACGCTGGCGCGCGCCTGCCAGTGCGGGGTCAGGTTCTGGTAGCCGTCAAAACCGACGAAGCCGCGCTCACGGTCGCGCAGATCATCCTTGGGCATCCACAGGCCGCGCAGGGTGCCTGCACCGGCCTCGTTGAGGTAACGGAATTCCGCGCCCAGCGCCGCGCCGCGCTTGGTCATGATGCGCGGCGACAGGGTCATGTCGTAATTCGGCGCCAGGTTGATGTAGATCGGCTGCTTGTAATCGAAACCGTTGCGGCTGGAGTTCGAAATAGACGGGAACAGCAAACCGGTCAGGCGGCGCTCGTCGATGGGGAACTTGAACCACGGCACGTACAGCACCGGCACCTTGCCGATGCGCAAGGTCGCGTTGCGGGCGACGGCAAACCCTTCCTCGCTGTTGACGCGGATCTGGTTGGCGACCACGCGCCAGTGCTGCTGGGTCGGCGGGCAGGTCGAATAAGTGGAGCCGAACAGCGTGCCTTGGGCACCCTGCAGCTCGATCCGCTCGGCGCCACCATTGCCGCGGCGATCGGTCAGCTGGTAGCGCAGGTCCTCGATCGTGTGCGTGTCGGTGGCCTGGCTGCCGCTGGCACGTTCGGCGACGATGCGCATCCCCGGGTCCTGGTAACGCACGGCACCCTCGGCGACGTAGGTCTGCGCTTCGCTGTCGATGGTGATCTTGTCGGTGCCGAGGAACTGGTCGCCGCGGGTCAGGGCCACGTTGCCCTGGAAGACCGGCACTTCGATGGTGCCGGTCTGCTCGTCACCCTCGATTTCGGTCGGCATCTGCGCGCGCGCCTCGGGTGCGATGCCGAGGTTGGTGGCCGGTGCTTCCGGGAACCGCGGGACCGCGTCCTCGACCGGGCACAGGCCGTAATTCGGCGGCATGTCGCGCTCCTGTGCCATGGCGGGCAGGACGATGGCGATGGCGAGTGGCAGGGGCAACAGTCTTGGGAAGGGGCGCACGCGTCCGGTCCGGAGGGCAGAAATCGACGATTAGATTGCCCCATCCCCCGGGATGCGGCAATCGGCGCGTCGTGGTCGTTCAGTCGCAGGGCAGGCTGGCCCGCGGTTCAGGCATCCAGTTCACGGACGTGGGCCAGGCTGGATGCGGCCAGGCCGTCCAGGTCGTAACCGCCTTCGAGCATCGACACGATGCGGCCTTGCGCATGTCGGTCGGCGATGCGGCGGAGCGCGGCAGTCAGCCAGCCGTAGTCGGCGGCATCGAGCTGCAGGGAAGCGAGTGGATCGTTGCGATGCGCATCGAAGCCAGCCGAAACCAGCAGCAGTCCGGGCGCGAAGGCATCGATGGCGGGCAGCGGCCGCATCGACCAGGCCTCGCGGAATTCGGACGTGCCGCTGCCGCCTGGAAGCGGCGCATTGAAGAGGTTGCCGATGCCGGTTTCGCTCGATCCCCCGGTCCCCGGATACAGCGGCATCTCGTGCGAGCTGGCAAAGCGCACGCGCGGCTCATCCGCGAAGATCGCCTGGGTGCCGTTGCCGTGGTGGACGTCGAAATCGACGATGGCGACGTGGTCAACGCCCTTCGCCAGTGCGTGCGCCGCCGCGATCGCGACGTTGTTGAACAGGCAAAAGCCCATCGCCTTGGCGCGCTCGGCATGGTGGCCAGGCGGGCGCACGGCGCAGAACGCGCGACGGCCGGCTCCACCCATCACCCAATCCACCGCGTCGATGCCGGCGCCGGCGCCACGCAGCGCGGCTTCAAGGCTGTGGGGCGAGATGGCGGTGTCTTCGTCCAGCCATTCGATGCCCTCGGGCGTGCGCGCCAGCAGGTCGTCGACATAGGCCGCGTCATGCACGCGGAGCAAGGCGTCGCGGGCGGCAGACGATGCGGGCATCCATTCCTGCTCGGGGAAGGCCGTATCGATCGCGCTGATCACGGCGCGCAGGCGGTCGGGGCGTTCGGCATGGCCGGGGCCGGTGTCGTGGCCGAGGCAGGCGGGGTGCGTATAGAGCCGCAGGCTCACCCGCGGCGGCGCTCGTGGTTCCAGAGCACTTCGCCGTGGCCGCTGGCGCGCGCCAGCACCCGCGAGAGCACGAACAGCAGGTCGGACAGGCGATTGAGGTAGCGGATCGCCTGCGGACGCATGGCTTCCACGCGCGACAATGCCACCGTCTCGCGTTCGGCGCGGCGTACCACGGTGCGGGCGACATGGCATCGCGCGGCCGCCTCGCCGCCGCCCGGCAGGATGAAATCCTTCAGTGGCGGCAGGTCGTCGTTGTAGCGGTCCAGATGCTGCTCGAGGCGCTCGACATCCTCGTCATCGATCGCCGCATGGCCGGGGATGCACAGCTCGCCGCCGAGATCGAACAGCTGGTGCTGGACCGAGGTCAGCAGCGAGCGGATGTCCTCGGGCATGTCGCTCGCCAGCACCACGCCGATGCAGGAATTGGCCTCGTCCACGGTGCCGTAGGCCTCGACCCGCAGCGAATCCTTGGCGACGCGGCTGCCATCGCCAAGGCCCGTGCTGCCGTCATCGCCGGTGCGGGTATAGATCTTGGAGAGGCGATTACCCACGACTGAGGCTTAGTTGCGCGCGACCTGCCCGCGCTGGCCGAGCAGCGTGTAGGCGGTCACGTGCAGTGCCAGCGCGCCGCCGACGTACATCGCGGTGGTCATCAGGTAGGGGCCGACCCAGTCGAAGTAGTTCTTGGCCCAGCCGGCCACGGTCTTGTCCGCCACCACATCGCTCAGCCAATAGAAGCCGCCCTGCGCAAACAGCTGGCAGGCCGCGACCGAGGCCACGACCGCCAAGGCCAATTTGCCCAGGCGCGCGCCGATGCTGCCCTCCTGCTTGGCCAGCCACATCCCGCCAAACCACAGGCTGAAGTAAGCGGGAACCAGCATCCAGTAGCCCGGGGAGACGCAGTAATGGCTCCAGAAGTCGATGCCCTGCGAGGTGATCACGGCCCAGTCGATGAACACGGCCAGCGCCATCAGCAGCGGGAACGCCCACTTGGTCCAGCGGCGCAGGTAGAAGCCGCCGACGAAGAACACTGCCCATGAGGCATCGGGGATCGCGGCGAAATGATTGAAGCGGGTGGCCACCATAACCAGGGCCAGCGCGATCAGGATGGAAAGATCGGCCCCACGGCTGCGCGGCTCGAGATTCAGGTTCAGATTCATGTGGGCGTTCTCCGTCATCCCGTGATTCTATCGCGGTCGCTATCATTCACGCATGCATGAGCATCATGACATCGTCATCGTCGGTGGTGGCCTGGTCGGCGCCAGCCTGGCCATCGCCCTCGAAAACAGCGGGCTGGACGTGATGATGCTGGAAGCGGCGTCCCCCGGCGGGTTGCCCCCGGTGTTTGACGAGCGCAACCTGAGCCTGGCCGAAGCCAGCTGCCACGCGTTGCAGGCATTGAAGATCTGGCCGCTCTTGCGCACCGCTTCGCCCATTCGGCGCATCCACGCCAGTCGGGTCGGCGATTTCGGCCACGTGTCTCTGGATGCCGGCGAAGTCGGACGCGAGGCCTTCGGCCATGTCGTCATCGCCCGCGATTTCGGCGAAGCGCTGGAAACGCGATTGGGTGATGTCGCATCGCTCACCCGCTGCCGCCCCGCGCGTTTCATCGGCACCCGTTTGAAGGAAGACGGCCAGCGTGAAGTACGCGTGGCCGATGCCGAGGGCGAGCGTCTGGTCACCACCCGCTTGCTGGTCGGCGCCGATGGCATGGAAAGCGCAGTGCGCACCGCGTTGGGTATCGACGCGCAGCGCCATGATTACGGACAGACCCTGTTCGTCAGTCGCGTGCGCCCGCAGCGCGCGCCCGATGGCACCGCGTGGGAACGCCTCGGCCCGCATGGCCCGACTGCGTTGTTGCCGCGTTTTGATCGCCACTATGGCGTGGTGCATGGCGTGCCGAGCGATGAAGCCGATGCCGTTGCTGCGCTGGATGAAGGCGCATGGCTGGCGCGCTTGCAGGCGGCCTTTGGCTGGCGCGCCGGCCGCTTCATCGCCAGTGGCGAACGCAGCCGTTATCCCGCCGTGCGCGTGGTGGCGGAACGGCTGACCGCCCCGCGCGCCGTGTTGCTGGGCAACGCAGCGCAAAGCATCCACCCGATCGGTGCGCAGGGCTTCAATCTGGGCCTGCGTGATGCGCTGACCCTGGTCGAGGAAATCACCGTGCATGGACTGGACGATGTCGCGATGCTCGACGCCTACACATCGCGCAGGCGCGAAGACCGCGAACGCACGTTGGCGTTTTCCGACGGGATGGCGCGCGCCAGCAGCAACAAAGGCTTGGCGATGCGCGGCATGCGCAGCGTCGGCATGGCGGCGCTCGCCAACGTGCCGGGCCTGCGCGCGCAAGTCGCGGCGGGCGGCATGGGCTATCGCGGCGATGTGCCGGCGCTCTGCCGGGAACATTCGCGATGAGTCGGCGCATGCAGCGTGATGCGGTGGTGGTCGGCGGCGGCGTGGTCGGCGCAGCCTGCGCGCTCGCCTTGGCCGATGCCGGGTTGCAGGTGGCCCTGGTCGAGGCCGGCCAGCCCGCGCGCTGGTCGCGCGAGCAACCGGACCTGCGCGTGTTCGCGTTCGCGCCCGATAATGCCGCGCTGCTGGATTCACTCGGCGTGTGGCGGGACATCCTCGCCACGCGCGCCCAGCCGTATCGCGAGATGCGCGTCTGGGATGCCGCCGGTGGCGGTGAACTGCATTTCGATGCCGACACGCTCGCCCGGCGCGAACTTGGCTGGATCATCGAACACGGCCTGCTTGCCGAACGCCTGTGGGCGGCGGCCAGTCGCGCAGGCGTCGGGCATTTCCAGCCAGCCAGCGTCAACGGGTTGGAGCAGCGCGACGATGGTGTGCGCCTGACGCTGGAAATTGGCGAGGCCATCGACGCACGCATCGCCGTCGCCGCCGACGGCGCGAACTCCACCCTGCGTTCGCTCGCCGGCATTGGCGCGCCGACACATGATTACGGCCAGCGCGGCGTCGTTGCCTACGTCGACACCGAACTGCCGCATCGGCTGACCGCATGGCAACGCTTCCTGCCGAGCGGTCCGCTCGCTTTCCTGCCGGTCGATGACGTGCGCCGCAGCTCCATCGTCTGGAGCCTGCCCGAAGACGAAGCCGCACGAATCCTTGCCTTGGATGATGAGGATTTCGGCATCGAACTGACCAATGCCTTCGGTGCGCGATTGGGCAAGGTGCGACCCGCATCGCGTCGCGTCGCCTTCCCGCTGCGACGTCAGCTGGCGAAAACGCAAGTCGAAGGCCGCGTGCTGGTACTCGGCGATGCCGCTCATGTCGTGCATCCGTTGGCCGGGCAGGGCGTGAACCTGGGTTTGCGCGATGTCGCCGCACTGCGCGATTCGGTGCGCGAGGCCAAGCGACTGGGCCGTGACTTCGATGCCCCACATCGCCTGCAACGCTGGGCACGCGCACGTCGCAGCGACAACGTGGCTTCGACCTTCGCCTTCGAGACGATCAATCGCGTCTATTCCAACGATGCCCTCATGCCGACCATGCTGCGCGGCCATGCGCTCGGCATCGCCAATGCGCTCGTGCCCTTGCGCAATGCGCTGTGGCGGCACGCCGCGGGCAGCTGATATCCCCTCAAGTAATGCGAACCCTGACTGACATGATGAAAAAAATTGGCCTGCTCGCCCTCTCGTTGCTGGTGTTTTCGCCCGCCATGGCGCAGAGCGCGCCGCAAGCCGAGGATCCGTTCGTCGTTGATCGCACGATCTGGGTGCAGCCGCGACGCATGGTGCAATTCATGACGCTGTTCGACCGGGTCGAGCGTCCGCGGCTTGAAGCCTTGCGCAAGGACGGCCGCGTGCTGTGGTATCGCATTTCGCAACCGATGATGGCGAGCGAGAACGAGGAATGGGACCTGCGCGTCACCATCGCGTGGCGTGACCCGAAGACGGCGGCGGAGAAATTCGATGCGCGGGCGGTCAAGGGGCGCGTGGATACCGAAAGCGCGTTGATGGAGGAGTTGATCGTCGATCAGCGCGAAACCTGGGTGCGCGAGACCTCGCGTCCGGGTCCCAGTGAATGATCACGGCAAGGCGATGACCACAAGCCGCATGTCGCGCGAGGGTGCCGGAGCAATGCTCCGCATCTGATCATCAGCATCATGCAAAGCCCCGCCGAAGCGGGGCTTTTTTCTGCCGCGGTGCTGGCTAACCAGTCAATTCACCGTGCAAGTGAAACTCATCGTGACCGAGCCGTTGGCCGGCAACGTGCCCAAGGTGATGCCGGCCCCGGTCAAATCGGACATCGGATAGGTAGGTGAAGTACAGGCCGAACCG
>JACSSF010000014.1 GCA_014879375.1 Lysobacteraceae bacterium
TGGTCAAGTTCGACTTCCTCGGCCTGCGCACGCTGACCATCATCGACTGGGCGGTGAAGGCGATCAACGAACGCCGCCAGGCCGGCGGCGAGCCGCCGCTCGACATCGCCTCGTTGCCGCTCGACGACACCGCAACGTACGAGCTCTTCGCACGCGGCGATACGGTCGCAGTGTTCCAGTTCGAATCGCGCGGCATGCGCGAGCTGCTGAAGCGTGCGTTACCTGACCGTTTCGAAGATCTCATCGCGCTGGTGTCGTTGTATCGACCGGGCCCGATGGACCTGATCCCCGACTTCATCGAGCGCAAGCATGGCCGCGCGGAAGTGAAGTATCCGCATGCGCTGCTGGAGCCGGTGCTCTCGCCGACCTATGGCGTGGTGGTGTACCAGGAACAGGTGATGCAGACCGCGCAGATCCTCGCCGGTTATTCGCTCGGCGGCGCGGACCTGCTGCGCCGCGCGATGGGCAAGAAGAAAGTCGAGGAGATGGCGAAGGAGCGCGCCAAGTTCGAGGCCGGTGCGCAGGCCACGCACGACATCGCGCCGAAAATCGCCGGCCCGATCTTCGACCTGCTGGAAAAATTCGCCGGTTACGGTTTCAACAAGTCGCACGCCGCCGCCTATGCGCTGGTTAGCTACCAGACCGCATGGCTGAAGACGCACTATCCCGCCGAGTTCATGGCCGCGGTGCTGTCCTCCGACATGGACAATACCGACAAGGTCGTCGGGTTCCTGGACGAAGCGCGTGCGATGGATCTCACCATGTTGTCGCCGGATGTCAACGCATCGGATTACATGTTCGAGGCGGTGGACCCGAAGACGTTGCGTTATGGCCTCGGCGCGGTGAAGGGCGTCGGTCGCGGCGCGTGCGAGGCGATCGTCGAGGCGCGCGGGAAGGACGGCGTGTTCACCGACCTGCTGGATTTCTGCAAGCGGGTGGAGTCGAACAAGCTCAACCGCCGCACGATGGAGGCGTTGATCCATGCCGGCGCGCTAGATGCACTCGGCAGCAACCGACCTTCGCTGCTGTTGCAGCTGCCCGAGGCACTGAAAGCGACCGAGCAACTCGCGCGCGAACGCGAAGCCGGGCAAGTGTCGCTATTCGGCGCGGCGGAATCGGCGGCGCCCGCGCTCGACATCCACCTGCCCGAGACGCATGACTGGCCGCTGGCGGAAAAACTGCGCCATGAACGCGAGACGCTGGGCTTCTACCTCTCTGGCCACCCGATGGACCCGTACCGCGACGACCTGATCGGCGTGACCGGCTTCCATCTGGGCCAGCTGGAGAAGATCTGGAGCGAGCGCCCGGAAGACGAGAAGCGCGGCTGGCGCCCCGAGAAAACCGTGGTGCTGGCGGGCCAGGTCACCGGCATGCGGCGCAAGGGCGAATCGCAAGCCTTCGTGCAGCTGGAGGATGGCCGCGGACGCATCGAGTGTGCGTTCTTCGCCGAGACCTTCACCGAATACGCCGCGTTGCTGACCCGCGACCGCATCCTGATCATCGAGGGCGGCCTGCGCGAGGACGAGTTCTCCGGCGGTTTCAGCCTGCGCGCACGGCGCTGCTGGGATTACAGCCAGGTCTGCGCCACCCAGGCACTGCGCCTCGCCCTGCGCCTGGACCTGCGCGTGCCCGGTGCGATGGAGGCGGTCGATGCCGTGCTGGACCGGCATCGCCCGGGCTCAACTCCGATCCGTTTCGAGTTGCTGCGCGAAGGCGCGGCCGGCCAGCTGGACCTCAACGGCAGCCGCGGCATCCGCATCGACCAGGACCTTGCCGCCACCCTGCGCGCCCAGCCCGGCGTGCGCACGGTGAAGCTGGCACTGGGCAAGCCGTGGACGCAGTGAAGCCGCATCCCGCCACATGACCGGGGCGTATGGGCCTTGATGCCGCATCCGCTAGACTGGCGGGCCTGACCGGCCATGCCGGGCCAAAAAATCCGCCAAGTACCCGCTAAATGAACCCGAACTACCTCGATTTCGAGCAACCCATCGCAGATCTGGAAGCCAAGATCCAGGAGTTGCGCCAGGCCAGCGATGGCCAGGCCGTCAACATCGACGCCGAGGTCAAGGCCCTGCAGGACAAGCTGCGCCAGCGCACCGCGCAC
>JACSSF010000013.1 GCA_014879375.1 Lysobacteraceae bacterium
CGGCGTGCGCGACGAGGCCGAGATCCGCGGCCATCGCCGCACCTACGTCGGCTCGATGCCGGGCCGCATCGTGCAGAACCTCAACAAGGTCGGCACCAAGAACCCACTGTTCGTGCTGGACGAGATCGACAAGATGGCGATGGACTTCCGTGGCGATCCGTCCGCGGCGCTGCTGGAAGTGCTCGACCCCGAGCAGAACCACAGCTTCAACGATCACTATCTTGAAGTGGATCTGGATCTGTCCGAAGTGATGTTCATCGCCACGGCGAACTCGATGAACATTCCGGGTCCGCTGCTGGACCGCATGGAGGTGATCCGCATCCCCGGTTATACCGAGGAGGAGAAGGTCAACATCGCGATGCGTTACCTCGTGCCCAAGCAGGTCAAGGGCAATGGCCTGCGTGACGGCGAGCTGGAGATCCAGGAAAGCGCCATCCGCGACATCGTGCGCTACTACACGCGCGAATCGGGCGTGCGCAACCTCGAGCGCGAGATCGCCAAGATCGCGCGCAAGGTGGTGAAGGAGATCGCGCTGGCCGGCCCGCAGAAAAAGAAATCGACCAAGACGATCAAGGTCAGCGACAAGAACCTCGACAAGTACCTCGGCGTGCAGCGCTTCGACTTCGGCCGCGCCGAAGCAGACAACGAGGTCGGCCTGGTGACGGGCCTTGCATGGACCGAAGTCGGCGGGGATCTCTTGCAGATCGAATCGACGCTGGTGCCGGGCAAGGGCGCGCTGATCCTGACCGGCCAGCTGGGCGACGTGATGAAGGAATCCGCCTCGGCCGCGTTGTCGGTGGTGCGCTCGCGCACCGAACGCTTCGGCATCGACCTCGACTTCCTGTCCAAGTTCGACGTCCACGTGCACGTGCCCGATGGCGCGACGCCGAAGGACGGCCCGAGCGCGGGCATCGCGATGACGACCGCATTGGTGTCCATGCTGACCAAGATCCCGGTGCGTGCGGACGTGGCGATGACCGGCGAGATCACCTTGCGCGGTCGCGTCTCGGCGATCGGCGGCCTGAAGGAGAAGCTGCTGGCCGCGCTGCGTGGCGGCATCAAGACCGTCATCATCCCGGACGAGAACAAGAAGGACCTGGCCGACATCCCCGCCAACGTGACCGAGCATCTGAAGATCGTGCCGGTGAAATGGATCGACGAGGTGCTGGACCTGGCGCTGGAGCGACCGCTGACGCCGGCGAACGTCGAGGTGCCCGAAACCGCCGAGGCGGCGGTGATGCCGCCCAAGGCGACGGAGGACAAGCGCAAGCGCAAGGGTGAAGTCAAGCACTAGATGACACGCTGCAACATCGGGAAAACAGGCTTTTTAACGGCGTATTTATTGCCCGGCCTGCACGGGCACTGGTATAACAGCACTGTTGCGGTGCGCCGCAAGCGAATATTCGCGACTGCATGAGGTAGTCGCGACCTTGGAAATCCCGGCGGCATGTCGCCGCATGACACAAAGGAGTCACCAGTGAACAAAGCCGAATTGATCGATCACGTTGCCCAGGCCGCAGGCCTCTCCAAGGCCGATGCCGGCCGTGCCGTTGATGCAGTGCTGGGTGGCGTGACCCACGCACTCAAGTCGGGTGACGCGGTCGCGCTGACCGGCTTCGGCACCTTCGAGGTGCGCTCGCGTGCTGCCCGCACCGGCCGCAACCCGAAGACCGGCGAAGCCCTGCAGATCGCCGCTTCCAAGGCCCCGGGCTTCAAGGCCGGCAAGGCGCTGAAGGATGCAGTGAACTGATCCTCGCCAACGCGACACGGGAAACCCGGCCATGCGCCGGGTTTTTCTTTGCCCGCGAAACGGGTGCCTGCGCTATCATGCGCGTCCCTCGCGGGCGCTTAGCTCAGCGGTAGAGCGTCTCCTTTACACGGAGAGGGTCGGGGGTTCGATCCCCTCAGCGCCCACCAACGCGAGGGCCTGCGTGGCGACATCGAATGCAATATTTCTCGTCGCGCATGTTGCAAACTGCCAGGAAGGTCATTAGACTTCCCGGCTTCGCGGAGCGGTAGTTCAGCTGGTTAGAATGCTGGCCTGTCACGCCGGAGGTCGCGGGTTCGAGTCCCGT
>JACSSF010000140.1 GCA_014879375.1 Lysobacteraceae bacterium
CCAGGGAGGATCGAACTCCCGACCTCGTCATTGCGAACGACGCGCTCTCCCAGCTGAGCTATGGCCCCAAGGGTCAGGGAGGATATTAAACGTCGTCGTTGGCGGGCGCCAGTCCATGGGGATGCGCCGGTCGCCCTTCGACCATCGCCGTGGCCGACACGTCCGCGGTGACGTTGCCGAGCGTGGCGAACACGTCCGGAATCGTGTCGACGGCCAGCAGCAGGCCGAGCGGTTCGATCGGCAGACCGAGCGCCTGCGTCACCGGCATGTTGGTCGCCATGAAGCTGACCTGGCCGGGCAGGCCGACCGAACCGAGGCTGATCACCACCGCCAGCAGCACCGCCGTCGCCCACTGCATGGCGCCGACGTCGATGCCGTAGGCCCAGGCCACGAACGCGGCCACGCCGATGTACTGGATCGGGCTGGTCAGGCGGAACAGCGATACCGCCATCGGCAACACCAGCGAGACCATCGGCAGCGGGATGCGCAGCTTGCGGTCGGAGACTTCGATCATCGCCGGCAATGAGGCCAGCGACGACTGCGTGCTCATCGCCACCGCCTGCGCCGGGAAGATCGCGCTGGCGAAACTGGCGAGCGAACGCCCGGTCCATATCCGCACGACCGGGTAGAGCATCGCGGTCGCGACCAGGTACAGCACGCACAGCATCGCGATGTAGATGCCGAGCGCGCGCAGCGTGGCGACGCCGGCCTGCGCCGTGACTGCCAGCACCAGCGCGAACACGCCGATCGGCGCGACTGCCAGCACCCAGCGCACGATGATGATCATCACGTCGGCGATGGCCTGCACCAGCTCCAGCAGGCGCTCGTGGCGATGTGCCTCGATCTTGGTCAGCGCGAAACCGAAGAACAGCGAGAACACCACCAATGGCAGCATCGCGCTGGCGGCCGCGGCGGCGATGGCATTGCTCGGGATGATCCCGGTCAGCCATTCGGCGGCCTTGGGTGGCACCACGTCGCTGGGCGCGCTGGCGGCGCCCTTGAGCGCGTCGGTGAGCTCGGGGCTGTGCGGCATCAGCGACAGGAAGGCTGGCGCGGCGATGGCGGCGAAGGTCGCCGCACAAGTCAGCACGACGAGGAAGATGATGATGGCCCGACGCGCGATGCGTCCGGAGGCGGCGGCGTCACGCGCGGTGGACACGCCCAGCACCACCAGCGTGCCGACCAGCGGCACCACGGTCATCTGCAGGGCGTTGAGCCACAGCTTGCCGATGGGTTGGGCGACGGCGGCCACGCGTGTGCCGGTCTCGGGCGCCAGCCACGCCAGCAACAAGCCGATGATCGCGGCGGCGGTGAGCGCGACCAGGACGCGGGTGGTGGCGGAAAAAGGCAGCTTCATCAAAGGTCCTCAGCGAAAGCCGGCACGCGCGGGCAACTGCCAGCTGGCCTGACGGGCGTTGTAGTCGGCATCGGTCAGTTGCACGAACACCGGGTGGGCCGCGGGTGAGAGCCAGGCGAGAGCTTCGCGCATCACCGGTTCGTTCATCGCGGTGCAGCCGGCCGTGGTCTTGTCCGGATTGCCCCACAGGTGGGCGAAGATGCAGCTGCCCATGCCGCTGACATTGCGTGGGTTGTGCTGGATGACGAAACCGATCTTGTAGCGGTCGTCGCCTGCGGTCTGCAGGTCCAGGCGCATGCGCTCGCTGGAGCCTTCGACTGCCTTCTCGCCGACCGCGCGGCTGTCGACGATCTGGTTGTAGAGCGGAGAGTCGGACACGTCCATGCACCAGCTGGTGGCCTGCATCGGCAGGTAGTCGAGCGCGGTCTGCGCGTTCGCCGCATAGCCGAACGCGGGACCGATCGCGAACACGCCGGCGGGGTTGCGGCCATCGCCTTCGCGTTTCTGCGGGCCATTATTTTGCGCAGGATGCAGGCCGATGCCCCAGCCGATACCCGAGCGCCCCAGCATCACCGGCTGCGCCGCGCCGACTTGTCGCCAGCCTCCGCCGTTGTCGCCGCGCTCGAAGCGACGCAGGGTGCCGTGCACGTCATTCCAGTCGCTGCTGGTCACCACCACCATCTGCTGCGCGTTGGACCACGGCAGCTGGGTGGCGGATCTGTTCGCGGTACCGGCGCAGGCCGACAAGGCGACGGCACCGAGCATGACGGGCAACAGGAAGGGAATGCGTCGCATCGACAAGCTCATGGCGAAAGGATCTCCTGCATGCGTTCGAGATTGGTGTTGACGGCGGCCAGGCGCTGCTCGCGCGCATCGCACAGCAGCACGAAGATGAGGTCGAGCAGATGTTGCAGCGCGGCCTGGTACAGCAACGGCGCGATGTGCGGACGCTCGTCGTGCGCGGACACCAGTAGTGCCATGTCGGCCTGCGCGCGCAGCGGGTTGGCCGAATGACGGGTCACGCTGACGACATGGCCGATGCGCGGCTTGAAGTCCTGCAGCATGCGGGTCAGCATCGGCTGCTGGCCTTGCTCGGAGAACACCAGCAGCACGTCGCGCTTGCCCGCGCCGGACAAGCCCGCCGCCATCAGCGCGGGATCGAAGTGATGCACGGCAAGGATGCCGAGCAGCGAGAGTTTCATCGCAAAGGCACGGGCGGGGATGCCGTCCTCGCCCAACCCGATCACGAATACCGCGTTGGCGCGATGGATCGCGCGCGCGATCGCGTCGATGTCCTCCGGCGGGTTAAGCAGGCGGGTTTCCTGCTCGGCCAGCGACTTGCGCCACCACAGCTCGTCGGCGACCAGCGCGTGCGGATGCGTGGAGGCAAGTTCCGCACTCGTATCACGCGGCCCATGGCCGTTGCCGTTGCCAGCCTCGCGCGCGAGCGCTTCGCCGATCGAGAACTTGAGGTCCGGATACCCCTTGAAACCGAGCTTCTGCGCGAACTTGACGATCGAGGACTGGCTGATCCCGAGCGCGTCGGCGAGCTGCTGGGAGGAATAATCGCGCAGGTAATGCGCGTTCTCGACAATGTAGTCGGCGATGCGCCGCTCCATCGCCGACATCTGGTCGCGTTCGGCACGGATGCGCAGCAGCGGCATCGGTCACTCGCCCCTGATCGGCACGAGGCCCGGCACGTCGCTGACGCCGAAACCCGGCCGCGTGCCCAAGGTGATCTCGGCCTCGTTGAACACCGTGTCGCCGATCACCGGATCGTTCGCGCACAGCGAGGGACCATCGAGGTCGATCTTGGTGATCACCTGCGACTTGGCGGCGGCCAGGTGCGCCGCGGCCGCGACGCTGACGGAGGATTCCAGCATGCAGCCCATCATGCACTCCATGCCGTGCACGGCGGCGATGTCGGCGATCTGGATCGCGCCGGACAGGCCGCCGGTCTTCATCAGCTTGATGTTGATGATGTCGGCCGCGCGCATGCGGATAAGTTCGATCACCTCGCTCGGCCCGAATACCGATTCATCCGCCATCACCGGCGTGTGCACGCGCTCGGTGACGAACTTCAGGCCGGCCAGGTCACGCGCCTTCACCGGCTGCTCGACCAATTCCAGATGCACGCCGGTGTCCTCCAGCGCCTGCAGCGCGAAGACGGCTTGTTTCGCCGTCCAGCCCTGGTTGGCGTCGAGGCGGAGCAGGGCGCGGCCCTCGACCGCTGCATGGATCGCACGCACGCGCTCGATGTCCACGCCGATGTCCTTGCCGACCTTGATCTTGAGCGCGGAGAAGCCGCGTTCGACCGCGCTGATCGAGTCGGCGACCATCTTGTCGATGTAGTCCACGCTGATGGTGATGTCGGTGTTGACCACCGGGTCGCCACCGCCGAGCAACTGGTAGGTCGGCGCGCCATACAGCTGGCCGAACAGGTCGTAGAGCGCGATCTCCACCGCCGCCTTGGCGCTGGTGTTGCGCTCCAGCGCCGATTGCACCAGCACGATGTTGCGGTTGTGATCGGCGATATCGCGGCCGATCAGCTTGGGCGCGATGTAATGGCGGATCGCGTCGATGATCGAGCCGTGCGTGTCGCCGGTGATCACCGCGGTCGCCGGCGCGCCGCCCCAGCCGGAGGCGCCATCGTCGGTGCGGATGCGCACCACGATGTCCTCGACATGGTCGACGCTGCGCAAGGCGGTCTTGAACGGTGTCTTGAGCGGCACCCGGAGCAGGCCGAGTTCGATGGCGGTGATCTTCATGCGGTGTGGGCTCCGGTCAGCGACGCATGCGCTGGATGCTGTAGATCTTGTCGATGTAAAGCGCATCCTCGCCCGATTGCAGGGGCTCCAGAGGCGTCACCGAGACGGCATTGAGAGGATAGTGGGTGGACGTGCCATCGGCGTCGCGATACCGCACGCCGGGGGTGTCGTGAATCACGTAGGTCAGGCCGCCTTCGTGGCCGACCACCATCATCACGTGGCCGGGGATGTAGATCAGATCCCCCGGGGCGAGCGTCTTCACCATCGCCATGCGTTCTTCGCGCGTCATCGAGGCGGGCACCTCCAACGCGTTGAAGGCGGGGCTCTTGCCCTGGTCGCTGGTGTTGCGCGGCATCTGCACGCCGAAGCCGGCATAGACCTCGGACACGAAGCCGCTGCAGTCGCGTGCGTCGTAACTGTGGCCCCAGCCGTAACGTTCGCCGAGGAACTTGAAGCCCTGGCCGAGCAGCTGGCGCGGGGTAAGCGGCAGGTAGTCGGTGGCGACATCGACCGATTTGGTCAGCAGCGCAGGCGCGAGCTGCAAGCGCCCGTCCTTGCCGCGCAGCGGCAACTCGATCACGTAGGCGCCTGCGGGCAACTGGCCGTTGACCGGTTTGTCCCGCGGCCAGTCGGTCAGCAGCGGGACGCGCGTGCCCATGTCCAGCGACAGGCGCGAGAGCTGCGGCTGCTCTGGCGTATAGACCGTCTCGACGCGCGGCCCGGTGACCACCAGCCATGGTTGCTGGTCCGCATAGCCGAACACGACGTCTGCCGAACCGATGGCCAGATGGTCGCGGCGCATCCACGCGGCGTAACGCTGGGACATCACGAACACCCAGTCGCGGTCGCGGCTCTCGTGCAGCACCAGCACCGGCATGCCCGGGAACAGCGCGCTTTCCTGGAAGCGGTCGATGTCGGTGTCGCCGACGCGACTGAAGACGCGGGTGGCGGTGGGGAAGCTGCGCAGGTCCGCGCGCTCGGTCACCAGTGCGTGGCGCACGGTGACGCTGGCGGGGATCGCGTCGATCGCGGCATCACGTTGCCAGCCTTGCAGGGTCGCGGCGGTGATTTCATGTCCGGTGACGTCGTACAACGTGCGGGTCGGCGGCTTGGACAGCTTGCCGACCATCGCTTTCACTTCATTGCCGGGCAGCTGCGCCGGTTGCGTGCGCAGATCGTGGATGCTGGGGTCTTCCGCCAGCAGGCGGGCGTTCTGTGCATCGATGGCGGCGGCATCCAGCATCGGCCTGTCCGGGCCGTCCAGGCGCGCTACCCAATGCGCCGCGGTCTGCTGCGCGGAATCGACATAGGGGATGACTGGCGTGGCCTTGACCGACTGGGATACCGGTGCTGCTTGTGGCTGCGGCCTCGGCTGCGGCGCGCTGCTGCAGCCCGCCAGGACCAGCGCCAGCGCGGCGGCGAGGGACAGAGGTCGCATGCATCGAAAATCGGTGCGGCGGGTCATCACGCGCAGCTTGTCATCCCCGGAAACAGTCATTTTTATACCATGCGGCATAGGAATAATTTATGTTACATCCATGCCATGCGGAGAAAATGATGAAGTCGTTGTTTGCATCGAGAAGCCGCCCACCGGGGCTGATCCGGCTGAGGTACATGCCGGCAATTGCGGCATCGCGCATGGCTGGCCGTGAATCGGGCATTCCAGCGTGCCCACGCGACCTGATATCGATAGGGCTGGCCCTCGTGCTGACGCTGACCTCGTTTAACACCTTGGCGCAGGCCGCGTTCGACACGACATCGCTGGATCATGAGCTGGATACCGCCGTCGCGCGTTACCACTTGCCGGGCGTCGCGGTCGGCGTGGTGAAGGATGGTGAAGTCATCTATCGCGGTACCCGTGGCGAGCTTGAAATCGGCGGTGGTCAGCGCGTCGACAGCGGCAGCCTCTTCAAGATCGCCTCCAACAGCAAGGCGATGACTGCGGCGTTGCTCGGCCGGCTGGTCGATCAGGGCAAGCTGCGCTGGGACGACCCGGTCAGCAAGCATTTGCCCGATTTCCAGATGCAGCAGGACTGGGTCACCCGCGAGATCCAGGTGCGCGACCTCTTGATTCATAACAGTGGCCTGCCCGCTGGCGCCGGCGACCTGATGCTCTGGCCGGAGCCCAACCACTTCACCCGCGCCGACGTGCTGCACGGGATGCGCTATCTCAAGCCGAAGTGGAGCTTCCGCTCACGCTACGCCTACGACAACACGCTCTACATCGTGGCGGGCGAAGTGGCTGCGGCGGTTGGTGGCGCCCCGTATGAAACGCTGATGCGGCGCGAGGTATTCGAGCCACTGGGGCTGTCGCGATGCCGTGTCGGCGCGTGGTCGCTTGAAGCCACCGGCAACGTCGCCCAGCCGCATCGGTTGCGCGATGGCCGCTACGAAGTCGTCAACCGCGACCCGGCCAACATCCCGGAAAGCACGATGGCCGCGGCAGGCGGCGTGCGTTGCAGCCTGGACGACATGCTGAAGTGGGCATCGACGTGGCTGCAGCCGGATCGCGTCGGCGTGCAGGCAGATGGCAAGCCCTGGCTTTCGGATGCGCAGCGCGAGGCCATATGGATGGCGCAGCAGCCGATGCCGCTGTCGTCGCGGATGCGGCGCTGGGACGACAGTCACTTCTACGCCTACGGCTACGGCTGGCGCCTGTCCGATGTCGATGGCACGGCGCGGATGGCGCATACCGGCACGTTGTCGGGCATGTATTCGTCCTTCACCCTGCTGCCGGAGAAGCACATCGGCATCGTCGTGTTGATCAACGGCGACGCCGACGAGGCGCGCACTGTGCTGATGCAGGCACTGACCAGGCACTTCACCGCGCCCGACGACAATCCCGGGGTCGAGGGTTACGCGAAGTGGCTCGCGGACGAGCGCACGCAAGCCGTCGAACAATCCCCCTCCCGCATCCCCGACACCCGTGACCGTCGCCCGGCCGCGCCCACCGAGCTCGCCGGCAAGCTGGGGCGCTGGCGCGATCCGTGGTTTGGCGATGTCACGATCTGCCCGCTGCAGGGCGAGGTCCGTTTTGCTGCGGCCAAGTCACCGCGGGTCAGGGGGCAGGTGATGACGACGCGGCATGGCTGGCTGGTGGATTGGGATGGCGATGCGGTCAGCGAGGCCTGGCTGCGTTTCGGCCCGGGCAACGGCCTGACGATGGCCAAGCTTGATCCCGACGGCGACTTCAGCGACGACTTCGAGGACCTGGATTTCCACCGCGTGGGCGACTGCCCGGCGAAGTAAGCCGTCAGCGGTCAACCGAGGATCGGCGCGAAGCGCGGTGCGAGCAGCACCTGCCGCCAGCCTTGCAACGCATCCGGCCACTCGCCGCTTTCCAGCAATGCCTCCAGCCATCGTCGGGAGGCCAGCACACCGTCGGGCAAGTCCTGCTCGCGCGCGACATCAGCCACGGCCTGTTGCAGGCGCTTGAGTTTCTGCTTGTCGATGTCGGCATCGCGGCGCACCGGCGGCATCGCGGCTTCATCGTCCAGCGGCGTGGTGAGCGCAGCCCACAGCTCCTTCGCCAGCTTGCGCGGGGACTTGGGCGTGGCGTCCAGCAGTTTTTGCAACGCGGCGACATCCTCCGGCGGTCGCTGCGCCAGCTGCAGCGCCAGCGGTTGGTCGATCACCCAGTTCTTGGGCAGGTCGCGTTCACGCGCGAAGGCCTCGCGCCAGCGCATCAGGCGCAGCAGGCGGGCCTGCGCCGCGGCATCGAAATCCTGCGCCGGACGCACGCCCAGATGCGGCCACGGGTCCAGGCGGTCATCGCCGGCGTTGCGCAGGGTGCGCGCAGCGTCTTCTTCCAGCCATGCGCTGCGCCCCAGCGAATCCAGCTTGTCGCGCAGCAGATCGTGCAACGCCGCCAGATGGGTGACATCGTCCGCCGCGTACTCATGTTGCGATGGGCTGAGCGGCCGGCGTAGCCAGTCCGAGCGCGTCTCGCCTTTTTCCAGCGTCACGCCGAGCGCGTTCTGCACCAGCTTCTGGTAGCCAAGACCCGCGCCGAGGCCCGCCAAGGCCGCCGCTGCCTGGGTGTCGAACAGCGGCGCCGGCAGCGCGTTGCAGGTATGCCCGAACGCGACCAGGTCCTCGCTCGGGCTGTGCATGATCTTCAGCACGCGGGTGTCGCGCAGCAGTTCGGCGATCGCCTCGGGCATGCCGGCCACGGTCGGGTCCACCAGTAGCACGCCGTCGTCCAGGGCGATCTGCACCAACGCCAGCACCGGCCACCAGGTGCGCTCGCGGACGAATTCGGTGTCGAGGCCGACCCGATCGGGTGGGTTGGCCAGATGCGCGCGGAGAGTGTCGGGTTGGTCGATCCAGAGAGCTGTCACGCGATGTTCGGGCAATGGCAAGGTCGCTAACGATACCCTAGGCGGATGCGCGTCCTGTCCGGATTCCTGCTGCTGCCCGTGTTACTGCTCGCCGCGTGCGGGCAGGGCGATGACGCGCCGCCCGCGCCCACCGAAGCCGAGGCGCGCCTGCGCCGCGGGCTGGTCAGCGTCAGCGAGGACGAGATGCCGGCCTACGCGCTCGACTGGCGCGTACCGCCGGTGGTGGTCGATGCCGAATCGCTGGACGATGCGCGCGAACGCGCCCATGCCGCGCTGGACGATGGACGGCTATACCAGGATGGCGACGCGGCGATCCCGCTCTACCTCGCCATCCTGAAGCGCGCGCCCGACGACGAGGCGGCGCGGGCAGGTCTTGGCAAGGCGCGTGCCGCGCTCTATGCGCAGGGCAACGCGGTGCTGGAAAGCGAGGGAGCGGACGGCGTGGATCTCGCCCGCGCGCACGAGATCGCTGCGGTCGCGCGCGTGCTGGCGCCCGATGCGCAGGAGACGCTCGACTATCTCGCCCGGGTGGACACGGCCGATCGCCTGCAGGCCTTGCTGGAGCATGGCGAGGAGGAGCTGGCTGCCGGCAACCTCGGTGAAACCGGGATCGGCGCGGCCACCGCCTTCCGTGAGGTGCTGCGCAACCGGCCGCACGATGCGCGCGCGATGCAAGGCCTGGCGGCGGTCGAAAGCCAGATGATCGCCCGCGCCGAGACCGCCATCGCCAGCGGCGATTACGAGGGTGCGACCACCTGGCTTGATGCGGCGGCAACGCTGCGCCCCCAGCAGCCGGAGGCGGTGCAGGATGCGCGTCGCGCGTTGGCCCTGCAGCGCGAGGCCCGCGTCGCCCGGTTGTACGCCAATGTGTTACAGCGCCTGCTGGCGCCGGGCGAATTCGGTGCCTTGAAGGCGGCCCAGGCCGACATCGACCAGTTGCGCGCCGTTGCGGCATCGGGTGATGCCCGCGTCGGCCGCGCCGAGGCCACGCTCACCCGCGCCACGCGCTACGGCCGTCATCGGCCCGGCGAGCACTTTGCCGATGCGCTCAAGTCGGGCGGCAAGGGGCCCGAACTGGTGGTGGTGCCGCATGGCGAGTTCCTGATGGGCGCGCCCAAGGAGGAGCTCGATTCAAGCAAAGCCGAGTGGCCGCAGCACACGGTGCGTTTCGCGCGCGGCTTCGCGATGGCGCGCACCGAGACCAGCGTGGGCGAGTTCAGGCGTTTCGTGGTCGCCACCGGGCATCGCACCCGCGCCGAGCGCCGCGGCTACTCGGTGGTGTACGACGAGCGCAGCGGCAACTTCGTGCTGCGCAACGACATCACCTGGCGCCACGATTACGTCGGTCGCCCGGCCAGCCCGGACCTGCCGGTGCTGCACGTGGATGCGAGCGACGCCGAGGCCTACGCCAACTGGCTGTCGGAGGAAAGCGGCCAGCCCTACCGGCTGCCGCACGAGGCCGAATTCGAATACGCATTGCGCGCCGGCGGGCAGTCGCGCTTCCCGTGGGGCCTCGGCATTCCGCCGCGGGGCGGCGGCAACCTGACCGGCAGCCTGGACCGCTCGCCCAGTGGGCGCCGCTGGGGCAATGCCTTCATTGGTTATGGCGATGGTTACTGGGGCCCGGCGCCGGTGACCAAGGGGCGCGCCAATGCCTTCGGGCTGCAGGGCATGGCCGGCAACGTGGGCGAATGGATGATGGATTGCTGGCACCAGGGCTATCGTCGCGCCCCGGCCGATGGCGGCGCCTGGTTCAACCCCGGATGCCGTAGTCGCGTGGTGCGTGGCGGCACATGGTCCAGCGCGCCGGCGCAGGCGCGCTCGGCGTGGCGGATGTCGCAGGCGCACGACATCACCAATGCCCGCACCGGCATCCGCCTGGTCCGCGAGATCTGATCGCGGCGCGCCATGGTTTCGGGTAGGGTGCGGCTTCAATGCAGCGTTGCCGCGTGGCCGCCAGGGGCACGAGGGATTCCAAGGAGAGCCTGATGCGTCGAGACCCGTCCCAGTCACCCTACGGCCAGCCGCGTCGGCGCGGGTTCGGTTTCAATCCGCGCCTGCTGATCCTGGCGGCATTCGCGTTGTACGGCCTGTACTACTACTTCTCCAACCGCACGGTCGATCCCTACACCGGCGAGAAGGTGCTGATCGACAAGAATATGGACGCCAGGGAGGAGGAAGCGATGGGCCTGCAGGCCTATCAGGAGATCCTCTCGCAAGAGCGGGCGGTCGATCCGAATGCGCAGATCTCGCAACAGATCAACACCATCGCCGCGCGCCTGGTGGACAAGATCGACGAGGTCGAAGGCGCATTGGCCGAGGAGCACGGCCAACAACCCAAGAATTTCGCCGAGGGCTTCAACTGGCAGGTGACCGTGCTCGACTCACCACAGGCCAATGCTTTCGCGTTGCCCGGCGGCAAGATGGCGGTCTACACGGGCCTGGTGCCGGTAGCGCAGAACGCCGACGGCATGGCGGTGGTGATGGGCCATGAAATCGCCCACGCACTGATGCGCCACGGCGCGCAACGCATGAGCCGCGGCAAGCTGGAACAGATGGCGGCGATGGGTGCGGCCGCGGGCGGCGTCGATCCCGGCATCCAGCAGGCGGTGTTCAGCGCCTACGGCGTGACATCGCAATTGCCCTACGCGCGGGATCACGAGAGCCAGGCGGATGAAGTCGGCTTGCTGTTGATGGCGGCCGCCTGCTTCAACCCGGACGAGGCCGTGCCGCTGTGGGAGCGCATGGCGGCGAATGCCGGCGGCAGTTCCGGCCCCGAGTTCGCCTCCACCCACCCCAGCCCGGAAAGCCGCATCGAGCACCTGCGCTCGCTGCTGCCCAAGGCACACGAATACCGCGATCGTTTCTGCACGGACCCGGCGGCCAAGCAACAGCCGGCCGCCGCCACCGGCAGCTACTGATTCGACATCGTGCAAGCGAAACGGGCCCGCAGGGGCCCGTTTTTTCGTGCGTCGATGTGGCGACGAATGATCCGGCCTACAGGCCTTTCAGCAGCGAGCCCAGCACCAGCATGGTGAAGGCGACCGTCATCATCCAGAACGCGTAGGGCGCGGCCGGCGCGAAGTAGCCGAGCTTGGCGGCGACGGCGAGCGCGCCGATCAGGAGCGCGATGAACCAGGTGGCGAAAGCGGGTGGGGTCAGTCTCATGCGGGTCTCGTCGAAGAAGTCGGAAGCTGAAGTCAGAAGCTGATGAACAGGCCGCCGTTGACCGGCAGGTTGGCGCCGGTGATGAAGCCGGCATCGTCATGGCTGAGGAACTCGACCGCGCGGGCGATCTCGCTCGGCTGACCCAGGCGCCCGACCGGCACCTCCTCGACGATCCGTGCGCGGATGTCGTCGTTCATCGCCATCACCAGCGCGGTTTCGCAGTAGCCGGGCGAGATCGAATTGACGGTCACGCCCTTGCGCGCCACTTCGCGGGCCAGCGCCATGGTGAAGCCGTGCATGCCGGCCTTGGCGGCGGAGTAGTTGGTCTGCCCGAACTGGCCGGTCTGGCCGTTGACCGAGCTGATGTTGATGATGCGGCCAAAGCCGCGCGCGGTCATGCCGTCGACCACGTGGCGGGTGAGGTTGAACACGCCGTCCAGGTTCACCGACATCACCGCGTCCCACTGCGAC
>JACSSF010000039.1 GCA_014879375.1 Lysobacteraceae bacterium
AGGTTCCATCATGAAGGTCCTGTCCTCCCTGAAGTCGGCGAAGGCCCGTCACCGCGACTGCAAGGTCGTTCGCCGCCGTGGCAAGGTCTTCGTGATCTGCAAGTCCAACCCGCGTTTCAAGGCGCGTCAGCGCTGAAACCACAAACACGCACAAGGCGCGCCAGCGCCGAGTCGCGAGTTTGGACACGCGTGATGAAGAAGCCGCCCCCGGGCGGCTTTTTCGTGCCCGGCCAAGCCGTGCCCTGCGAAACCATGCCCCGTCACGATGGTGTTGCACCCCCTCGCCCGCACTGCGCTTAGAATCCCCTGAACCCAACCTGCCGGGAGTCGCCATGCGCCGCCCTCTGATCGTCACCCTCGCCGCCTGTGGCCTGGCGCTTGCCGCCGCGCCCATCGCCCATGCCGACACCCTGCTGGTGGATCGGGTGCAGCAGGAAAGCGGCATTCCCAAGCCTGCCCGCGGCATGAGCATGGCGGATGTCGAGCGCACGTTCGGCGCGCCGCAGTCGCGGATGGACCCGCGCGGTGGGCAGAAGCGCCAATGGCCGACGATCAACCGCTGGGTGTACCCGGCCTACGTCGTCTATTTCGAGCGCAACAAGGTGATCGACGTGGTGCTGACCCAAGCCACGCCCTCCGAGGTCGGCCCCAGCCCGCCGATCCGCTGACACCCGCAGCCCTTCCGATCCACGTCGCTGCCCGATGGGCGGCGCTCGCACGCATTGACGTATTGAACCGATGACCCAGTCCCGCCGTTTCCCCGCCGAATGGGAGCCCCAATCGGCCATCCTGATCGCTTGGCCCACTGCCGATACCGACTGGGCGCCGCGCCTGGGCGAGGTCGAGGACGCCTACATCCAGCTGGTCGCCGGGATCACCCGTTTCGAGCCGGTGGTGATCGTGGTGGCCGACGACGACGTCGAGGCCTACGCCCAGGCACGCCTGCAGAGCAATCGCATCGACATGGACCGCGTGCGCTTCATCACCGCGCCCTATGACGACACCTGGCTGCGGGATTCGGGCCCGATCACCTTGCGCGACGGCAAGGGCTTCGATCTGCTCGACTTCCGCTTCACCGGCTGGGGCGGCAAGTACGGCGCCAGCGACGACGACCAGCTCATCCAGCGCCTGCAGGCGCAATCCCTGTTTGGCGACGCGAAGCGCGAGCCGATCGATTTCGCGCTGGAAGGCGGCGCTATCGAAACCGACGGCGCCGGCACCTTGCTCACCACCTGGCAATGCCTGCACGAGCGACATCCGGGTGCCTCGCGCGAGGAACTGACCGCCAAGCTGTCCGGCTGGCTGCAGCAGGACCGCGTGCTGTGGCTCGATCACGGCTATCTGGAGGGCGACGACACCGATGCCCACATCGACACCCTCGCCCGCTTGGCCCCGGATGAGGCGATCGTGTTCCAGGCCTGCGATGACCCATCGGACAGCCATTACGCCGAACTCAAGGCGATGGGCGATGAGATCACCGCGCTGCGCACGCGAGACGGCAAGCCGTACCGCCTGTTCCCGCTGCCGTGGGCGCAGCCGATCCTGGACGGCGAGCGGCGTCTGGCGGCCAGCTATGCCAACTTCCTCATCGTCAATGGCGGCGTGCTGCTGCCATCCTACGGCGACCCGGCCGATGCCCAGGCCGCGGCCGTACTGGCCGAAGCATTCCCGGGCCGCGACATCGTGCAGATCGATTGCCGGCCGATCATCTGGCAGAACGGCAGCCTGCACTGCCTGACGATGCAGCTTCCTGCAGGTTTGGCCTGAGCGGTCAAACGCATCGGCCTTTTCCTCGCATACAGGGCCAGTCGCTACCATAGCGACTCCACGCAAACCGAATCTGCCCATGACCCGCAAGACCCTGCCCGTCGCCCTCATCCAGGAAACCAATCACGGCGATGCCGATGCCAACCTGGCGGTGATCGAGGACCGCGTCGCGGAGGCGGCGGCATCCGGGGCCAAACTGGTGTTGTTGCAGGAGCTGCACAACGGCAAGTATTTCTGCCAGCACGAATCGGTGGACGAGTTCGACCTGGCCGAGAAAATCCCCGGCCCGTCCACCGAACGCCTTGGCCAGCTGGCCAAACGGCATGGCGTGGTACTGGTGAGTTCGCTGTTCGAGAAGCGCGCGACCGGGCTGTACCACAACACCGCGGTGGTGTTCGATGCCGATGGCTCAACCGCCGGCAAGTACCGCAAGATGCACATCCCCGATGATCCGGGCTTCTACGAGAAGTTCTACTTCACCCCCGGCGATCTCGGTTTCACCCCCATCGATACCTCGGTTGGCCGCCTCGGCGTGCTGGTGTGCTGGGACCAGTGGTATCCCGAAGGTGCGCGCCTGATGGCGCTGGCGGGCGCCGAGATGTTGCTCTATCCGACCGCGATCGGCTGGGACCCGGACGATGCGCAGGACGAAAAGAACCGCCAACGCGACGCGTGGGTGCTGTCGCATCGCGGGCATGCCGTCGCCAACGGCCTGCCGGTGCTCAGCTGCAACCGCGTCGGCTTTGAACCGTCGCCGGTCGGCGCGTCCGGCATCGATTTCTGGGGCAACTCGCACGTGCTAGGCCCGCAGGGCGAGTTCATCGCCGAGGCCGGCAGCGAGCCGACCCTCCTGCTTGCCGAAGTGGACATGGCCCGCAGCGAACACGTGCGCCGGATCTGGCCGTTCCTGCGTGACCGCCGCATCGATGCCTACGGCGACCTAACCAAGCGCTACCGGGACTGAAGCCGATGAGGGAGACAAACACGCCGGCTTTCGACTGGCGCAGCCAGCCGCATGCCGACATCGAGCGTGACGGCGTGCATTACACGCTGCTCGGCACCGCGCACGTCTCGCGGGCGAGCGTGGATGCGGTCAAGTCCGCGATCGACAGCGGGCAGTTCGATGCGGTGGCGGTGGAGCTGGACCCGCAGCGTTATGCCGCAATGAGCGATCCGGACCAGTTGGCCAAGCTCGACCTGGTCAAGGTGATTCGCGAAGGCAAGGTGCCGATGTTCGCTGCCAACCTCGGGCTTGCGGCCTACCAGCGCCGTCTCGCCGAACAGCTCGGCATCGAACCGGGCGCGGAATTGAAAGCGGCCGCGAGCGAAGCGCAGGCACGCGACCTGCCGATGCATTTGATCGACCGCGATGTCGGCCTGACCTTCAAGCGCGCCAGCGAGCGACTCGGTTTCTGGCGCCGAAGCATGCTGAGCGGCGGCATCCTTGCCTCGCTGTTCTTCGACGAAAAGGTCGAGGACGATGCGATCGAGAAGCTGAAGGAAGGCGACATGCTGGAGGCGAGCTTCAGCGAATTCGCTGCCGACAACCCCGCGCTGTACGAAACCGTGATCGCCGAGCGCGATGCCTACATGGCGGCGAAACTGCGCCAAACATCGGGCGATGCACGCCGCGTGCTGGCGGTGATCGGCGCCGGGCACATGGCCGGCATCACCCGCCACCTGCAGGATGACGACGCAGTGCCTGCTACCGAGATCGCGCGGCTGGAAACCCTGCAGCCCAAGTCCGGTATCCCGTGGTTCACGATCATCCTTGCCGCGTTCGTGCTGGGCGGCTTTGCCTATGGTTTCTGGAAAGGCGGCCTGGACGTCGGCACCGACCTCATCGTCTATTGGGTGCTGATCACCGGCGGGCTCGGCGCGCTCGGCTGCGCGATCGCCGGTGGCCATCCATTGTCGATCCTCGGCGCGTTCGTGTCGTCACCGATCACCCCGCTGCATCCGGCACTCGCCTCGGGCACGGTCAGCGCGCTGATCGAGGCGTGGGTGCGCAAGCCGACCTACGCGGACTTCATGTCGCTGCGCGACGACGTGCAGAGCGTGCGCGGCTGGTGGCGCAACCGCGTCGCCCGGGTGCTGCTCAACTTTTTCCTGACCAGCTTCGGCACCGCCATTGGCGTGTGGCTGGGCGGTGCCCGCATGCTGGGCAAGCTGGTGGGGTGAGGCCTCAGGCCGTGCGCGGCCAGTGCCACGCCAACCATGCGATGACGCCGCACAACGTGATCTCGATGCAGCTGTAGGCAAGGTAGAACCACCAGGCACCGGGCATGGTGATCGCGACGAACGCCGCATAAAACAATGCTAGCCCGATGTTGAGCCAGCGTGCGAACCGTGCTGGCAGCATCAGCGACAGGAAGGCCATCAAGCCCGGCACCACCAGCAGCATCGCCACCAGCAGCAATGAAGCCTGGCTGGTCGGCCCCATCGGCCCGCCGCCCTCCAACATGTATTCGAGCTTGCCCGGCTTGTAGAGCCCAAAATAGTCCCCGTAGAGATAGCAGAAGGTCAGGCTTGCCCACAGCGCGGACAGCTTGATGCGCAGCGGCAGCGGAGGGTCGGACAACACGGGGCGTGCATCGACGGACATCGATCGATCCTCAGACGTTGGAATTCCGCGCCGGGCCAGTTCTCGCGCCGAAAGCGAGCAGCCACAGGCAACTGCCGATTTCGCCAAGGGCTGCCGGCATCCGCACATAGTCCATCAACTTGGACGCCGTGAAGCCTGGCGCCAGGCTGCCGAACACCTGAATGACGTAACCGATGCCGCCTAGCATCAACAGCAGGCCCAGCACGCGAGGAATGCGCGCCGAGCGCAACACCAGGTAGCCGAACGGCAGCAGCCACAAGCCCCAGAACAGGCTGGCGACGCGCAGGCCTAGGCCGTAACGCTGCAGGCTTTGCGTGAATGCAGCTTCCATTGCACTGGCCGTGCCGTTGGTCGCCTGGGTGAGCAAGGACAGTGCCTCCATGCGATGCGTCACTGCCACGAGGCCAATCGGCACACTGACCGCGACCAGTGCCACCATCAAGGCAGCGGCACGACGATCGACGTCACCCAGCACGCGGTACAAGGCCAGCGGCAGCAACAGGAACGCGACCTGCATCACTAGCGACGCCGCGATGCCGGCAGCAAACAGACCCTGATGCGCCTTCGCACTGGCGAAGGAACCGCCCACCAGTGACGGCACGTAGGCAAGGCAGAACATCCCAGTCAGCACCACCACCAGATATACAGCCCCGGCGATGCGTCCATCGCGTCGCATAGCGGTCTTTCGATCCGGGCTCATGCCGTCCTCGGCTCGTGTTGCTGCGCGTCGGGGTTGGGCAGGCGCGCACGCCGCCACGTCCGCACCGTGCTGGCGCGCCAGTCGTCGAGGATCGCGTAGATCGTCGGCAGGAACAGCAGGCTGACCACGGTCGAGAACGCCAGACCGCCGGCGATCGCGCGTGCCATCGGGTAGTAGGCCGGGCCGTCACCCGCCATCTGGGTGCCGCCCATCGCGATCGGGATCATCGCGAGTATCGCGGTGCCCATCGTCATCAGGATCGGGCGCAGGCGCTCGCGGCTGCCTTCCACCAGCGCGTCGGTGCGCCCCATGCCGGCGCGGCGGTGGTTGTTGATGTGTTCCACCATCACGATGCCGTTGTTCACCACCACCCCCATCAACACCAATATTCCGATGAAGGCCATCACGTTGAACTCGGTGCCGGTGATGAAGAACAGCCAGTACACGCCGAAGATCGAGAACACCACGCCGCTCAGGATCGCGACCGGGAACAACATCGACTCGAATACCGCGGCCATCACCACGTAGATCATGACCAGCGCGATGATCAAGTTGAACAGCATCTGTTTCATCGCTTCGCCTTCGTCCATGAAGCTGACCTGCTCGAAGGTGTAGCTGTAGCCGGCCGGCCAGCCCACGCGCGAGAGCGTGTCTTCCATCGCCTTGCGTGCCGCCGGCATGACGACCTTGGGCGCGAGATTGGCGGTGATGGTGAGCGTGGTCTGGCGGTTGGTGCGCTGGATCACGCTGGCCGCGGCCTGCGGCACCACGTCCACCATCGCCATCAGCGGCACGTCGCGGCCATCGCGCGACTTCACGGTGAAGGTGGCGAGGTCATCGGTGGAGTAATCGTCGGCACCGGCGAAGCGCACGGTCACCGGCACCTCGGTGTCGCCGCGGCGGAACTCGCGCAGCGGCGAGCCACGAAGCGCCATCGCCACCCACTGCGAGACTTCCTGCGCGCTGAAGCCGAACGCGGCGGCGCGTTCGCGATCCACCCGCACCACCAGCTCGCTGTTGCGGTCACCCGTGTCCACGCGCACGTCGCGCAGCTGCGGCAGGTGCGAAAGGATCGGCACGATGTCGGTGGCGAGTTCGTTCAAGGTCTGGGTGGAATCACCGACCAGGCGCACCTCGATCTTGTTGTTCTCCATGCTGGCGCCTGGGCCACCCTGCCCGCCGATGCCGATCTGGGCACGGGCCGACTTGGGCATGCCCTTGCGGATGTCCTCGGTGACGGTCTCGACCAACTTGGCGTCCTTGGCGTCGAGCTCGACGTTGGTGCCGGCCCAACCACCCTCGGAGAAACGCGACGCCACCTGCTTGATGTGGAAGCGCGCGCGGTTGGCATCGAGGTAGCGCTCGACCTTGGCGATCTCGTCCGACATCTGGTCGCGCGTGTAGGCCCCCTGCCACTGGTAGAAGATGTCGATCTCGCCAACGTCATCGCCGCCGAACATGTTGGTCTTGGTCATCGCCGCAGGGACCAGACTGATGGCGATGACGAGGAGGATGCCGAACACCGACTTGGCGCGATGCTCCAGCGTCCAGCGCAGGAACCTGGCGTAACGCTCCTGCAGGCGATGGATGAAACCGGTGCGATTGCCCACCGCCGGGGGCGTTTTCATCCGCGCCGAGAGCATCGGGATCAGGCTCACCGCCACCAGCCACGAGGCCAGCAGCGACACGCTGATGGTGATCGCGATCTGCGACATGTAAATGCTGATCATGTTGCGGTCGCCGAAGAGATTCGGCACGAACACGATGCAGTGGCAGAGCGTGCCCGCCGACAGCGCGATGGCGACGTGACGCGTGCCGATGATCGAGGCCAGGCGCGGCTGGTCCGGCATCTTCTCGCGCTCCTGGTAGATCGACTCCACCACCACGACCGCGTTGTCCACCAGCATGCCGATGGCCAGCAGCAGCCCCATCATCGACAGCACGTTGAGGGTGACGCCGGCGAAGTACATGAAGCCGAGCGTCATGATGAAGCAGATCGGGATCGCCAGCGTCACCATCAGGGTGGCGCGCCAGTCGCGCAGGAAGAAGTACAGCACCAGCACCGACAGCACCAGGCCGATCGCGCCGGCTTCGGCCAGGCTTAGCAGCGAGCCGATCACCGCCTCGCCCTGGTCCTCGGTCACCTGGATGTCGATGCCGCGCGCACCCGGGTCCTGCTTGATCTCCTCCAGCTCCGCCATCACGTCACGCGACATCTGCACGAGGTTCGCGTCGCGCTCCTTGAAGATGTCGATGCCGACCGCGGGGCGTCCGTCCAGGCGCCGGCCGTAGCGCATCTCCACAGGCTTCAGCTGCACCTCGGCGATGTCGGACACGCGGGTGCCGCGGGTATCCAGCACGGTGTTTCGCAACTGGTCCAGGTTGACCAGCTCGCCCTGCGGCTGCACGCGCAACTTGCGCAGGCCGTCATCGATCTCGCCGGCCGACACCGAGAAATTCTGCGTGCGCAGCTTGTTGGCCAATGTGTCGAGGCCGATGCCGCTTGCACTCAGGCGGTCCGGCAACACCGCGACCTCGACCTCGTTCTGCGGCGCACCCTGGATCTCCACCTTGGCGACGCCCGGGATGCGCTCCAATCGGCGCTTGAAGGTGCGGTCCAGCCGGTCGTATTCGCGGGTCATGTCCAGCGTCTTGCTGGACAGGCGCAGGCTGACGGCTTCCTCGTCCGAGCTGGACCACTTGAACACCATGTAGCGGCGCAGGTCGTCCGGCAGATCGCTGCGGATCGCATCGATGCGCTCGCGGGCGTCGGCGGTGGCGATCGCGATGTCGCGGCTCCAGTCGGAGAACTGCAGGAACACGCCCGCGCTTTCCGAAGTGGCATTGCCCTGCATGCTCTTGACGCCGGTCATCGTCGAGAGCGTTTCCTCGACCGGCCGCAGGATGCTGCGCTCGGTTTCCTCCGGTGTGGAACCGGCATACGGCAACATCACGTAGATGAAGGGCGCCGACACATCCGGCATCGCCTCCAGCGGCAGGCGCACTGCGGCGATCAGGCCCACCACCACCATCGACACGAACAGCATGATGGTGGTGACCGGGCGCCGGATGCTGAGTTCGGCGATGCTCATGGATGCACGACTCCCTGGTCGGCCGCGTCCTCGGCCAGCGCGGCCTGGAGCGCGGCGCCATCGGTGCGGTCGCGGCGCCCGCGTTCGGCATAGGCCTCGTCCGACTTGCGATCCAGCAACTCATACACCACCGGGATCACCACCAGCGTCAGCAGCGTCGAGACCAGCAGGCCGCCGATCACGGTGATCGCCATCGGCGAGCGCACTTCGGCGCCTTCGCCGGACGCCAGCGCCAGCGGCAGGAAGCCGAACAAGGTGCAGGTCGTGGTCATGATGATCGGGCGCAGGCGCGAGCGCGCGCCCTCGATCAGTGCCTCGCGCTTGGGCACGCCGTCCAGGCGCAACTGGTTGACCTTGTCGATCAGGATGATCGCGTTCTTCACCACCAGGCCCACCAGCAATATCAACCCGATGAACACCACCACCGAGACCGGCGAGCGGGTCAGGAACAGCGCCAGCACCGCGCCTACCAGCGCCAGCGGGATGGTGAACAGGATGACGAAGGGATGCAGCAGCGATTCGAACTGCGACGCCATCACCAGGTACACCAGGAACACCGCCAGCGCGAAGGCGAACAGCAGCGAACGCACCGAGCTTTCCAGCTCCTCGCCCTGACCGCCGATGTGCAGGCCGATGTCGGTGCCGAGCGGGCTTTGCGCGACCATGGTGCGCACTTCCTCGACCGCGCCGCCCAGATCGATGTTGTTCAAGTTGGATGACACGATCGCCACCCGCGTCTGGTCCGCGCGATGGATTTCGCTGGGGCCAATGCCGGCTTCCACGTCGGCGACGGCGGACAAGCGCACCGGCGAGTTTGATCCCGGATTCACGACGAGGTTGCGGATGTCGTCGAGCGAGGCGCGCTGGTCGGGCTCGGCACGCACCAGCACGTCGATCTTGCGGTCGCGGAAGCTGTAGCGCGTCGCCACGTTGCCGCGTACCTTGTTCACGACCACGTCTGCAATCTGCCGCGTGGTCAGCCCGAGCGCCGCCGCACGCTCCTGATCAAAGCGAATCTGGATCTCGGGATAGCCTTGCTCCACCGTCGACTTGACATCGGTGTAGTGCGGGTTGGCGCGCAGCAGCTCGGCCAGCTTGCGGCCTGCGGCCTCCACTTCCGCGATGTCGCTGCCCGAGACCTCGATCTCCAGTGGGGTGGACAACGCGAACAGCTCCGGCCGGCTGAAATCGACCTGTGCATCGGTCTGCCCGGCCATCGACTTGCGCAGGCCATCGCTGAGGCGCGCCTCGACCTCGGCATTGCCGCCGCCGGTCATCACCACGTCGAGCTTGGCGATGTTCTCGCCGCTTTCGGTCGGGCTGGCATCCAGCCGGGTGCCGCTGCCGCTGACGCCGTAGAGCGCCTGCAAGCCGTCATCCTTGTCGTGCGCGGCCTGCAGCTTGCGCACCACTGCATCGGTTTCGCGCAATGGTGTGCCCGGCGGCAGCTTCACCGTCATCTCGAAGCGATCCTGGGCCAGCTGCGGGATCAGGTCGAAGCCGAGCAGCGGCACGATCATCATCGACAAGGCGAATGCACCCGAGGCCGCGATCAGCACCATCGCCGGGCGGTTGAGCGCGGCCGGCAATAATTTCAGATAGCCACGTTCGGCGCGGTTGTAAGGCGACATCGCGATGTCGCTGGCCTTGCGCATCACCGGCCCGACGATGCGGGTCAGCAAGCGCCAGATGCGGACCACCACCCACGCGATGCCGTAGGCGACGTACGAGAACACCAGGCCGATCGCGTGGGCGACCTCGGCGAACGGCTTCTGCCAGCCGCGCGTGGGCAGATATTGCGGACGCGGCGCTTCTTCCGGGAAAGCGAGCGGCGCGCGGCCCTTGAGCGAGGACAGCATCGGGATCAACGTCATCGACACTACCAGCGACACGCCGATCGCGATCGCGACAGTCAGCGCCTGGTCGCGGAAGAGCTGGCCGGCGATGCCTTCGACGAACACCAGCGGCAGGAACACCGCGATGGTGGTGAGGGTGGAAGCGACCACCGCCATGCTCACCTCGCGCGTGCCCTGGATCGCGGCATCGAGGATGCCGAGCCCGCGTTCGCGCGCCTTCGCGATGGATTCGAGCACCACGATCGAGTCATCCACCACCAGACCCGTGGCCAGCGCGAGGCCGCCCAGCGACATCACGTTGAGGCTGAGATCCAGCTGACCCATGAAGAAGAACGTGGTGATGATCGATACCGGCAGCGACAGCGACACGACGAACGTGCTCCAGCCATCGCGCAGGAACAGGAAGATGACGAGGATCGCCAGCATGCCGCCGATCACCGCATCCATCTTCACGTCGCTGATGGCGTGGCGAATGAACTGCGACTGGTCGTCGATGGGGGTCAGCGTCACGTCCGGCGGCATCTGCTTGCGGATCTGCTTGAGCGCTGCCTCGATGTTGTCGGCGGTGGCGACGGTGTTGGCATCGCCTTCCTTGTAGATCGCGAGCTCCACCGCTTCCTTGCCGCCCAGGCGGATGATCGCCTCGCGTTCCTTGAAGCTCTGGCGCACCGTGGCGACGTCCTTAAGACGCACCGGCAAGCCGCCCGCGACACCTGATCCGCCACCGCCCCCTTGCTGGTTCAGCGCGGCCACCAGCGAAGGATCGCCGCTGCGCATCACGCCGAACATCAATTGCGCGTTGACATCGCCGCCCGACCCGGCCGATTGCGTCGTCAGCAACAGGTTGCCGATCTCCTCGACGTTGGCGAATTGGTTGACCGTGCGGACGAGGTAGCGCTGGGTGCCCTCCTCCAGCCGGCCGCCCGACATGTTGATGTTTTCCTGCTGCAGGCGGTTGATGACGGTGTCGATCGGCATGTTGAGCGCGGCCAGCTTCTGCTGATCGATGTCGACCTGCACCTCATCCTCCAGACCGCCCGCCACCTTGACTGCGGCGACGCCCTCGACCGGTTCGAGCTTGCGCTTGAGGTCGTCGTCGGCATAGCGGCGCAGGCGCGTCAACGCGCCGTTGTCGCCATCGCTGGCAGTCGTCGCCAGCACCAGGCGCATGATGGGCGCGGTGGACGGGTTGAAGCGCAGCAGCACCGGCGGCTTCACTTCCAGCGGCAGTTGCAGCGCCTCCATCTTGTCGCGCACTTCCAGCCCGGCCTGGTCCATGTCGGTGCCCCAGGCGAACTCCAGCACGACATCGCTCTGCCCGGTGCGCGAGACCGACTTCAGCTTGCGCAGGCCCTTGACCACGCCGACCGCTTCCTCGACCGGCTTGGTCACCAGGGTCTCGATTTCCGCGGGCGCCGCGCCGGTGTATTCGGTGCGCACGGTGAGCGTTGGGTAGCTGAGGTCGGGCAGCAGGTTGACCTTCAGTCCGGACAGCGCGATCAGGCCGAACAGCACCAGCGTCACCATCAGCATCAGGATGGTGACGCGGCGGCGGGTGGAGAACTCCACCAGGCTGAACCCGCGTGCAGGAGGCGGCGTCATGGCGTGCTCCGTCAGCGCTGGACGGTAGCGGTAGCGGCTGCGGCCGGCGCAGGCGCGGCGGCAGGCTTGGCCGGTGCATCGCCATTAATGACCTGCACGCTGCCGCCTTCGCGCAGGGCGCTCTTGCCAGCGACGACGACCTGGTCACCCAGCTTCAAGCCTTCGCGCACTTCGGCAAATTCGCCGTCGATGTAGCCGAGCTTCACCGGCACCCGCACGGCCTTGCCTGCGCGCACGACGTACACGGCGGGATCGCTCGCATCATCCAGCAAGGCGGTGCGCGGGATGCTGGGCGCGTCCTGGCGCTGGTCGTAGTCGATCGCCATGCGGCCGAACATGCCCGGCTGCAGGCTGCCTTCGCTGGCGAAGCT
>JACSSF010000012.1 GCA_014879375.1 Lysobacteraceae bacterium
TCACCAGCTTGGCGGCGCGGTCGTGGATGCGGGTGAGGATGTTCTCGTGCGACAGGCCGTCGGCGCCGCGCGCCAGGCCCAGGTCATGCGCATGACGAACGGTCGCCGCGCGGATCTCGAAGAACTCGTCCAGGTTGGTGCAGGAAATGCACAGGAAGCGCAGCCGCTCCATCAGCGGCACGTCCGGGTTCTGTGCCTGCGCCAGCACCCGGAAATTGAAGTCGAGCTGCGACAGCTCGCGGTTGAAGTACAGCGAGGAATCGGTCAGCGGGATTTTCTTCTTGGCGATCATCGGTCAGCTGAAAGGTAAGGCGACGGGGCGCTGGCGGCAACGCTCGCGCGGAAAGATGCAGGAAAAGGTGCTCCCTACGCCGACTTCGCTGTCGATGGCCAGATACGCGCCGTGCAGGCCCAGCACGTGCTTGGCGATGGCAAGGCCGAGCCCGGTGCCGCCGCTTTCGCGCGAGCGACTGGTGGAGACGCGGTAGAAGCGCTCGGTGATGCGCGGAAGGTGCTGCGCGGGAATGCCGTAACCGCTGTCGGCCACGCGCAGCGCGGCGCCCTCGCCATCGGGCTGGAAACGGATGGCGATGCGGCCACCCGCCGGCGTGTAGCGCACTGCATTGCTGACCAGGTTGGAGAACGCGCTGTGCAGCTCCTTGGTCGATCCCCACAGGTCCACGGTGGCATCGTCATGCATCTCGATGACGTGGCGGCCCTGGCTGAGGGCTTCGGCTTCACCGCGCAGGGTCGGCAACATCGAGCGCATTGACACCACCTCGTCATCCGAGCGCTCATGGGCGTCGAGGCGCGAGAGGGTGAGCAAGTCTTCCACCAGCTGGTTCATGCGTCCGGACTGGCGACGCATTTCGTCGAGGATCGGCGCAAGCTCCGGGCTCTCCTCGGGATCGAGCATGTCGAGGTAGCCGTGCAGCACGGTCAATGGCGTGCGTAATTCGTGCGAGACGTTGGCGACGAAGTCACGCCGCATCTGTTCCAGCCGCATCAGTTTGGTGACATCGCGCGCGACCAGCAGCCAGAGTTCCTCCGAATACGGGATCAGGCGTAGCGACAGGCGGATGGATGGATCGGCCGGCGAGGCTTCATCCATCAACATTTCCGCGTGGCGGCCGCTGGCCAGCCAGTTCGGCACCGACAAATGGGCCAGTTTCGGCCCGATGGGCGCGTGGATGTCGCGCGGATAGTCCAGGCCAAGCAGGCCGTGCGCGGCCTGATTGAACCAGACGATGCGCTGGCTGTTGCGCTCGACCACGACAATCGCATCGGGCAGCGCGGCGGCGGCGGCGCGATAGGCGTGCAGCATCGCCACCAGACGTTTCTTGCGGGCGAGGGTCTCGTCGCTGGCGCGCGAGAGCAGGCGGTCGAGTTCGCTCCAGATGCCGCCCGCGGCTGGCGTCTGCACGCGGCGGCGGCGCTTGAGGCGGTCGAGGATGCGATGCAGGCGCCAGTAATGCCAGACGAGGATGCCGAGCGCGGCCAGCGCGACGAACATCCAGAAATATCCGGTCGCCGCGCCGGCCACGCCTGCTACCAGCAGGATCGCGGCCACGGCCCCGAGCGTGCTACGCCAGGCCTGTTGGGTCGGCGTCGGCATCAGGCGTCAGATCGCGGCGGAGAAGCGATAGCCCGCGCCGCGCACGGTCTGCACCATGTGGTCGACGCCATGGGGTTCCAAGGTCTTGCGCAGGCGGCGGATGTGCACATCGACCGTGCGTTCCTCCACGTAGACGTTGCCGCCCCAGACGTGGTCGAGCAGCTGCGAGCGGGTGTAGACGCGTTCGGGATGGGTCATGAAGAAGTGCAGCAGGCGATATTCGGTCGGCCCGATCGACACCGGGCTCTGGACATCGCCATTGTGCGCGAACACGCGATGGGCCGCGCCGTCGATGCGCAGGCCGCCGACCGCGACGCTGCCTTCTTCGTCGTCCTCGCGCGAGCGCCGCATCACCGCGCGGATGCGGGCCAGCAGTTCGCGCGCGGAGAACGGCTTGACCACGTAGTCGTC
>JACSSF010000011.1 GCA_014879375.1 Lysobacteraceae bacterium
CAGGGGCAGGGCGCGGAAGTCATCCACCTCGGCCACAACCGCTCGGTGGAGGACGTGGTGCGCGCCGCGTTGCAGGAGGACGCCGACGGCATCGCGCTGTCCAGCTACCAGGGCGGCCACGTCGAATACTTCAAGTACATGGTCGACATGCTGAAGGAGCGCGGCGCCAGCCACATCCGCGTGTTCGGCGGCGGCGGCGGCACCATCACGCCGGAGGAGATCCGTGAGCTGCAGGACTACGGCGTCGAACGCATCTACCACCCCAACGACGGCATGAAGATGGGCTTGGTGGAAATGATCGAGGACGTGGTCAAACGCGCCGAGGCGGGCCGCATGCCCGTGGACATGCCGCACAAGGTGGCGTTCGACAACGAGATCGAGATCGGCCGCATGTTGTCCGCCATCGAGGACGGGCTGGTCGATGACGCCCAGCTCGCGCGCCTGCGCAAGGAATGGCAACTGGCAGGCGGCAGCACGCCGGTCATCGGCATCACCGGCACTGGCGGTGCGGGCAAGTCCTCGGTCACCGATGAATTGCTCAATCGCTTCCTCGCCAGCTTTCCCGACATGCACATCGCGGTGATCTCGGTCGACCCGACCCGCCGCCGCACCGGTGGCGCGTTGCTCGGCGATCGCATCCGGATGAATTCGCTGCGCTCGCATCGCGTCTTCATGCGCTCGATGGCGACCCGCCGCCAGCACGCCGCGACCAACGTGGTGCTGAAGGATTCGATCAGTTTCCTGAAATCGCTGGGCTATGACCTTGTCATCGTCGAGACCGCCGGCATCGGCCAGAGCGATTCGGAGATCGTCGATCTCGTCGATTTTCCGATGTACGTGATGACCAGCGATTACGGCGCGGCATCGCAGCTCGAAAAAATCGACATGCTCGATTTCGCCGAACTGGTCGTGCTGAACAAGTTCGACAAGCGCGGCGCCGAAGACGCCCTGCGTGACGTGCGCAAGCAGTGGAAGCGCAACCGCGTCGCCTTCCAGACCAAGGACGAGGACATCCCGGTTTATCCGACCATCGCCTCGCAGTTCAACGACCCCGGCATCAGCTGGATGTTTTCCAATCTGACGCGCCTCCTGCGCGAGAAGCTCTCGCTGCCGGCGGACAAGTGGACGCCCGACATCGACACCTCGCTCAAAGAACCGCGTGCGACGGTGCTGATCCCGGGTGCGCGTGTGCGTTACCTCGCTGAAATCGCCGAACAGGGCCGCGGCATCAACCAGCGCATCGAATCGCAGGCGGAGGTCGCTGACCGCGCGCAATCACTGTGGCAGGCGCTGCACGAGTTGCAAGACGCCAGGCTGCCCGCGCAACTCGCGCTGTATGCCGACGACGCATTGACCGAAGGTGACGACCGCAGCCTGAAGACGCTGCGCCAGCGCTACAACGACGCCGTGCAGTCGCTCGACTCCGAAGCATTGAAGCTGTTGCGCGAGTGGCCGGCGCGGCTGAAATCGATCACCGACGACGTCAATGAATACGAAGTGCGCGGCAAGACCATTCGCGTGGAGAACTACCGCGAATCGCTCAGCCACCTGATGATCCCCAAGATCGCCGCGCCCACCTACAAGAGCTGGGGCGAGCTGCTGGTCTTCCTGCAAAAGGAAAATCTGCCGGGCTATTACCCGTACACCGGCGGCGTGTATCCGTATCGCCGCACCGGCGAAGACCCCATCCGCATGTTCGCAGGCGAGGGCACGCCCGAGCGCACCAACCGCCGCTTCCATTACCTCAGCGTTGGCCAGCCCGCCGCGCGCCTGTCCACCGCCTTCGACAGCGTGACGCTGTACGGCGAGGACCCGGCGCCGCGCCCGGACATCTTCGGCAAGATCGGCAACTCGGGCGTCAACATCGCCAGCCTGGACGACATGAAGAAGCTGTATTCCGGCTTCGACCTGTGCGCGCCGACCACGTCCGTGTCGATGACCATCAACGGCCCCGCGCCGATCATCCTGGCGATGTTCATGAACACCGCCATCGACCA
>JACSSF010000058.1 GCA_014879375.1 Lysobacteraceae bacterium
ATTGATTGAGGATGTCATCGAAGCGACATTCCGGCCGCCTCATGTCATGCGGGATTTTGCGTTAGCCAATCAGGCGGTGGCCGGCACGAACACCAGCAGCGCGACGCCCAGCACCATGCGATAGACCGCAAATGCCGTGAAGCGATGGCTCTGGATATACCGCAACAGCCATTTCACCGAGATGAAGGCGGTGACGGTGGAGGCGACGAACGCCACGGCGAGCGCGGCCCAGTCCTCCTGCCCCAGGCCGCCGTGGCGCAGCATCGAGACCAGCTCCCACGCGGTCGCCGCGAACATCGTCGGGATGCCGACCAGGAACGCGAATTCCGTCGCCGCCGAGCGCGAGGTGGTACCACTGACGAGCGCGATGAAGATGGTCGCCGCCGAACGCGAGGTGCCCGGGAACACGCCGGCGACGATCTGCGCGGCGCCGACCAGCACGGCGGTGGTCCATGAGATCTCGCTCTTCACGCCTTCGCGCGCGGCGCGGCGAGCGGCGATCTGCTCGGCCACCACCATCCAGATCGCGCCAATGATCAGCGCCCAGGCGATCGGGCGCACGCTGTCGGGCAGCTCCCAGCCCAGTTTCTTGACGATGACGCCGCCGACCGCGGTCACCCCGAAGGCGACCAGCAACTTGAAGCCGTAACGGCGCGCCGCGGCTGGCGAGATGTCGATGCCGAGTGGATCGTAGGGCGCGTGCATGTCGCGGCCGATGAAGGCATTGAGCAGCCCCCACAGGCGACGTCGGTAGATCAGCACCACGGCGAGGATCGCGCCGGCCTGGATGGCGATGTTGAACAGGTCGCTGCGGTGGCCCAGCCAATGCTGCGCGATCAGCAGGTGGCCGGTGCTGGAGATCGGCAGGAACTCGGTGATCCCTTCGATGATGCCGAGCAGCAGCGCGGCGAGGAGGTCGGACATGGGGGCAGGCCAAGGTGTGCAGCCCGCATGATCGGGAATGCCGGGGATGTTGTCGAACCGGGGCGCGAAACCGACGCGCACAAACTTTGCACCACCATGGTGATATTTGGATTAAAGATCGCACCAAATTGATTTATTTTGATGGCGACACAACATCATCCTTCATTAAAATCAATAAGTTGTATCGCGTCGAAGCATGGCATGGACATTGCTCAATAGAACGGCATCCCATCATCCCCGGAGCCCGCCATGTCCACCGATCACGTTCTGAAGCTCATCAAGGACCACAAGGTCGAGTGGGTCGACCTGCGCTTCGCCGACATGCGCGGCGTGCAGCATCACGTCACCTTCCCGGCCAACATCGTCGATGACAGTCTGTTCGAGGACGGCAAGATGTTCGACGGCAGCTCGATCGGCGGCTGGCGCGGCATCCAGAACTCCGACATGGTGCTGCTGCCCGATGCGTCCACCGCGTTCCTGGACCCGTTCACCGCCGATCCAACCGTGGTGCTGACCTGCGACATCCTGGATCCGGCGACCATGCAGGCCTACTCGCGCGACCCGCGCGGCGTGGCCAAGCGCGCCGAGGCGTACCTCAAGGCCAGCGGCGTCGCCGACACCGCGTTCTTCGGCCCGGAGCCGGAGTTCTTCATCTTCGACAGCGTGCGCTTCGCCAACGAGATGGGCCATGTGTTCTATCACGTGGATTCGGAAGAAGCGCACTGGAACTCCGGCCGCGAATACGACGGCGGCAACAGCGGCTATCGCCCGATGGTGAAGGGGGGTTACTTCCCCGTCGCGCCGCTGGATTCGCTGCACGACATCCGCGCCGAGATGTGCAAGACCCTGACCCAGGTCGGCATCGAAGTCGAAGTGCATCACCACGAGGTGGCGAACGCCGGCCAGTGCGAGATCGGCACGCGCTTCGACACGCTGACCAAGAAGGCCGACGACTTGTTGACGATGAAGTACATCATCAAGAACGTCGCGCATCGCTACGGCAAGACCGCCACCTTCATGCCCAAGCCGATCGTCGGCGACAACGGCAGCGGCATGCACGTG
>JACSSF010000010.1 GCA_014879375.1 Lysobacteraceae bacterium
GCCGCGCACCGAAGAACGCCTGCGCAAGAACCCCCTGGGCATCTACGTCAACGGCTTGTCGTGGAGCCGTGAGTTGGATTCTTCCGAAGGAGCCAGACCATGAATGCACTTTTCAGTAAATCCGCCTTGCCGGTAGTCCTGCTGGCCTCGACTGTCTTGTTCGCGGGCTGCGCCACGCAGGGCAAGCCGCCGCCCGTGATCTCGCTCGATGAGCCGGTGCTTGCCCAGCCGTTGCCAGAACCGCCCGCGCCGGTGGAAGTGGTGGCCGTGCCCGAGGTGCTGCCGATGCCGGCGCAGTTGCAGCCCGTGCCCGAGGCAGAAGATGCCCAACCCACCCCGGAACCGGCCGACGAGAAGGTGCGCGTCTCGCGCGCCAATGCCGAGGCCCGCGTCGCGCCCACACGCGAGGGCTACGTCAATGCGATTCAGGTGTGGCCGTATAGCGATGGTGCGCTGTACCAAGTCTATGCGGCCGTGGGCCGCGTGACCGTGATTGCCTTGCAACCAGGCGAGGAACTGGTGACGGTGGCCGCCGGCGATACCGTGCGCTGGATCGTGGGCGACACGTCCAGCGGCGGCGGTGCCGACTTGCGCGTGAACGTGCTGGTCAAGCCGATTCGCTCGGGCCTCAAGACCAATCTCGTCATCACAACCAGCCGCAGGACATACCTGCTGGAGCTGTCCTCGACGGAAAAGACGTGGATGGCATCCGTGTCCTGGGAGTACCCGCGCGACCGGATGCTGGCCCTACAGCGCCAGGCGCAAGCGGCCAGCGCCGCCGCGCCGGTGGATTCCGGCTTGTCGCTGGAGAATCTACGCTTCCGCTACGCGATCAGCGGCAGCAATCCGCCGTGGAAGCCGCTACGCGCCTTCGACGATGGGCAGAAGGTCTATATCCAGTTCCCCGCCGGTATCGCGCAAGGCGAACTGCCGCCGCTGTTCGTGATCGGGCCGGAAGGCGATGGGCAACTGGTCAATTATCGCTTCCGCTCGCCGTACTACATCGTGGATCGGCTGTTCGGCGCCGCCGAACTTCGCTTGGGCGGGGACGGTGGCGACGTGGTGCGAATTGAGCGCACGGACGGCGTTGCGCGGAGGAACTGAGCATGAGCCAGGACGACACTCCCGACCTCGCCACGCCACAGGCGGGCAAGGTCGCGCCCGAGTCGGTGACGCTGCGCGCCCAGCCGCGTCCGGTCACGCGCCTGAACCGGCGCACGCTCGCCATCCTCGTCGGCGGCCTGTCGGTCGCCGTGCTCGGGGCCACGATCTGGTCGCTGCAACCACAGCGGCGTGGCGCCAATGAGCAGGCCGAGCTTTACAACGTCGATCGCGTGTCGAAGTCGGAAGGACTGGATGCGCTGCCGACGGACTACTCGAAGCTGCCGCCGGCCTTGCCGCCCGATGTGCCCGAGCTGGGGCCGCCGCTGCCGGGCGATCTTGGCCCGGCCATCGTGAACTCGCAGCAGCCGGTGACGCCAGGGTATGCGCCGCCGGGCCACGATCCCGAGGATGCCTTGCGCAAGGAGGCCGATGCGGCGGCAGCTTCGTCGGTGTTCTTCCGCTCGGGCGGCCAAGGCCAAGCCGCCGCCGTGGCGCAGGCGACGCCGGGTGCGCCTGGTGGCGCAAGCACGCTGGCGGCCTTCGATCCGCTCGCCGCTGGGCCGGCCTCGACAGCGGCCCAGCCTGCCGACCCGACCGCCGTACAGAACCGGCAAGACCAGAAAGAGGCGTTCCTGAAAGCAGGCTCTACGGAAACCCGCAATTCCGGCAATCTGGCGCTGCCGGCGTCGCCGTATCAGGTGATGGCCGGGACGGTGATCGCGGGCGCGCTGGTGACGGGCATCAAGTCCGATCTTCCGGGCGACGTGATCGCTACGGTGACGGAGCCGGTCTTTGACACGGCCACGGGCAAGTTCCTGCTGATCCCGCAGGGATCGCGCATCCTCGGGCGCTACAACAGCCA
>JACSSF010000100.1 GCA_014879375.1 Lysobacteraceae bacterium
GGCGATGGACCTGCACGTCACCGATGGCGCCAAGTTCCAGCACGACATCTCGATCACCGCCGAGCCGGTCAATTCGGGCGATGTCGAGTTGCAGCAGGTCGGCCGCAGCTTGCGCGACGGCATCATCGACAAGCTCACCGCGCAAGGGTCCAAACCGGTCGCGTTCTATCCGAGCTTCGTGGAGGACGACGATCCGACCTCCGGCTTCTCCGAGGGCGTGTCGCCGCCGCGCTTCTCGCATGGCTACTTCGTCCTGCGCAACCGCATCGGCATCCTGGTGGAGACCCACAGCTGGCGCACCTATCCCGAACGCGTGCGCGCGACCCGCAACACCGTGCTCGACTTGCTCGAGCTGACCGCGGCCAACGGCAGGCAGTGGCAGGCCACCGAAAAACAGGCCGATGCACGCGCCAGCCAGCTGGTCGGGCAACCGGTGCCACTCGCATGGAAGGTGCTGGACGAGGCGCGCATCATCGATTTCCAGGGCTACGCCTATACCCGCACGCCATCGGAGATCTCCGGCGCGCTGATGACCCGCTACGACGAGTCGAAACCGATGGTGTGGAAAGTGCCGTTGCGCGACAAGGTGGTCCCGGCGCTGCAACCAACCGCGCCGCGCGCAGGCTATCTGGTGCCGGTGGCCTGGGCGCCTTACGTCGAGCCCAAGCTGAAGACCCACGGCATCGACTATCGCGTTCTGGCCGGGAAACTGGACGATGTCGCGGCGCAGTCGTTCCGCGCCGACAGCGCCAGGTTCGCGCCCACGTCGGTGGAAGGCCACCAGCGGGTGACGCTGGAAGGCGCCTGGCAACCCGACCCCCGCAGCTTGCTGCCCGGCGCCATCTTCGTGCCGATCGCCCAACCCAAAGCGCGCCTGGTGATGAACCTGCTGGAGCCTCAGGCCCCCGACGCCATCGCGGCCTGGGGCGAAATGAACAACGCCTTCGAACAGAAGGAGTACATGGAAGACTACGTCGCCGAGGAGCAGGCCGAGCTGATGCTGGCGCAGGACCCTGCGCTCAAGACTGAGTTCGAAAAACGCCTGCGCGAGGACGCCGAATTCGCCAAGTCGCCCGCCCAGCGGCTGGACTTCTTCTACCGCCGCCATCCGGCCTACGACGGCAATTACCTGCGCTATCCGGTCTTGCGCGTGGATGTCGCGCCGAAATGATCGGGATGTCCTGAAGCCGCCAGTTTCAGCAGCTCTCGTATTTCCAGTTGCGATGCTTGCCCTCGCCCAGCCATTCGACGGCCTGGGCGATACGCCGCGTGCGGGTGTCCTCACGCTTGGCCTCGACGATCCACTCGATGTACTCGCGCCGCTGGCTGGGCGAGAACGCATCGAAATGCCTGAGCGCCTTCGGCTGGCGTTCGAGCGCGGACCGGAGGTCTTCGGGCACCGGCAACGTGGGCCTCGCCTTTTTCACCGGCTTGGTTTTCGTGGGCGCGGCGCCGGAGGCAGTTTCGTCGATCAACGCCATCGCCTTGCGGATGTCGGCCTTCAGCGTCGCGGCCTTAGGCATGTCAGCGGGGCCTCGCATCTTGCCGTAACTGCCCATGCCGTCACGCGCCGCGTCCGCGCCGACCACTTCGGCGTGCTGCCAGTAACCGAACGACATGTGCTGCTTGAACGCCGCCATGCCGCACAGGATCCTGCCGCGATAGCTGAAGCTGGGCGCGCTCCACTTCAGCGTTTCCTCGACCGCCGGGCAATGCCGATGCACCGCATCGCGCAGGCTTTCCATCATCGGCTGGAACACGGGGTTGGCCCGTTCGATGTAGGCATCGATGCCGGCGCTGCGCGCGCCCTTAGTTTGCTGGGCCATGCCTTCCTCCGGACCCCGCGTGGACGATAGGTCGATCATGCCGCAGTCGGGGTTCACGATGAAACCACAGCTGTCCTAGACTGGCGCCATGCGCAAGAACCCCTGGCTCATCCTGCTCCTCGTCGCCGGCCTCGCGTGGCTGTGGTGGTCGTCGCGGACACCCACGACAGCGGTCGTTGACCTGCCCACCGTCAGCGGGCAACCGGATGCGCGCTCACCCGCACCTGCGTCCGCCGGCCCCCGCGCCAGCATCGACCTGCCCGACGAAGCGCTCGAAACCATCGCCTTGATCCAGCGGGGCGGTCCGTATCCGCATCGGCAGGACGATGGCGTGTTCGGCAACCGCGAGCGCCGCCTGCCGCAGAAGCCACGCGGCTGGTACCGCGAATACACGGTCGATACGCCGGGCGTGGACCATCGCGGTGCGCGCCGCATCGTCACCGGCGGCAATCCGCCGAGCGAGTGGTATTACAGCGACGATCACTACGACAGCTTTCGCCCATTCGAGGTCCGCCGATGAGCGCCGCCGACTCGCACCCCCTCGACCTGCGTGACGCCAGCCAGGCCGGTGTCTATCGCGTGATGTGCGCCGATGTCACGCCGCTGCTTTCGCTCGCCGCCGATGAAGAAGTCGCCGCCCACGAGATCGACCTGGCGGGCGCCGAAGACAAGCGCGAACTGATCCATCGCATCCACGCCGCGCTGGACTTTCCCGACGACTGGGGCGGCAACTGGGATGCGCTGGCCGACGGCCTCAACGACCTCTCGTGGCTGGGGGAAACCACGCCTCGCCTGCTGGTCTGGCGCGGCATGGACACCCTGCATGTGGACGCGCCGGAACTGGAATCCACCCTGATCGGCGTGCTGGAGGACACCAGCGCGAGCTGGGCCGAGGATGACATCGCCTTCTGGTCGCTGATCTGCCTGGCCCGCATCCCCGACGACGAACTGGAAGACGCGACGCATCACTGATCCGCCTCGCTACCAAACACGGCAAGGCCGGCGCTACGCCGGCTTTCTATATCGTGATGGTGCTAGCTGCAGCAACAATCCTGCCCGCTGGTTTCGGCGATGATGCGTTGGTTTGCGATCAACCGGCTTCCAATGTCTGCCAGCGCTCGTAGGCGGCATCGAGCGCGGCCTGCGCGTCGGCCAGCGCTGCATTGTCCGCCCCCACGTCGGCCGGATCACGTTGGAAATAACCCGGGGCGTTCATGCGTTCAGTGCGTTCCGCGATCTCGGTTTCGAGCGCGTCGATGCGGCCCGGCAACGCTTCCAGCTCGCGGGCTTCCTTGTAGCCCAGTTTTTTCTTCGCCGGTGCAACGGTAGGCTCGGGGGATGCGACTTCCAGAGCCGGCGCAGGTTTGATCGGCGTGGTGGCGCGCTCCAGGACCGACGCCGGGCGCTGGCGCAGCCAGTCGGTATAGCCGCCGACGTATTCGCCGATCCGGCCTTCCCCTTCCATCACCAGGGTTGAGGTCACCACGTTGTCGAGGAAATCGCGGTCGTGGCTGACCAGCAGCAAGGTGCCCGGGTAATCGGCCAGCAGCTCTTCCAGCAACTCCAGCGTCTCGACATCGAGGTCGTTGGTCGGTTCATCCATCACCAGCAGATTGGATGGCTGGGCGAACAACTTGGCCAGCAACAGTCGGTTGCGTTCGCCACCCGACAGACGGGTGATCGGCGCACGCGCACGTTCCGGCGTGAACAGGAAATCCTGCAGGTAGCCCAGCACATGCTTCTTGCTGCCGCCGATCTCCACCGTGTCACTGCCTTCGGCGACGTTCTCCATCGCGTTCCAGTCTTCGCGCAGGGTGGCGCGGTACTGGTCGAAATAGGCCACTTGCAGCTGCGTGCCTTGCTTGATCTCGCCGGCAGCGGGTTGCAGGTCGCCCAGCAACAGCTTGAGCAGCGTGGTCTTGCCGCTGCCGTTCGGTCCGATCAGGCCGATGCGATCGCCACGCAGGATGGTGGTATCGAACTCGCTCACCAAGTCCTTGTCGCCATGGCCGAATGACACGCCACGGGCCTCGAGCACCTTCTTGCCGGAGGCCTGGCCTTCGGCGATGTCCATCCTGACCTTGCCAACCTGGTCACGACGCTCGGCGCGTTCGTTGCGCATCGCCTTCAAACGCCGCACCCGGCCTTCGTCGCGCGTGCGACGTGCCTTGATGCCTTGGCGGATCCACACTTCCTCCTGCGCCAGCATCTTGTCGAAGCGTGCGTTTTCCTGTGCTTCGGCATTCAGGCGCTCTTCCTTGCGCCGCAGGTAGTTGTCCCAATCACCGGGCCAGCTGGTCAACTGGCCACGATCGATCTCGACGATGCGCGTCGCCAAGGCGCGCAGGAACCGGCGGTCATGGGTGACGAACACCAATGCCCCGCTCCATTGCTTGAGGAAGCCTTCCAGCCAATCGATGGCGGCGATGTCGAGATGGTTGGTCGGCTCGTCCAGCAGCAGCAGGTCGGGCTCGGCTACCAGCGCACGCGCCAGCAGCACGCGACGCTTCATGCCGCCCGAGAGCCGGGCGAAATCGACATCGCCATCCAGCTCCAGCCGCTGCAGCACTTCTTCCACTCGACGATCCAGCGACCAGCCCTGCACCGCCTCGATCTGCGCCTGCACCTTGGCCAGCGCATCGGTGTCGATGTCGGTTTCGTGGATCAGGTGGTGGTAGCGCGCCAACAGCGCACCCGCATCGCCCAGGCCTTGCGCGACCACATCGAACACGCTGCCACGGGCATCCTGCGGCACTTCCTGCTCCAGCCGCGCGATGCGCCGGCCCGATTCAACGCGCAGGTCGCCATCGTCCGGTTTCAGCTCGCCGGCCAGGAGTTTCAGCAAGGTGGACTTGCCGGCGCCGTTGCGACCGATCAGTGCGATACGCTCGCCAGGTTCGATGGCAAGGTCGACTTTGTCCAGCAGGAGGGGGCCGCCGACGCTGAAATCGACGGCGTTGAGGGTGATCAAGGGCATCCGCGCATTCTACCGGGCGTGGTCTTGATCAGGCGCCGATGCCGCCCTCACGAGCTGCAGGACAGCATCGAGCAACCCGCCTTGTTGCGCGCCCAGTCCGGCCGCTTGCCGGCGAAGTACTCGCGGCCGGGCTGGTCGTCATAGGGGCGCTGCATCACGTTCAGGAGTTCCGTGATGCCGCTTGCATCACCGGCATGCGCGCGGTCGATGACTTCCTGCGTCAGCCAGTTGCGCAGGATGTACTTGGGGTTGGCGAGGCGCATCGTCTCTCGGCGCCCGGCTGCATCGAATGCATCATCTGCCACGCGGCTGGCGTAACGCGCCAGCCACGCGACAAGTTCATCGCGATGTATCTCGCGCTTGGCCTCGTCGTAGAACGCATCGGCAAAGGCATCGGGCGTCAACGCATCCGCATCCCCTTCGCCCAGCGTGCGGAAGAAGATCGTCATGTCCACTTCGGCCTTGTGCATCCACGCCTGCAGGTCGCGCGTCAAGGTGAGCGCGTCGTCGTCGCCGTCCGACAATCCCAGCTTGCGGGCGATGTTGCGGCGGTCAGTGCGCGCGAATTCCTGCCCGTAGGCTTCCAGCCCGGCCTGCAAGGGGGTGATGTCGCTGAACAAAGGCGACAGCGCGGCGGCGAGTTGCTGCAGGTTCCACAAGCCGATGCGCGGCTGCCAGCCAAAGCGGTAGCGGCGACCCTGCGCGTCGGTGGTATTCGGCGTGAAGTCCGGGTCGTAATTGTCGATCCAGCCGTACGGGCCGTAGTCGATGGTGAGCCCGAGCGCACTCATATTGTCGGTGTTCATCACCCCATGCACGAAGCCGACACGCATCCACTCGGCCATCAGCCGTGCGGTGCGTTCGGCGATCTCGCGGAACCAGGCGGCATAGAGCGCCTCGCCGCTGCCCTGCAGCTGCGGGTAATCACGCCGGATCGCGAAATCCACCAGCGTGCGCAGCAGTTCGATATCGCCGCGCGAGGCGGGCAACTCGAAATGACCGAAACGCAGGAACGAGGGCGCGACGCGGCAGACGATCGCGCCGGGCTCGGCCTCGGGGTGGCCGTCGTAGAACATGTCGCGGACCACGTCGTCGCCGGTCGCCACCAGCGACAACGCCCGGGTGGTCGGGATGCCGAGGTGATGCATCGCCTCGCTGCACAGGAATTCGCGGATCGACGAGCGCAGCACGGCGCGGCCATCGGCGCGACGCGAATATGGCGTCGGTCCGGCGCCCTTGAGCTGCAACTCCCAGTGCCGGCCATCGGGCGCGACCGCCTCGCCCAAGGTAATCGCGCGGCCATCGCCCAGCTGCCCGGCCCAGTTGCCGAACTGGTGGCCACCGTAATTGCTGGCATGCGGCTGCATGCCTTCCAGCAGCGCATTCCCGCCGAAAACCTGGGCGAACGCGGGGCTGGCGGCATCGGCCTCGGTCAAGCCGAGGGTTTTCAGTAGGTCGGTGGAAACCGCCAGCACCCGAGGCGCGGGCACAGGCGACGGCTCGACAGCCGACCACACCGCGCCCTCGACCTGGCGCAAGCGGTTGGTGCGCTCGGGATCGCCCGGCAGGCCGGCGGGGAAACGATTGTCGAAGCGGATTTTCATCGAGATGAAATGCGGCCACGCCGCGCGGAACTCAAGCGGAAGCGTAGAATGGCCGCCCACGATGCGCCATGCGCAGGAGACCCGCCATGAGCGCCGCCGCCCCCGACAACACCCCCGCCATCACCTTCGCCGATCTTGGCCTGCCCGACACGCTGCTCAAGGCATTGTCGGAAGTGGGCTATGAGACGCCCTCGCCGATCCAGGCCGCGACCATCCCGCCGCTGTTGGCGGGCCGCGACGTGCTGGGCCAGGCGCAGACCGGCACCGGCAAGACCGCCGCCTTCGCGCTGCCGATCCTCGCCAACATCGATCCCAAGCTGGCCGCGCCGCAAGCGCTGGTGCTAGCGCCGACGCGCGAGCTGGCGATCCAGGTCAGCGAGGCCTTCCATAAATACGCCCACCACATCCCCGGCTTCCACGTGCTGCCGATTTACGGCGGCCAGAGCTACACCCCGCAGCTGCAGGCCCTGCGCCGCGGCGTGCAGGTCGTGGTGGGCACGCCCGGCCGCGTCATCGACCACCTGACCCGCGGCTCGCTGGACCTGTCCCGCCTGCGCACGCTGGTGCTGGACGAAGCCGACGAAATGCTGCGCATGGGTTTTGTCGACGATGTCGAGGCGGTGGTGCAAAAATGTCCGGCGGACCGGCAGATTGCGCTGTTCTCGGCCACCATGCCGGCGCCGATCAAGCGCATCGCGCAGACCTACCTGCGCGATCCGGTCGAGGTGGCGATCAAGTCGACCACGACCACCGGCGACAACATCCGCCAGCGCTACTGGCTGGTCAGCGGCTTGCACAAGCTGGATGCAATCACTCGCATCCTGGAAGCCGAAACCTATGACGCGATGATCGTGTTCGCGCGCACCAAGCTCGGCACCGAAGAACTCGCCGAGAAGCTGACCGCACGCGGCATCGCCGCCGCCGCGATCAACGGCGACATGGACCAGAAGTCGCGCGAGCGCACCATCCAGCGCCTGAAGGATGGCCAGTTGGACGTGCTGGTCGCGACCGACGTCGCCGCGCGTGGCCTGGACGTGGAGCGCATCACCCATGTGCTGAACTACGACATCCCCTACGACACCGAAAGCTACGTGCACCGCATCGGTCGCACCGGGCGCGCCGGTCGCAAGGGCGAGGCGATCCTGTTCGTCACCCCGCGCGAGCGCGGCATGCTGCGCGCGATCGAGCGCGCGACGCGCCAGCAGATCGAGCCGATGCAGCTACCGACCGCGCAGGACGTCAACCAGCATCGTGTCAGCCGTTTCCGTGATCGCATCAATTCCGCCTTGGATGGCAGCGACGTCAGCATGTTCCGCGGCCTGTTGGAAGACTTCGAGCGCGAGCGCAACGTGCCGATGGTCGAAATCGCCGCCGCGCTGGCGCAGTTGGTGCAAGGCGACACGCCGATGTTCCTGCCCAACGACCCGCCGCCCCCGCCGCCGCGCGAGCGCCATGAAAAGCCCGCGCGGAGCGACGACTACGCCCCGCGTGCCCGTGATGGCGAACGTGCCCAGCGCCCGGCCCGCCCTGCGCACGATGGCCCGGATGTCGGCATGCAGACCTATCGCATCGAGGTCGGCCACGAACATCGCGTCAAGCCGGGCAACATCGTCGGCGCCATCGCCAATGAAGCGGAGCTGGAAGCGCGCTACATCGGCCGCGTCGACATCCGTGACGACTACACCCTGGTCGACCTGCCCGAAGGCATGCCGCCGGAGCTGCTGCAATTCCTCGGCAACGTGCGCGTGGCCGGCCGGCCGATCCGCATGAGACTGGCGACGGATGATGATCTGAACCAGCCTGCGCGCCGTCGGGAGTTCGGACACAAGCCACGTTTCAATGACGATGGCGGCGCACGTCCGCGCAAGCCGGGCGGCATCAAACCTGGTGGCAACAAACCTGGCGGCTTCAACAAGCGCCCGGGCGGTTTCAGCAAGGGCGGTCCCAAGAAGCCGCGCGATCCGCGCTAATCACCCATGTCGCGATTGTTGGTTTTCCAGCATGTCGCTGCCGAGCCCCTGGGCACGCTGGACGCATTGATCCGCCAGCGTGGCCATCGCATGCGCTTCGTCAATTTCGAGCGCGATCCCGATGCACAGCCCAGCACCGACCGCTATCGCGGGCTGATCGTGCTGGGCGGACCGATGAATGTCGAAGATCGCGCGCATCGCCGACATCTGCTGACCGAGATGCGCGCGATCGAGTCGATGCTGGCGCAGGGCAAGCCTGTGCTCGGCATCTGCCTTGGCGCGCAATTGCTGGCGCACGTGTTGGGCGCGCCGGTAGTGCGGCACGAGGCGCCGGAAATCGGCTGGCATCCACTCACCCTGACCGATGCCGGGCGCAGCGACCCGGTGCTGTCGCATCACGACGATGGCGCGCCGGTGTTCCAGTGGCATCGTTATCGTTTCGATGTGCCCGATGGCGCCGTGCACCTGGCCGAAACCGCGAGCTGCGGGCCGCAGGCCTTCCGCCATGGCGACAACGCCTACGGCTTCCAGTTCCACATGGAGGTCGATCAACCGCTGATCGCACGCTGGCTGGCCAATCGCCTGTATCTGGATGAGCTGGCCGAACACGGCCATCCGGTCGACGCCGCCCAGGTGTTGATCGAAACCGACAGCCACCTGCCACCGATGCGTTCGCAGGCCGAAGCCGTGTTCAATGCCTTTCTTGATCTCGTCGGCAAGCCTGAACGCCGCTATACCCTGCCCTCGCGGGAGTGGGTGTGAGCGACTGCGACGTCCTCGTCATCGGCGGCGGTGCGGCCGGGCTGATGTGCGCGCTCACCGCTGGCCAGCGCGGTCGGCGCGTCGTCGTCGTCGAGCACGCAGAACGATGCGGCAAGAAGATCCTGATGTCGGGCGGCGGGCGCTGCAATTTCACCAACACCGGCGTGACGCCCGCGCAGTATCTCTCGGCCAATCCGCATTTCTGCAAATCCGCATTGGCACGCTACACGCCCGCCGATTTCATCGAGATGGTCGAACGCCACGACATCACCTATCACGAGAAGGAACTCGGCCAGCTGTTCTGCGACGAGTCCTCCAAGCAGATCGTGCGGATGCTGCTGGACGAGTGCGAATGGGCCGGCGTGCGCATCGAAACCGGCTGCAGCGTCGAGTCGGTGCAGCATGGCGATGTCGGATTCAGCGTGCGCACGTCGCGCGGCACCTTCGATGTCACATCGCTGGTGGTGGCCTGTGGCGGCTTGTCGATCCCGCGCATGGGCGCGACTGGCTTCGGTTACCTGCTGGCGCGGCAATTCGGGCACCCGGTGTTGCCCACGCGCGCGGGACTGGTGCCCTTGACGCTGTCGGGCACGCATCTGGAGCGGCTGGATGACCTCAGTGGCCTGTCCCTGCCCATCGAGGCGCGATGCGGCAAGCAAGGCTTCACCAATGCGATGTTGATCACTCACCGCGGGCTCAGTGGCCCGGCCATCCTGCAGATCAGTTCGTACTGGCGCGAAGGCGACGCCCTTGTCATCGACCTGCTGCCCGGGTGCGACATCCCCGCCCTGCTCGCGACATGGCAGGCCGATCGGCGCGACGCGCAGTTGCAAACCCTGCTTGGTGACGTGCTGCCGAGACGCCTTGCGCAGCGTCTCACCGAATACTGGCTCCCCAATCGTCCGATGCGACAATACACCGCGCGCGAGCTGGACGACATCGCACGTACCCTGGCGGCGTGGCCGATCGTCGCCAGCGGCACGGAAGGCTATCGCACCGCCGAGGTCACCTTGGGCGGCGTCGATACCGATGGCCTGTCATCCAGCACGATGATGTCGAGGCACGTGCCCGGCCTGTATTTCATCGGCGAGGTGGTCGATGTCACCGGCTGGCTGGGGGGTTACAACTTCCAGTGGGCCTGGGCATCGGGGCGCGCGGCGGGGATGGCGGTCTAGCCGAAAGGCCAGGGCCAGCCGAACACCTGCGAGAAGAAGTAATACGCGACGCCCGCCAGCACCAGCCACAGGCTGAGCTTGAGCACGAAGCCGACGACCTTGATCGCCATCCAGCCGACCAAAACCATGACGACCAGCAACCACCAATCGTTCATGCGCGCGGCACTGCCTCGTCACGCAACGGCTTAAGCGCCGGGTCCAGCGCAATGCGCTCGTCGAAGACGAAGCAGCCGCCGTCATAGCCTTCGCCGCCGACTTCCTCGAAATAGCGCAGGATGCCGCCTTCCAGCTGCAACACGTTGTCGATGCCGGCATCACGCATCCACGGCGCGGCCTTTTCGCAGCGGATGCCGCCGGTGCAGAAACTCACCACCGCGGCATCGCGGAGTTCATCACGAATCGCCTCGACCGCATCGGGCAGGTCGTTGAAATTGTCGATCGGCAAGGTGCGTGCACCGTGGAAGGTGCCGTAGCCGATTTCCTCGCGGTTGCGCGTGTCCAGCAACAGCAGGCGCTTGCCGGCATCGTCATGCCCAGCGCCGATCCAGCGACGCAACGTCGCTGCATCCACGCTCGGCGCACGCGCCTCGCCCGTGCCGGCCGGTCGGCCCGCGAACGGCACGATTTCGCTCTTTTCCTTCACCTTGAGCCTGGCGAAGGGCACGTGCGTGCTCCAGCTTTCCTTGGCCTGAATGTCGGCAAAGCGTGCGTCCTCGCGCAGCCATGCGAGGAAGCCCCGGACATCGGTCTCGTCACCGGCCAGGAACAGGTTGATACCCTCGCCCGCCACCAGCACGCTGCCCAGAAGGTCGCGCGCTTGGGCTTGCCCGCGCACGACATCGGCCAATGCGTGAACGTCGGCCACGTCGGCAAAGTGATAGGCGGCGATATTGAGCTTCATTCCGCCATTTTACCCGTCGCTCAAGCCTTGCCCCAGAACGCGAACCCGACTGCGCCGACCAGACATGCGTAGGCGGCCAGCGTGTTCCATTTCAGCTGCTCGCCGAACATCAGCCACGCCACCACGGTGAACACCACCAGGGTGATGCATTCCTGCAGGATCTTCATCTGGGTCACGCTCATCACGTTGCTGCCGATGCGGTTGGCCGGGACCATGAAGCAATACTCAAGGAAGGCGAGGCTCCAGCTGGCGATGATCGCGAGCCACAGCGGGCTGCCCTTGAACTTGAGATGGCCGTACCAGGCCAGGTTCATGAAGACGTTGGAAATGGTCAACAACGCGAGGAATTGCAGGATGGAAACGTTGGGCATGGCGGCTGGCACCGAAGGTGATGGCGCATGCTAACGCGCCGCCGACATGGCTTGCCCGATTCAGCGCATGGGCCGGTGGGCATCGACCTGCGTCGAGCTGCCCGCGCTCCAGCGGGTACGTTCGATCAGCAAATGGATCAGCACGACGAACAGCACCAGGCAGGCCGCGGCCACCACCAGGTAGATCGCGTTTCGCTTGCGCGCGCGGCTGCGCAACTCGGACTCGCTCAGCCAGCTAGATGGCCGGCGCGGGCTTGTCTGCGCGGCCAGGGCTTCATCCAGACGCTGCCTGGCCTCGCTTCTGTCATCGCTCACGTTCATGAATGACCTCGGTGATTCATCCCCAAGGCAACCCGCGGCATGGCTACCCGTGTTGCCGGCGATCCGCCTCGTTGTACAGTCGCGGGTGCGGCCATAGGGTGGCCACTTCCATCGTGACCAGGGGCAAGATGAATCTTAGGCGTTATCAATGGCCGCTGTATGGCCTCGTGGCCTGCATCGTCGTGCTGCCCTATTTCGTGCTGGGGAAAATGAACCGCGACATCCATCAAGCCGATGCGATGGTGGCACATTCCGCCCAGGTCGAGTCGGTGACCAGCAACCTGCTGTACGAAGTGCGCGATCTGGAAGCCGCGGCATCAATCATCGCCAGCGGCATCGATGTCCCCAACGTCCGTCGCCGGGTGGCCGAGAGCGAAAACCACATCCCCACCCTGCTCTCCGAGCTGATCGCGCTGACGGCGGACAATCCGGAGCAGCAGGTGCGCGTGGGCGAACTCAAGGCCGCGATAGAACAGCGCCGCGAGTACAGTCTGAGCGTCATCGCCGAAGGCGACTCGCCCGAGCGCAAGCAGCTGCGCATCGCGATGGCGCAGAACTTTCCCATGCGCGGCGCGGCCAGTGCACTCCTGAACGAGGAATCACGCCTGCTCGCCCAGCGGACCGAGACCGCCAGGCGACTGCGCACCCAGGGGCGCTGGCTCAGCGTCACCACCAGCCTGCTGCAACTTGGTTTGCTCAGCCTGCTGCTATGGATGACGTTGCGTCTGCAACGCCATCGCACCGCTGCGGAACATGCCGCGAGCAGCGCGAACGAGCGTGCTGTGGCGGTGATGCAGACCATTCGCGAGCCCATCGCGGTGATCGACGGGCAACAACGCGTCGTCCTGCACAACGCCGCCTTCGGCGAACTCTATGCCGATGCCGATGCCGATGCCGGCGACCTGACAATGTACGGACAACCGATCCATGACATCGGCAACGGAGCATGGTCCGGACGCGAGATCACCCAGCGCCTGGGCGATGTCCTCAGCCGCGGGCGGGAGCTGTGGGATTTCGAGATCGAACAGACCACTGCCGATGGCGTGCAACGCACGATGATGTTGAGCGCGCGCCGCATGAACCTGCCTGGCCGCGAGGATGAAGTCGCCCTGATCACGCTCAGCGACATCAGCAGCCAGAAGGCCTCGGAAGCGGCCATCGTCGAGTTGAACCAGCAGCTCGAAGGCAAGATCGAACAGGTTTCGGACGTCAACCGCGAACTGGAGGCCTTCAGTTACTCGGTATCGCACGACTTGCGCGCGCCGCTGCGCCATATCTCGGGTTTCGCGGACAAACTCGCCCGCCAGCTGGGTGATGAAGCCGACGAGAAATCGCGTCACTACATCGCCACAATCGACAATTCCGCGCGACGGATGGCGATGCTGATCGACGACCTGCTGGTCTATTCGCGCCTGGGCCGCAGCGCACTGCGCCTGCAGCCAGTGGACATGCAGTCGCTGGTGGCCGAGACCCGTGCGCTGCTCGACTCCAATGCCGCGGTCGACACGCCGGATCGACGCATCAAATGGCACATCGATCCCCTGCCGATGGTGGTCGCCGACGACAACATGATGCGGCAGGTATGGCTCAACCTGCTTGGCAACGCGGTCAAATACAGCGCGCCGCGCGAACGCACCCGGATCGATGTCGGCCACCGGCGTCTGGACGACGGCCGTCACGAATTCACCGTGCGCGACAACGGCGTCGGCTTCGACATGCAATACGCAGGCAAGTTGTTCGGCGTGTTCCAGCGCATGCACAAGGCCAGCGAATTCCCCGGCACCGGCATCGGCCTCGCCAGCGTGCAGCGCGTGCTGACCCGCCATGGCGGCACGATCACGGCTGAATCCGCGATTGACCAAGGCACCACGTTCCGCTTCACTTTGCCGGCGCTGCTGGATAATCCGGCTGCTTCACCTTCTTCCAACACCTGATCCCTGCCGAGGCCATCGATGAAGGACATCAAACCGATACTGCTTGCCGAAGACAGCCCGGCCGATGCCGAGATGGCGATCGATGCATTGCGTGAAGCCAACCTCGCCAACCCCATCGTGCATGTCGAGGACGGCGTGGAAACGATGGAATACCTGCTGCGCGAAGGCCGCTTCGCCGATCGCGAACCCGGCGATCCGTCGGTACTGCTGCTCGACATCAAAATGCCGCGCATGGACGGACTGGAAGTGCTGCAGCGCATCCGCGACAACGACCAGTTCAGGCACATCCCGGTCGTCATCCTGTCGTCATCGCGCGAGGAAAGCGATTTGATCCGGAGCTGGGACCTGGGCGTGAATGCCTACGTGGTGAAGCCGGTCGACATCAACCAGTTCTTCGAGGCGGTCAAGACCCTGGGCCGCTTCTGGGCCGTGTTCAACCAGCGCCCGCAGCATGACTGACCCCGCATGAGCGCATTGCGCATCCTGCTGATCGAGGACAATGCCGATGATGCGGAGCTGATCGCATTGGCGCTGGAGGATGCCGGCCTCGATCATGAGCTCTGCCGCGTGGAACTGCGCCACGAGCTGGACGCCGCCCTGCAACGCGACGACTGGTCGATAGTGGTATGCGACTCACGCCTGCCCGGCTATACCGGCGCCGAGGCTCTCACTTGGGTGCGCGAGCGCATGCCGGGCCTGCCCTTCCTGTTCTGCACCGGCGGTGCCCCGGTAGATGATCCGGTGCTCGCGAATGCGATCGACCGATCGCAGGGCTGGGTATCGAAGGATCGGCTTGCCCAGCTGCCTTCGGCATTGCGGGCGGCGTTGCAAGGTTAGTTGCACGCGGCAGCCGTTTCGCTTGCAGGACTCAGGTCAGCGCCGGCCATGCGTCGGGCCTGAGCGTTTCCCGGTACGCATGCCAGCTGCTGTAGGCCAGCCACGGCATGATCAATCCCAAGCCGATGAAGGCCGTGGCGAAACCGATCATGGTGAGCACGACGATGATCGCTGCCCACAAGGCCATCGGCGGCTTGTTGCGCAAGACCGCGTTCACGCTGGAAATGCCGGCCGTCACCATGTCGATGTCGCGATCGGCGATCAGCGGCAGCGACACCACGGCCACCGCGAACGTCAGCGCGGCGAAGATCGCACCGACCGCCGACCCGATCAGCAGGTATTCGATGAACGCGACACGATCACCCTCGATGGTCGGCGACAAAGCCGTGATCACCATCCCCGCGCGCGACCACAACAGGATGATCACCCCCTGCGCCAGCGCGAACACCGCCGCCTGGCCGAGGACGCGACGCGCCAATGCGAAGGAATCGGACAGATGCGGCGTCTGCCCGCGTTCCAGCGCGCGACTCACGCAATACAGGCCCACGCAGATCAACGGCGCCACGAACACGAAGCCGGACAACAGCGTGGCAAGCAATGCAAAGCGACCCAGCTTCCACGCCAGTATCGCGATCAACACGCTGACGACGACGATCACTCCGCCGAACACCGCAGTCAGCCCGGGCGAGCGGCGCACGTCATGCCAGCCGGCACGCAGCCAGCGCAGCGGCGCCTGCATGTCGAGCGTGGCACAGGGGACGATGAACGGGCGCTCGGATTGGGCATCGCCCGCTTGCCGGTCTTCGCTCATCATCCCTCCCCAAGGTCGTCGTGGTTTACCAGTCCGTCCTGCGCGGCAACAAGGCGCGCAATTCGGCGTCGGTCAGGTTACGCCACTGGCCCGGTTTCAGATGTCCCAACTTGACGCTGCCAATCCGCACGCGCACCAATTGCTTGACCCGATAGCCGAAGTACGCAGCCATCAAGCGAATTTGCCGGTTCAAGCCCTGCACCAGCACGATGCGGAAACCGTAAGGCCCCAGCTTGCCGGTCTTGCAGGGCAGCGTCTTCTGCCCGTGCACCGGCACGCCGCGGCTCATCCCGCGCAGGAATTCGTCGTCGATGCGGTTGTTGACCGCGACAAGGTATTCCTTCTCCAGCTTGTTCTCGGCGCGCAGCACTTCATTGACGATATCGCCATTGCTGGTCAGCAGGATCAATCCCTCGGAATCCTTGTCCAGCCGCCCGATTGGAAAGATGCGCTGCTCATGCCCGACGAAATCGACGATATTGCCCCGCACCGCCTCTTCGGTGGTGCAGGTGATCCCGACCGGCTTGTTGAGCGCGATGTAGACGTGACGACGCTTGCCTTCCGCCGCGCTGCGCTGGACCAGTTTCTCGCCGTTGACCGTGACGATGTCGCCTTCGGCCAGCTCCGCACCTATGCTGGCGCGCTCGCCATTGACGGCGACCTTGCCCGATGCAATCAGGCGATCCGCCTCGCGGCGCGAGCAATGGCCGCTATCGGCGATGTATTTGTTCAGGCGCATGGCAGGCGGCGACAGGAAGGTCGCGCATTGTCCCACGGCCGGCACGGCCACCGCATCGTACGGCCACGTTGGTCCATTCGCAGGCACTCATTCATGCCGCGGACAGCCGGACCCTGCCACCGCCCCGTTATCCTCCGGCGCAATGCATCAGACCTTCCGCATGCCCGTTTCCAGAATCCGCCGCTTCATCCCGGGCGTGACCGGTCGCGTCTTCCTGATCGCCGGCATCGCATTGGCCGTGGCGGCATGCTCTCCGCCCGAATCACGGTCGCGCACTGCCTCGCCCGAGGAAATCCGCGCCCAGCTTCGTCGCCTGATGCCTGCAGCCCTGGATGATCGCGCTGGCTGGGCCAGCGATATCCAGTCGGCATTCCAGACCCTGCAACTGCCGCCCACCACGGCCAATCTGTGCGCCGTGCTCGCGGTGATCGAACAGGAATCCGGCTACCAGGCCGACCCGCCCGTGCCGGGTCTCGGCAAGATCGCCCGCGCCGAGATCGAACGACGTGCAGGCCAGAAAGGTGTGCCCAAAATCGCCGTGGCCGGTGCCTTGATGCTGAAGGCACCCGATGGCGAAGCCTATGGCGACAAGCTGGCACGCGTGCGCAGCGAGCGGGAACTCAGCGACCTGTACGAACAGATCATCGCGCGGGCGCCGCGGCTGGGGCGCGGCATGCTGGCGCGGGCGAATCCGGTGCGCACGGGCGGGCCGATGCAGGTCAGCATCGATTACGCGGAGCAACAGGTGAAGCAGCGCCCCTACCCCTACGCGAATGGCAACCCCATCCGCCACGAGGTGTTCTCCCGCCGTGGCGGCCTCTACTTCGGCATCGCCCACCTGCTCAAGTATCCGAACGGCTACCCGCGCCATCTCTATCGCTTCGCCGATTTCAACGCCGGCCATTACGCCAGTCGCAATGCCGCCTTCCAGAATGCGGTCAGCCTAGCCAGTGGCACGAAGCTGGTGCGCGATGGCGACCTGGTCCTGCATGGCAGCAAGGAATCGGGCGCAACCGAGCGTGCGCTGCGGTCCATCGCCGGGACGCTTGGGATGACGCCGCAGGACATCCGCAGCGATCTTGAGCGCGGCACCCGCGACGAGTTCGAATACAGCCGCCTGTATCGCGAACTGTATGCCCTGGCCGAACGACGGGCCGGTCGTAAGCTGCCAAGGGCCGCGATGCCGCAGATCGACCTGGAAAGCCCGAAGATCACCCGCAAGCTCACCACCGAATGGTTCGCGACGCGCGTGGAAGGCCGCTATCGCGCCTGTGAGGCGCGGGCCCGGGGCTGATCAGCGCGCTGTCCTTGCCCGGGCATATGACATGATCCCGGCATCCCATCCAAGGAGCTGCCCGTGCGCATCCACCCGATCCGCCTTGCCTTGCTGGCGACGTTGGCCTTAGTGCCGATGGCAGGGCTTGCGCAGGCGTCACCACCCAGCGCGCCGGACGACGCGATCTCCGCCCGGCTGGATGCCATCGGTCGCGCGCCCTCGCCTGGCCACGTCGAGGCCGACATCCGCAAGCTGGTGTCGTTCGGCACGCGCCACACGCTTTCCGGAACGCAGTCCGACACCCGTGGCATCGGTGCGGCGACGCGCTGGATATTCGACGAGTTCACCCGCATCTCCAAGGCCTGCGGCGGCTGTCTCGAGGTGCAAACCGTGCGCGGCACGATCAAGGCCGGCGAGCCACGTATTCCGCGTGACACAGAAATCACCAACGTCATCGCCATCCAGCGTGGCACGACCGACCCCAACCGCTACGTGATCATGAGTGGCGACATCGACTCACGTGTCAGCGATGTCATGGATGCCACCAGCGATTCGCCCGGCGCCAACGACAATGCCAGCGGCGTCGCCGGTGCACTGGAGGCCGCCCGCGTGCTCAGCAAGCAGCGGTTCCATGGCTCGATCGTCTATGCGGCGCTGGGGGGCGAAGAACAAGGCCTGTACGGCGGTCGCATCCTGGCCGAACACGCGAAGGCGAACGGCTGGCGGATCGTCGGCGTGCTCAACAACGACATGATCGGCAACAGCAGTGGCATCGACGGCATCACCGACCGACATACCGCGCGGGTGTTCTCCGAGGGCACGCGTGCCGATGAAACACCCGAGGAAGCCCGGCAGCGCCGTTTCACCGGCGGCGAGGTCGATTCGCCCAGCCGCAACCTGGCGCGTTACATCAAGACGCTGGCCCGCCATGTCCCGGAGCTGGATGTGATGCTGGTCTATCGCCTCGATCGTTTCGGTCGCGGCGGCCATCACCGTCCGTTCAACGACGCGGGTTATCCCGCCGTGCGGGTGATGGAAACGCACGAGCACTACGACCGCCAGCATCAGGACCTGCGCGTGGAAACACAGGCCGATGGCAGTCGTCGCGTCTATGGCGACACCATCGATGGCGTGGACTTCCCGTATGCGGCGCGGCTGACTGCGCTCGATGCAGTGACGCTGGCCGCCGTGGCCGCCGCGCCACCGCCGCCGGCCGCAGTGAAGATCGAAGGCGCGGTCAGTGCGGATACCACGCTGACGTGGCAACGCCCGTCCGGCACACAGGCCGAAGGGCTGGCCGGTTACCGCATCTACTGGCGCGCCACCGACGAACCCGCCTGGACCCACAGCATCTACGTCGGCAATGTCACGTCGCACGTACTCAGGAACCTCGTCATCGACAACTGGTTCTTCGGCGTTGCCGCGGTCGGCACCGATGGCAGCGAAAGCCCGGTGGTGTTCCCGGGCGCCGCCGGCAGTTTCGGCGGTTACTGATCGAAGCGAAAACGGGCCGCACGTGGCGGCCCGTTCCGATGCATCAGGCGATCCGGCTTACCAGATGCGCACGCGGTCTTCCGGCTTGATGTAGAGCTTGTCGCCGGGCTTCACGTCGAACGCCTCGTACCAGGCATCGATGTTGCGCAGCGGCGCGAACGCGCGGATTTGCCCGGGCGAATGCGGGCCGTTGACCAGCTGCTGGCGCAGCGCGTCATCGCGCCACAACGTGCGCCATACCTGCGCCCAGCCCATGAACAGGCGCTGCTCGCCGGTGAAACCGTCGATCACCGGCGCCGGCTTGCCGTCGAGCGAACGCCGATAGGCTTCCAGCGCGATCGTCAGGCCACCCAGGTCACCGATGTTCTCGCCCATCGCCACGCGGCCGTTGATATGCATGCCGGGCAGTTGCGGGAAGTCGTAGCTCTCGTACTGCGCGCCGAGCTTGGCCGCCTGCACCTCGAACTTGGCGGCATCGTCCTTGCTCCACCAATCGCGCAGCACGCCTTCGCCATCCGACTTGCGGCCCTGGTCGTCGAAGCCGTGGATGATCTCGTGGCCGATGACGCCGCCGATCGAACCGTAGTTCACCGCGTCATCCGCGTTCGGATCGAAGAACGGCGGCTGCAGGATCGCAGCCGGGAACACGATCTCGTTCTTGACCGAGTTGTAGTACGCGTTGACCGTCTGCGGGGTCATGCCCCACTCCTGCTTGTCCACCGGCCCGCCCAGGCGCTTGCGGCGGTAATCCCACTCGAAGGCACGCGAACGCGCCGCATTGCCGACCACGTCGCCGTTGCGGATCTCCAGACCCGAATAGTCGCGCCACTTGTCCGGATAACCGATCTTCAGGCCGAAGTTCTGCAGCTTGGCGAACGCCTCGCGCTTGGTTTCCGGGCTCATCCAGTCCAGCTGCTCCAGCCGCGCGCCCATCGCCGCCTTCACGTTGGCGACCAGCGCATCCATCTTGACCTTGGCATCGGCCGGGAAATACAGGGCGACGTAATCACGACCGATGGCATCGCCCATCTCGGACTCGGCCAGCGCCACGCCCCGCTTCCAGCGCTCGCGCTGCTCGGGTTGGCCGGACATGAACTTGTCGCGGAAATCGAAACGCGCATCGACGAACGGCCTGGACAGCAAGGGCGCGGCCTCGTCAATCACCTGGAAGGCTTCCCACGCCTTCAGCGTGTCGACCGGCGTGTCGTTGAAGATGGCGGCGATCTTCGGGATGGCGGTGTTCTGGCGCATCACCACGCGCGGCGATTGCCCGACGCCGCCGGCCGTGAAGTAATCGGCCCACGGGAAGCCCGGCGCGAATGCGTCCAGTTGGGCGATCTCGATCGCGTTGTAGGTCTTGTCGCGATCGCGGCTTTCGGCGCGCGTCCAATGCGCCTCGGCGATACGCTTCTCCATCGCCACGATCGCGGCAGCATGCTCGGCGGGCTTGTCCCAACCGGCCAGTTGCAGCATCTGCGCGACGTATTGCTGGTAGCGCTCGCGTTGCGGCGCGAACTTCTCGTCCAGGTACATCTGGCGATCACCCAGGCCCAGACCCGACTGCCCCATATAGAGCGTGTAGCGGTCCGGGTCGCGTTGGTCATCACCCACGTTCATGCCGAAGAAGCTGCCGCCGAAGCCGCCGTTGGCCTGTCCCATGAAAGTGGCGATGCCGCGCTTGTCCTGGATCTTGCGCACCGCGTCCAGCTGCGGCTTGATCGGTGCGATGCCCAGTTTTTCGATGGTGGCCTCATCCATGAAGCCGCGGTAGATCGCCGCGATCTTGGCCGAGTCGCCGCCGGTCGCCGGGTTGCCCGGCGGATAGGACTCGACCAGCTTGCGCACGCGCGCCTCGGACAGGTCGCGCAGGCCGTGGAACACGCCGTAGTTGGAGCGGTCAGCCGGGATCGGCGTGTTCTTCGCCCAGCTGCCGTTGACGTATTCGAAGAAGTCGTCGCCCGGCTTGGCGCTGCGATCCATGCCCTGGATGTCGATGCCCCACGCGCCGAAGCTGGGTGCGGCGATGACGTCACTGCTGCCAGCGCCCGACTGTGCATCGGCGACGGCATCGAGGATCAGGCGCTGTTGGCAGGCATCGTCGATGCAGCGCTCCTGCGCCTGGGCCGTCGCATGCAGGCCAAGCGCAAGGAAAGTCGCGGTCGCGGTACTGAGCAAGGTCTTGTTCAAATCGTTTCTCCGTCTCTCATCAGGGGTGCATGGAAGGATGGAACATGCCGCATCGGCGTGAGGCCTGGCCAATGGGCTGGCGCATCGAGTGCAGGACAGCAGGCTACGATGCACGGATTTCCGGACAATTGCAGGGACACTACCCATTCATCCCCTTGCCCACATGGGCCGAAAGGCATGGATTCCGGCGCGTACGGCCGCGTGTTCAGCCCGGCATTGGTCCGCATCGGCCACGAGCGCGTAAGCTGCAGGCAACGACCGTCGGAGAACCCCCATGCATCGCGCCGTCCTGCTGCCCCTGTCCGTTGTCTGTCTGGCGCTTGCGGGATGTTCGTCCGGCGCGCAACCGGGCGATGCTGTCGCCGCCCAGCCGAAGGCGGAGGCTCCCGTGGCAGCGCCTGCACCGAATGCCGCAACCGGTGCCGAAACGACATCGCCCACTACCGCACTCTCCGTCGGTGCCAAGGCGCCCGACTTCAGCGCGCAGGCGTGGCTGGCCGGCAAGGAATTCCAGTACACCTTGGCCGATGCGCTCGCCAAGGGGCCGGTCGTGCTGTATTTCTTCCCCGCCGCCTACACGCCCGGCTGCAATATCGAGGCACACCAGTTCTCGCAGGCGACGGACAAGTTCGCCGCGGCCGGCGCCAGCGTGATCGGCGTGACCGCCGGCAACGCCGACCAGTTGGCCAAATTCTCCGCCGACAACGAACGTTGCGCCGGCAAGTTCCCGGTCGCGGCCGACCCTGGCGCAAAGATCGCCGCGCAATACGGCGTGGTGCTGGACAAGAAGCCCGAATGGTCGAACCGCACGTCCTTCGTCATCGATCGCGACGGCCGCATCACCACCGTCCATGCCGATCTTTCCCCGGAAGGACACGTGGACGCGATGCTGGCGGGGCTCGGGGCGCCGTAAGACCTTTCGGGAGCGCCCGCCCGACTCAGGGCTGATGTGCCAGCGCGTAATCCAGTCCCGACGTCACCGCCGCCACCTGCGCGTCATTGCATTGCTGCGGCGTGGCACGCGGGCTGTCCGGATAGACCTCGGTGGTGGTGACGAAGCGCGCATTGGTGACGCCGGCGCAAAGCCCCAGGCCCTTGCAGTCGTACTCGATGACGCCGTGCGCGACCACCGGTGAACCGATGATGGTGCCGTCCGGATCCGCCGGCGCGATGTGTGTCACCTTCGCGACAGCCTCGATCATGGCGCGCTGGAAATCGGGCTGGCGATTGCCACTGTCATCGACCAGGTAGAAACCGTCAGGAATCGTCCCCGGCACGAACGGCTTGCCGTCGCGGGCGGCCAACGCGGGGCGGAATTCGCTCTCGTCGCTGTCGGTGGTTTCGTGCAGGTCGATGTGCATCAACAGCTTGTCCTTGAGCGGCGCAACCAGGCCAATCAACGCAGCGGATTCCGGCGCCGGGGAATCGGCGGTGAAGTTGCGGTTCGGATCCAAGGCCAACGGGTCCCAGCGCTGGATGCGCTCATAGGCCCACGGGCTCACACACGGGGCGATGAGCAGGTTGGCCCGGCCCGCGTAATCCGCGGCATGCCGGTCCACGAATTGCAGCGCGCCCTGCACGCCGCTGGTTTCATAACCATGGACGCCACCAGTGACGAGCGCCGTCGGCAGCTTGTCGTCCCAGTTCCGGCTGCGGATTGCATACAACGGGAACCGGCCATCCGCTGCGTAATCCAGCTCGCCGTATTGCTCGATGTCGAATCGATCACGCAGCGCATCGATCTTGCCGACGACTTCCTCGGTATAACTGCGCTGCTTGCGCTGGCGGCTGCGCCACTGCGCCTTCTCCCCATCTCCCCACGGTTGGCCGGGCGAGCCGATGGATTCGACAGATGCATTCATGGGTTGAGTCCCTGCGGGCGATGCAACATTTTATCACCCGGGCATTCAGGCCTTTGCACGCTCTGTGCACAACAAGCGCGTATCCCGCGCTCTTCAGCGCGACTGATTCTTGCCTGCAGCGGCGCGAATCAGCGATTTGAACGCCACACCGTCCAGCTTGTCGTCCTGGTGCAGGTCGATGGCGCGACGCGCATTTCCTGCCAGGCTCGCATTGAACAGGCCTTGCGGGTCTTCCAGCGCTGCGCCCTTGACGAAGGTCAGCTTGACCTTGTTCTTGTAAACCTCGCCCGTGCACAGCATGCCGCCATGCGACCAGGTCAGGACGCCATCCGGGTTGCTCGGCTTGCGCCACTTCACCTCTTCGACAACATCGTCCAACGTCTGCCGAATCATCATGCGGGTTTGGGCAAGCATCTCGCCGCGCCAGCCACCGATCTTCTCGATGTGGGCATCGATCATTTCGTCTTGTTTGGTCATCGCCACTCCGGGGCAGCACGCTGGCGGCGCCGACGCTCAATCACATACAGCAGGGCGCCCAACACGACGAAGATGGCGGTCAGCAACACCGAATGCCAGTTGCTGTTGAGCATCAACCATATGCAGGCAAGGATGCCAAGCAGCGGAATCAATGGGCCGAGAGGCAGCACGAAACCGCCCGCAGCCCGGTGCGATGCACGCACGCGTGGCACCGCGGCGCAGGTGATGACGTAGAGCAGCAGCCGCGTCATCACGCTGGATGCCGCAAGCCACAGGAACGAACCGAACACCGCCATCGTGAACGAAAGCAGGCCGAAGAACAGGATTGAATTGGCCGGCGTGAGGAAGCGTGCATGCACGCGCCCGAACCAGGGCGGCAAGCTGCCATCGAGCGCCAGCGAATAGGACAGGCGCGGCGTGGTGAACGTCGCGCCCACCAGGTTGCCGCCGACCGACGCGACCACGCCCAGCATCAGCAGCGCCGCGCCCACCGGCCCCAGCAACACCGCCGCGACATCCAGCAACGGCGCGGTGGAAGCCGCGATATCGGGCACCACCGCCATGCTCACCAGCTGGATCAACACGTACAGGATGGCGACGGCCGCCAGCCCCAGCAGCAAGCCGCGCGGCATGTCACGCGCAGGGTTGCGCGCCTCTCCCGCAGGGACCACGGCCTGCTCGAAGCCGACATAGGCATAGACCAGCAACACGACTGCGGCGCCCATGTCGCTGCCCGCCGGCGGCCGGAAGCTGAGTGAGCCAACCACCTCGCCACCCAGCATCGCCACGCCAACGAGCACCAACCCCACCAGCACCGCGAACTTGAGCACCGTCAGCAATGCCAGCGAACGCACCGCGCGCACCGCACCCACCACGTTCACCAGAGTCAGGCCGCCGCAGATCAAGGCGAGCAGCAGGATGCGTGTCACGCCTTGCGTCGCCGCGGGCCAGAAGTAGCCGATGCTGTCCACCATCAACACGCTGTTGGCGGAGAACGCGATCGCCCGTGCGATGTAGAAGATCCATCCCGCCTGGAAACCGACGAACGGGCCGAAGGCCTCGGTCGCGTAGCGCGCCGGCCCACCCGTGCTGCGGAAGTAACTGGCGAGCTCGGCAAAGCAGAGCAGCACCGGCAGGATCAGCAGCGCGCACAAGGCGAACACCACCGGGCTGAAGTCACCGGCCAGTTTGGCCGCACCACTGGGCAAGCCAAAGATGCCCGCGCCGACCATCCCGTTCACCACCAGCAGCCAGATGGCCCAGGTGCCCAGGCTGCGCGGCAGTTTTTCCTGCAGGTCGCGAGCGCTCACGGGTTCCCCAAGACAGCCGGCATCAATGCACTGGGGATGAAGACTACCGAATCACGCGTGCCGGATGTGCACGCATTCAGCCGCGCCAATTGGCATGCGTGCGCCAGAACTCGACGCTTTGCCGATACGCTTCCCGATCGATCGGCACGCCGGAGCCGCCCTCCTCCACCCCCAGTGCATTGCGCATCAGGGTGATCGGCGCCATCGGGGTTTCCTCCGGTGTCATCGTGTAGATGCAACCCACCACGCCCCAATCCGCCGCGATCGGCGAGCCTTCCTTCGTCAGCTGTTCGCGGCTGTAGAGGATGGCGATGAGAAAATTGGCCACCGGAGGCTCCACGCCCTCGAACCAACGCACCAGCACCGGCAACTCGTCGCTGTTGCGCGCCTCGTAATCGCTGCGCAGCAAATGGCGATTGTCGTCGGTGATCGGCATCGACAGGCATTTGGTCGATGTCCAGTTGCGATGCACGTGCAGTTTGCAGAATGGCGCGTAGCCATCCAGCACCTTTAGCGGCGCGTGCTCGTTCAAGTAGCGCTCGAACTCCGCCGCGCTGATGTCCTGGATGGTGTTGCGTCGTGGCTCGCGCGGGAACAGGCGCGGGCGAGCGAAGTCGGTGAGGACGATGGACATGAGGGTTTGATTGAAAGACTCGTCAGGCATCTTGCATCGCCTGGAAACCAAGTGCTACATCTCCGGCGTCGTCGCCTCGATGATTTTCATCGCCTCGGCTGCACGGCGTTGTGATTCGCGGATTTCAGCGGGCGTCTGCTGCCGATGGCCTGCATCAAGTCCAGCGTCTTGCTCAGTCTGCGAGCCAGCAAGTTGTGTCCTCATCAGGTTCGCGGCTGGCTGGGTCGGTGATGGCAACGTCTCCTGCATGGACGCAGGCTGCCGGATATCTGACGGAGTGACTGCGGTGCGAGGCTGCGCGAGCCGTTGCAGCACGCCGGTGCCCATCCATCCCAAGAACAGGATCGTGGCCAAGGCCAGCGCAATCCCCAAAGCACCTTTCACTGCTTTGCGGGGATGACGGGTTGGCCCTCGCCCGTTAATGCCCCGCTCCAGCTCTGAAACAAGACGCTCCTTGGCCGCTGTGGCAGGCCTCTGGGCGGTGGGAGATGTCGACATCGTCCGGGCGAAGTCATCGGCAAAACTTTGTCGCCGGACCTCCTTGGCCTCGACGAGGGCGCCGAGCATTTCACGCAGGCCATCGCCGTCCACCAATTGGACATGTCCCTGTCGCGCAGATGCCTCGATGGCCGCCTTGGTGAACTCTCCACTACTGACCAGGATCGCACCCGTGGCGCCCTGATTCACCATGATGCCGAGCAATTCATGCACCGCGTTGTGCGTGACCTTGTAGGCATTCCAGTGCTTGCACTGCACAAGCAGATAGGCATCGTCCTTGCGCAGCTTCAGGTCGATGCCGCCGTCGAACCGGGCCTTGCTCCCGCCCGTACCAACATGCTCGACGTCGAAGCCCTGCCCTTGGTAGTAGTCCGCCAGCAGGCTTTCCAGTTCGTCCCATCGGATCCGGCTGAGTGCATCGTCCCGCCGATGGCGAACCACCTTCAGTCCTCGCGCCATGGTTTCCCCTCAAACTTTACTTTCGACTCAAGCTTGTCAAGCATGAAACCCGTACGGCGATCGCCACAACTCACCCCTGAAACACCGGCGCCAGCATTCGGAACGATCCAGCATCGGCATCCATTTCCATCATGCCGCCGACCGGCACGATGAACTGCTCGCGCAGGTGGCCGATCATCGCGCCACGGTAAGCAGGAATCTTCAGCGGCTTGATGTAGTCATCGAGGATCTGCTCCAGCGTCAGCGAGCCGTATCCGTCACCCGGCTCGCAATCGGTGCATTCGCCGAAGATGAAGCCGGAAATCTTGTCCAGCGCGCCCATCAGCTTGAGCGTGCTCATCATGCGATCAATGCGGTACGGCGCCTCGGAGACATCCTCAAGGAACAGTATCTTGCCGCTGAAATCCGGCAGGTAAGGTGACCCCGCCAGCGCCGCCAGCACCGTCAGGTTGCCGCCCACCAGTTCGCCGCGCGCCTTGCCGCCGGTGATCGTCGCCGTGCGGTTGCGGCGCGGCACCAGCTCGTCGCCCTTCTCCAGCTTGTTTTGGTAGTGCATCAATTCGCGGTCGAAGAACAGGCGCTGGAACTGATCGACGTTGAAAGCATTCCAGCTGCCTGACCCCATCGTGCCGTGGAAGGTGACCAACCCGACCTTCGCCTGGATGGCGCAATGCAAGGCGGTGATGTCGGAGTACCCAAGCAGCACCTTGGGGTTGCGGCGCATGGCCTCGTAATCCAGCAGCGGCAGCAAACGCGCTGCGCCCCAGCCGCCGCGCAGGCAGATCACCGCGTTGACCGACTTGTCGGCGAACATCTGGTTGATGTCGCCGGCGCGTTCGACATCGGTTCCGGCGAGGTAGCCACGCCTGCCCGCATAGTGCGCGCCGGTCTTGACCTTCAGGCCCAAGGCTTCCATCGCCTCCTGGGCCAGTTGCAGGCTGAGCGTGTCGTCGGTCGCGGACGAAGGGCTGACCAGGCCGACCGTATCGCCGCGGTTGAGCGGCATGGGCAAAAGCTGCCGGTTGCGTGGCGCCGCAGTGGCGAAGCCGGCGCCCGCGAATGGCAGCGACAAGGCGGCAAGCGTGCTGCTGCCGAGGAATTGGCGTCGGTCCATGGCATCGGTCCGTCATGGGAAGTTGGCGAACAGAGTACCAATCCCGGCTAACAGGATTAGGCGTATGCTCCGTCATGAACCGTTGTCGTACCGCTGTCTTGTCGTACCACTGTCGCTGTTCAATCAACGCATGGGGAATCCCGTCATGAACAAAACATCCAAAGTCCTGTTGGGGATCGGCGCCGCCGGCGTCGTTGCCCTCGGAGCCATTTACTTGTCTGGATCCAACGTGATCCAGGTCGGCAGCATGGTGATGAATTTCTTCCGCAGCGCCGACAACCCAGCCGGCACCATCACCCTGGAAACGCAACACCCGGTAACGACCTCCGCCACCAGCCCGCCTGCCGACACCCTCAACGGCAACTGGCCCAGCTACAACCGCACGCTGACCTCGGATCGTTATTCGCCGCTGGCGTCGATCAATGCCAAGAACGCCTCGCAACTGAAGGTGCTGTGCACCTACGACACCAAGGTGCACGAACCTTCGGAAACCGGTCCGCTGGTGATCGATGGCGCACTGATCGGCACGACCGCGCTCGACATTTATTCGATCGATGCGGCCACCTGCAAGGAAAACTGGCGCACCAACGAGAAGGGCGCGCTGGGCATGCTGCCGGTCAACCGTGGCGCCGCGTATCTTGATGGGCGCCTGTTCCGCGGCACCCTGGACGGCAACCTGCGCGCCTACGACTTCAAGACCGGCAAGCGCCTGTGGGAAACCCAGGTCCTCGATCCCAAGACCGGTGCGATCGTGAGCTCCGCGCCGATCGCGTGGAACGGCATGGTGTTCGTCAGCGCCGCACTGGGCGATTACAAGGGCGTGCGCGGCCGCATCTACGCCATCGCCGCCGACACCGGGAAGATCATCTGGGAAACCTATACCGTGCCGAAGCAGCCGGAAGACCCGGATCGCGGCCCGCAAGGGACGATGCCGTTCGAAGAGATGGCCAAGAGCTGGCAGAACCCGCCGGACGTGCCGATCAGCGGCGGCGGCAGCTGGACGTCCTACACGCTGGATCCGGTCAAGGGCCATCTATTCGTGCCGGTGGGAAACCCCTCGCCCGACTTCGCCGATGAAGTGCGCCCGGGCCCGAACTTCTTCACCAACACCGTGCTTGAGCTGGATGCCAAGACCGGCGCCTACATCCGCCACTACCCGATCATGGAACGCGACTGGCACGACTGGGACGTCTCCAACGCGCCGGCCCTGGTCACCACCCGTGGCGGCAAGGAGCTGGTGACCTTCGCGCCGAAGGACGGCCATCTGTACGGCTTCGACCGCAACACCGGGCAGCGCCTGTACCGCAACCCGGTAACGCGTATCGAGAATGCCGACGTCAAGTTCTCCACCACCGAAACCGTGCACTTCTGTCCGGGCGCGGTGGGTGGCGGCGAATGGAACGGCGTGGCCTTCGATCCGGCCAACAACCTGCTGTTCACCGGTCAGGACGAATGGTGCTCCTCGGTCAAGCTAGAGGCCGAAGCCAAGGTCATCGCCACCAAGGACGGCGCATCCTGGATGGGCCAGCAGGCCAGCGCCAATCCGCTCAACTCGATGGGCCAGCAGGACCCGCATTCGAAGTGGGCCGGCTGGCTCTACGCCAGTGACGCCGATACGGGCGCATGGGCGTGGCGCGCCAAGACCAACTACCCGATCATCAGCGGCGTGACCCCGACCGCGGGCGGCATCGTGATGTTCGGCGACTTGGGCGGCAACTTCTACGTGCTGGATTCCAGCAACGGCAAGGTGCTGTGGAACAAGAAGATCGGCGGCGGCATTGGCGGCGGCGTGATCACCTACACCGCCGGCGGCGCGCAGAAGATCGCCGTGGTCGCTGGCCTGGTCTCGCCGATCTGGCCGACCGAAATCACCAGCGGCAAGATCATCATCCTGGGTCAGTAAACCCCACGGGACCCGGCTGTCGCGCAGCGGCAGCCGGGGAGATCCTGAAACGCGAGTTACATACTATGGCCCCGAAGCTCTCGGGGCCATTAATTTTTTCATTACCGTCACACCGGCCATGGCGTCATGCACGGCGCGGGCGGCGCAACTGCCTGTCACCTCATCCACACTTTTTCCATCATCGGAGACTTGCCCATGCGTACGACCCTCGCCATCTCATTGGCGACGGCACTCGCCGTTGCCCCGACCTTCGCCCATGCCGGCACCATCGTGATCTCCAACGACGATGGCCTGACCAGCAACATCCTCGCGCTCTACAAGGCGCTGAAAGCCTCCGGCCACGATGTCGTGGTGTCGGTGCCCTGTCAGAACCAGAGCGGCATGGGCACCTCGATCCGAATCGGCATCCCCGCCGAGAAACTCGCCACCGGCTGCCGCAGCGGCGCCGCGCCTGCAGGCGCACCTTCCGCCGGCCCGATCAGCCGCAAGGGGATCGATCCGAAGGACTTCTACTACGTCGATGGCACGCCGGTGATGGCGATGCTCTACGGCGTGGATGTCGTCGGCCAGAACCGCTGGGGCCGCAATCCGGACCTGGTGCTGTCCGGTCCCAACGAGGGGCAGAACCTCGGCTCGATCATCCTCAACTCGGGTACGGTCAGCGTCACCCAGGTCGCATTGATGAATGGCATCCCGGCCATCGCGCTCAGTGCCGGCGCACAGACCGCGGATGACAAGACGCTGGCCAATCCCGCCTCGCCCACCATCGCCGCGTGGTCCACCCAGCTGGTCGACAGCCTGTTCGCGCGCTCCGGCACCGGCAGCGTCTTGCCAACCGGCATGGGCCTGAACGTCAACTTCCCCGACAAGCTGGATGCGGCCAACCTGAAGTGGAAGGCCTCGCGCATCGGCACCTACAACGCCTACATGTTCCGCTACGTCGCCGACATGGCGGCTTCCAGCACGCCCATGATGGTGGAGATGGCGAAGGAACATGGCATGACGTTGCCCAAGGGGCCGGGCATGTCGATCGACATGAACAGCAACAAGCCGTCCGCCACCCAGCAGGATGACGAATCCGTCGTTTACCAGACGGCGATTTCGGTCAGCGCGATGCAGGCCGGCTACGCGTCGCCGGAGCTGGACACGGTATCGCCATGGCTGGTGTCGGAGCTGCCGAAGAAAGGCCCCTGAGTCCGAAGATCCGTGATTCCACCGGCAAGGCGCGGCTCCCGGCCCGCCTTGCCGCACGACACAGGACCATCTGCGTGCACTGCACATGAAAGCCAAGAACACGATCTGTCTCTGGTATGACACGGCCGCATTGGATGCCGCCACGTTCTATGCCGAGACCTTTCCGGACAGCCGAGTGGACGCCGTGTTCCGCGCGCCCAGCGACTACCCTTCCGGCAAGGCGGGCGATGTGCTGACCGTGCAGTTCATGGTGCTCGGCATTCCCTGCATCGGCCTGAACGGCGGGCCGGTCTTCACCCAGTCGGAGGCGTTCTCTTTCCAGGTCGCGACCGAGGACCAGGCCGAAACCGACCGCTACTGGAATGCCATCGTCGGCAACGGCGGGCAGGAAAGCGCATGCGGCTGGTGCAAGGACCGCTGGGGCCTGTCCTGGCAGATTACCCCGCGCGTGCTGAGCGAGGCCATCGCCAGCCCCGATCCGGAAGTCGCCAAACGCGCATTCGAGGCGATGATGACGATGCGCAAGATCGATGTCGCGGCGATCGAGGCCGCGGTGCGCGGCTGAAGAAGCACCCGACGATCGGTCAACCGCGCAACAGCAGCGCCGGCACTGCCATCAGGCCGATCAGCAAGACGATGGCGATCAGCGTCAGCACCACGCGGGCAGGTTCGGCGCGCAACTGGGACTGGAAGGTCTCTGCCGTCCCGTCCCTCACCTGTGCCTCGTATTCCGCGCGCGCCTTGGACCGCCGCTGCGACTGGTACTTGGCCATCAGTCCCTTGGCGCGGTCGAAGGCGGCATCCTCCTTGACATAGATGCCCCCCGCGAACAGGCCCCAGAAGCTTGGCGGCGTCTGGTACCAGGCAACGTGATGCTCGTCCAGCATCGCGCGCACTTCATCGGCCTCGTCATCGGGCACATGGCGCAGGTTCAGCAGCAGTTTCGACATGACGCGATGATATCGCCGTTCACGGCGCCCGGCTGGTGGACAATGGGCGCGATGACAGCCGCCACGATACCCATGCGAACCTTTGTACTGCGCGCGCGGGCCGCGCCCACCGACAGCCAGAAGCTGCTCGCGGCCGTCGGCAAGGAGGCCCATACCGAGATCCTCGCCCACACGCTGATGAATGCCGTCTTCGTGGCGCAGTCGCATCGCCCGGGCGTGGTGGTTTATCTGGTGCTGGAAAGCACGCAGGATTTCTCTCGCACGATCCGCTTCGAGCCCGACGCCATGCACGACATCGGCGGCTTCAACGAGGCCGCACTGCTCGGCAAGATCGCCAAGGCGCTGGATGCCTCCCGAGGCATGGGCAAGGAAATGGAGCGACCGGTGGAATCCGGCGTCAGCGTGCGCACGGTCAGCTTCGAGCGGCTGGTGCAGGAACTTTCCGAGGACCATCAACTCTATGTGATGGACCGCAAGGGCACGCCGATCCGCGATGAAGCCTTCGGTGACAACCCCTGCTTCCTCCTGACCGACCACATCCCCATGCCCAAGAAGAGTTTCAACAGCCTGGAGCGACTCGGCGCGAAGAAGATCACGCTGGGGCCCAGGATGCTGTTTGCCTCGCAATGCGTCGTCTTGATCCAGCATGAGCTGGACCAACGGGGCATGGCATGACGGTCCGACTTCCCCACGCACGCGCCACCGCATGACCGCAACATCGCAACGCCCGGCCAAGGGCAGCGGCGCCCTGCTCGACCGCTGGCAATCCTGGGGCGCCGCGTTGTTCAGCGCGTTGCTGCATGTCTTGATGTTGCTGATCATCCTGCACGCAGCCAAGACCAGCCTTGCCCCGCCCGCAGGTGGCGGCATGGGCGGCGCACGGGTCAAGGTGGAATTCATCGGCCAACCCACGCAGGGCGAGAAACGCCCGCCCGCGCCGGTGGCAGGCACGACCCAGACAGACAAACCCAAGCCACCGCGCCCGCCGAAGCCGGTGACACCCGTCCAGGCCACGCGAGTGGCCAGGGCCGATACGCCCATCGCGCCCGACAACGACCAGCCCAGGCAACCTGATGCGAATGACAGCGCCGGCAGGCAGCGTCGCGTGCAGCCGCCAGCAGGCGATCCCAATGCCCGCCGCTCGGCGACACCCAGCGGGCAAGCACCCGGCCTGCTGACGCGCGAAACCGCGCCCACCAACAACGGTACCGACCGTGGCACCTCACGCAGCGAGGCACGTGGCCCTGCCGCACCCGGGCGCGAACCGCGCATGGAGGTGGATGGCCACCAGATTTATTACGACGTGCGCAACGAGGAATGGCTGCTCGATTGGCAAGCCCAGGGGATGACCGAGCTCTACTTCCCGCTGCCCGGCCGCCGTGACCTCATGGTCTGCCCGCTGGAAATCGTGGTGCGGCGCGGCTCCGGCGGCTGCCGGGTGGTGCAACCGGACGACCCGGATCTCCCCAACATCGGCGATGCACGCAAGGTGGTCCACGTGGTGCGGGTGTATCGCCGCGGCGAATTGGTGTGGAGTGGCCCAGGCGCCTACAAATAAATGACAAACGGCACATACATGTCGCGCCATTTCGTGGCTATATAGGTTTTCCGCCATGCGGGACAAGGTGTCCTGCCGCCAACCTCTCGGAGAGAAGTCATGGGTCTTGTGAAAGCAGTAGTGGGCTCGGTCAGCGGCATGTTGGCCGACCAGTGGAAAGACTTCTACACCGTGCCCGACGGCCTGCCCGCGACCGCTGCACTGTTTGCCGCCGTGCCGCGCGGCACCAACGCCGGACGCGGCTCGAATACCCACGGCTCCAGCAACATCATCACCAACGGCTCCAAGATCGTGGTGCCCGAAGGCTATGGCCTGCTGTTGATGCAGGATGGCGCGATCACCGGCTTTGCCGCCGAACCGGGCGGCTACGAATGGCACTCTGACGACATCAACTCGCAATCGATCTTTGCCGGCGACGGCATCGTGAGCCCGTTGATCAAGCAAAGTTGGGAGCGCTTCAAGTTTGGCGGCCAGCCGGGCTCTCAGCAGGCGGCGTTTTTTGTCTCGCTCAAAGAACTGCCGGACAACCGCTTCGGCACCCAGTCAGAAATTTATTGGGATGATGCTTTTCTCAACACCCAGGTCGGCGCAGTCACTCGCGGCTCTTACACACTCAAGATCGTCGACCCTATCCTGTTCGTAAAGAATTTCGTCCCGGCCGCCTACCTGCAATCCGGTCAGGTGTTCGATTTCACCGACCTTGACAACGCTGCCGCCGCGCAACTGTTCAACGAAGTCGTCGGCTCGCTGGCACCGGCCTTCAGTCTGTATTCCAACGATCCGGCCAAGGGCAATCGCATCACCAAGCTGCAGCAGGATTCGCTGGGTTTTGCGCAAAGCCTGTCCACTGCGGTGGAAAACGCCTATCAATGGAAGTCCGACCGCGGCCTTGCCATCGTCAAAACCGCGATTGTCTCCATCGAATACGACGAAAACACCCGCGAGCTGCTCAAGACCGTGCAGCGCGCCGATGCGCTGGCCGGTGCACGCGGCAATTCCAATCTTCAGGCGAGCGTTGCCCAAGGCATTCAATCAGCCGGCGAAAACGGCGGCGCTGCCGGCCTGGTTGGCGTGGGCATGGCCTCGGGCATGTTGGGCGGCATCGGCAACATCCAGCAACCCGTCGCACCAGCCACGCCTGCGGCCGATGACCCGGTCGCCAAGCTGAAAAAGGCCAAGGAGATGCTGGATCTGGGCCTGATCACGCAGGCCGATTACGACGCGCTCAAAGCCAAGACGCTAGGCCTGTAATCCGCGAATCGCCGCAAGACCATGCCCAATAACACCAGCCCGCCGCCGGTACCTCCCGTTACCGGCCCGGGATCGCCGCAAGACGTGCCGCCTGCGCCGGGAGAGATGGGCCTTGACCCGGCCACCTTGCCGCAGCCGATTCGCGACGAATTGCTGGCGCCAGACCCGGTCGCCATCGACACCTCGGCCGACGAGCTCAAGGACGGCCTCAACCGTTGCCCCAAATGCGGGGCCACCGACATCCGCCAGAAACCCGGCACGGATCTGCTGATCTGTCTCTATTGCCGCAATGAGTGGCACGGACAGCGGGTGGAGGAAGAATTCGGTTTTGGCGAAGGGCTGGATGAACTCAGTGGCACCGTGATCGCATCCGGCGCACAGGACATCGCCGCTGATGCCCAGAGCCTCATGACCTTCAAATGCTCGGGTTGCGGTGCGGAAGTCACGGTCAATACCGACAATGCGATGACCGCCCGCTGTCACTGGTGTCGCCATGTCTTCGGCGTCAACGAACAAATCGCCAACGGCGCAGTGCCCGATGCCGTGCTGCCCTTCCATATCAAAAAAGCCGACGCGATTGCACGCATCCGCCAGTTCGCGGGCAAGCGGAAGCTGTTTGCATTGAAGGCGTTCAAGGAAGAGTTCACGCCGGAGAATGTCGTCGGCGTGTACCTGCCCTACATGATCGTGGACGGCAAGGCGAGCGTGGACGTGGCCGGCCAAGGCGAGATCCAAACCGCGCAGTACACACGCAGCGTCGGTAAAAGCAAAACGACGTATTACGATGCCGACGTGTACCAGGTGGAGCGGCACGTCGATTTCACCGTGGACGACCTGCCGCTCGAATCATCCGACGCACGCGGCAACCTGGACACCCAGGTCAACACCAACAACATCATCAACGCCATCCTGCCGTTCGACACCAAGAACGCGGTGAAGTGGAATGCCTCGTACCTCTCGGGTTACACCTCCGAAAAGCGTGACCGGGACGTGGCCCACCTCATCCCGCGCATGGAAGACCAGTTGCTGTCGGTCGCGCGCGCGCAGGTGCAGGCATCGGTCGGGCGTTACGACCGCGGCGTGCGCTGGGAGCAAGAGCGCCTTGACGTGCACGGCACACGGTGGGTGGCGATGTACCTGCCCGTGTGGCTGTACGCGCACCACCAACCCGGCAGCCATGGCGGGCTGCTGCACTACATCGCGGTCAACGGCCGTACCGGCGAAACCATGGGCAGCGTGCCAATACAGCAGTGGAAGCTGCTGACCGCCGCACTCACCGTAGGCACCTTTCTTGAAGGCATTGCACTCTGGATTTTGGCGAACACCTGATGGATAACGACGGCGGACTATTCCTGTTGATGCTTGGCCCGGCCGGCGCCGCGGGCCTGTATTGGGCGCTGTATCGCTATTACCGCAACACGGATAAATCCCATGCGTTCGAGCACGAAACGATGGTCGATGCCAAGCCGGTGACCGGCACGGACCACAAGATCAGCGAAGTGAAAGGCACGCAAGCCACCAGCATCCGTGGCAACAACGTGCACAACTATCGCAGCCGCGTGCAGCGCATTCCTTGATTGCCATCGTCGCGCCGTAGCGTGATATCCCCGGCATTTCGCATACACCCATCAACACAACAGGCCAATTTCACAAGCCCGACAACCTACTCAGCTACCATGGCTTGCGGGCTGACGGCCCGCTCCGCGCGTCTCATGTGGCTCGGTCGCCCGCTTCGCTCCCTTTCATGCGTCATCGCCCGGCTTGCCGGGCGACGCTACACGGGGAGCACCATGCCCGGCTTCACTACCCGCACCATCACCACCCGCGTTGGCGGCCATCCTTATGTGCTGCGCGTGCTCAGCGATCGTCAGCAATTTGCCGACCCCGATGGCCATGCCGATCGCCTCGGCATTTCTTCCGCGCAATGGAGCCTGTTTGGGCAGCTGTGGCCGTCCGGGCGATTGCTGGCACAAGCGATGAGCCAAGCGGATATCCAAGGCAAACGCGTGCTGGAGATCGGCTGCGGCATAGGTCTTGCCAGTCTGGTTTTGCAGCGACGCGGCGCCGAGGTGGTGGCAACCGACATGCATCCGCTGGCCGAATCGTTCCTGGCCTACAACGCCGCGCTCAATGGGCTGCCCGCCCTGCACTACCGGCAACTACGCTGGGCGTACGCACTGCCCACGCTGGGCGATTTCGACATGATCATCGCCAGCGACGTGCTGTATGAACGCGGTCAGGCCGAGCTATTGGCCAATGTCGTCTCCCGCCATGCGCGGCCGGATTGCAAACTGGTCTTCACCGACCCGGGGCGCGGGCATAGTGGCGGGTTTACGCGACTGCTTGCTAAGCAAGGGTTTGATGTCACCGAGTCGCGTTGCGCGATGGATGATGAGGATGTGGCTGCGCGAGGGCGGCTGTTGGAGTACAGGCGCTCTGCGGGCTGAGCCTTGCACTCCGCAGGCATTGCTAGAGCGTTGACGATCATCGTCATCCAGAAAACACGGCAAACGATTGTTGCCACGCTGGACGATGTACTGGGGACAACGGCAAGGTCTGGACGAGGTAGGCGAGCCATGCAGCAAAGACTGCCGAGCATTGGCCACCCATAAAATCAGCCCACCCCGCACTCAAGCGTCAGAAATTATCCCTAACACCTTTTTGTTTTTGATGGACACTTTTTTGATGAACTACGTAGCTTCCACTTTGGGCTGCCATTTCGAACGCTCATTTTTTGGAAAGCGAATAAATTGAGGGTCCAAGTAATCAATAAGCTCAACGAGCGCATTCTGCAAAGCAGCTAGACGCGGAACAGCTTCTTTATGCCTAGTCTTCAGACTAGCAACGTCTTGATGTAAATAGACAATCAAGGTGTCGGACGAAACTCCATTGGGAAGCAAAAAATCACTGTACCCATAACATTTAAGCCCCTTTGCTCCGAGAGACAGCATGCGCTCGCCGATTGCACGCTGCTCACCAGCGAACAATCTCAGCACATTTGGGAATTCATTGCTTTGTAGCAAAGAATATATCCTACTTTGCAATGAAGACAGGGCCTTAGTCTTTTGATCATCATCCATGCTTATGAACTGAATTTCGAGACGCACAGCTTCTGTCCAAGCAAAAAATTGTGCGAATAAGAAGGCAGTATTATTAGCTGCATACTCTTTCTCACGATCAGTTCCATTAACCATAAACTCCTCGACAAAATTCCGATCAAGGATATTGAATAAGCGACTTTGAAGATCAGCAGCCGCCCGAACCAATGGTTCCCGATATCTTGCCGAGTTTCGTTCGTCCTCAGCTTTAATCTTTAATTTCTCAAGGTCATGATCGAGATGATTGACGCGGAATTGTCCCCATACCGCCACAACAGCTGACAGCATCGCAATGGTTCCACTAATAGCTGCAACGACTATTTCAACGCTCATGGCATCTTCTCAAGATTCGAGATCAACGGAAGGGCAAACCCACCAGCTACAGAACTGCCAGAAATTGTCCTTGACACCTTTTTCTGAACGAGGGAGGCGAGTCATGCAACACAGGCTATCCAGCGTTGGTCACCCATAACACCAGCCCATCCCGCACTCAAACGTCAGAAGTTGACCCAAACTGTCCCAGGCACCTTTTTCACTGCATCTTTTTCGTTTCTTTTTCTGGTCGGTGTATCGGCCAGCCAAGTCAGGGACTACGGCTAGACAAGTGAACCTGACCCTGCTTTTGGCTTTTGCCTTCTTAAACCCTAGCGAAACGGTATTCACCTCTCACACGCGTGGAGAAGTAGCGACCTATCGAATCACTCAACAACATTTCATCGAATACATTTCGCGGTACATCGAAATATTGATAGACCTTACCATCGTTGAACATCACCTCAAGAGTCGCATACTCATCGTCAAAACCTACTTCAGCAATGCTTGACGACACAACAGGCTTACGTTCCATCCATCCCCCCTCCCTGCTATTTTTTGAGTTTTACGCTATCTGGGTACTGCCTACGCCATGCAGTGACCAAATCTTCGTAGTCTGATACCTCCAAGGCCCTGTCCCATCCGCCTGGGCCGTACTCATCAGCGCCAAACATGGTTTCGACAACCTTAGGGTCTGAGCTATTAGGTAGTTGATCAGGGGGCGGCTTTTTAATCAATGCACGGGTCGGAAGCTGAACCGCCTCACCAACAATGATCGCTTCACCGGTCCTGAGCGTTGGCAGAAGGTCCATCAGCCCCTTCAGACTTTCGGTAGTCGCGCCGACTACATGGCCTCGATCTTGTGCGTTTCCCATTCTCAATGCGACGAAGGTTCCGCACTGCGAAAGAATCGTTGAGTCAATCTCTGTTGGTCTTTGACTCACGATCATTGCGCCTATGCCGTACTTTCGACCCTCCTTAACTATTCTTTTAACTGCTAACCCCGCAATTGAACTGGACTCCGAAAGATAAAGGTGAGCCTCTTCCATCACCACGAGCAGAGGCCGCTCCCTACCACCTTCAGAAAGCTTTCTACCCCAGAACATTGCGTCAAAAAGCAAACGCAAAAGTGCTCCTACCAAGCTGGTTAGTACGAATGTAGGAATTCCTGAAACATCCAAGATCGTCACCGGCCTAGATGCAGCTGATCCGTCACCCAACCAGCCAGCAAGCAGCTTATCGACATCCGATTGAGTCTGCCCAGTAGGGCCAGGACTCCAACCACCAGCATCAAAAAGAAACGAAAATCTTGGATCTCTCAATCGGGATGCAAGCGCCTCAAGTGGGCGACGGATATTGAGAGTCGATTTGCTCTGAACAGCAGCTTGACCATCGTTTGGTTGAAATGTAGCAGCGCGAAGTTCTTCACTATCGCCGGCGTCGGCCACTAGTTCATTTCCCGGGGTTTGGGATACCGCCTTTGGATATGTCGCATCGATCTCCCAACGAAGATCAAACCAAAGCTTTTTCAATGAGAAAGGCAAAGGCGTATCGACAGTTACCCAAGCAGGGTCAATGTCTCCGTAGTGGCCCGTCGCAGCGACCTCGCGCTTTTTATCCACTATCCAATCAGCGACCCGTCCCCGCGCCGTATCGTCTAGCGAGCCAAACGTAATAGGCAGCAACTCATCAAAAGTCAGCGCCCAATATGGAATTGCAAGCGGGATTTCGCCTTTATTCTCATCGGGATTAACCTTGAACACCCTCCCCGTTTTGCGAAAGGCATCAGCGTACTCCCCATGAAGATCAAGCAAGACAACACGAGCCGCTGGAAACCGAGCAGAGTCGGATATTCTATGAAGGATACCGGCAACTGTAGTTGACTTCCCAGTTCCAGTTGCCCCAACCACGGCGGAGTGTCGCGTGACCATCCGATTTACATCAATCCGAGCAGGTATTGAGCTAGCGCTTGAAAGCACTCCAATTTCAACATGTTCCCGACTAGTTTCAAGCCCATAGACGACAGCCAAGTCAGCCTCCGTCACGAGATGAACATGATCGCCTATCGTCGGATATCTGTACACGCCGCGCGAAAAAGGCTCGTTTGTCCTACCTTCACCAACAATTTCGACAGTAAGCGACCGCCTCTCCACTGCTTCAGAACCAAGAGGTGTAGCGCCAGCAGAAGCTTGCACTACGATTCCAAACAGACTTGAAAATCCCTGTGGAATTTTGACAAAACTACCCACCTGTCCGACTCGATGGCCCTGCCCTTCTATGTAAACAAGCCCTGATAGGGCATCAGGATTCAGACCGATCATTACGGTCGACCCGGAAGTACTTTCAACAGTGCCTAACAGAGTCGGATCACGCATGCGCTGATGAGCCCAAAGGGCTAAGGTTCCGCACAAATGCGGCAAAGGCAGAAAAATCTCCTAGATCACTGGTTGCACCCGGCGCTTCCGGCACAGCATCTGGATGAGGAGCCCAATTCGCCATCACTCCCCTGATTAGACCGCTATCACGTGCTACCAAACTAACGTTGGTTGGCAGTCTGCTACTAACCGCCTGAGCAGTCTTCTCCTCTACCATAGACCCGAAAAGCAAGCCAAAACATGCCGCCGTCGGATTCCCCCGCAAACCTTGAATTATGACTTCATTCAAGTGTTCGTCTGCGAAGGAATATCCTATCGTCACGAAAAATGCGGAAGGCTGTTTCAGGAAATTTCGTAACCGATCCAACATTGCTAAGTACGGCATACGTCTGCTCTGATCATACTTAAGCTCGGACGGATGAATGAGTACACCATCCGCATCATCTGGGACTGGAAAGCACCGACATACGACGCCACTACCCAAATATTTCCAATTAATCGAACCATGCAGCTTCCACAGTCGGGCCCATCTAGTCGGAGCTTGCTCTTCCTCAATCGCCCGAATATCAAAAAATGGATTCCTCGAGCCAATAAACCCATCAAAGTAAGGAACTTGTCGGTCTTCCAATGCTTGTTCGATGAGAAGATCGTAGTTAGTCGTAAAAAGTTGCAATGGCTTTACGCGTGCAATACCGCTTATCCAGTCGACAAGCTTATGATACGCAGAATCAGTGCTCGAGAGTTCCGCACGAACAAGCTTCGAAATTTCTTTACACATGGCGGCTTCAAGCGCACCAAGCTCCGATTTTGAGAGACCTCTAGCAGTTCCATTCCCTGCCACCCGTGACAGCAGGCGAACCCTAGAAAGCGCATCTTCGATCGTAAATCCCGCTAGTTCATCGTCAACGAACTGCTGCCTAAGGTTCTTGAAGCTGGCGTCGCCAGCAAGCTCAGTGCTGATTGCTTTCGTCAGCCCTCGAATATCAGGAATGATTGGCTTAACCCCACCCGCACCATCGTCAACCCGGACCGCTAGCGGACAGCCGGCACCAAGCAGCAAGGCAACCGGGTGTTTGTCTAATGACAGTGATTCTTGAAGATCCCTCTGAACCCTTCCAAGGTCGTGCATTAGTCCTCCAACGATACGAGATTGGCCGGCAATTACATATTGCGACGATACTCCCCACCCACGTCATACAACGCGTGCGAGATCTGCCCAAGGCTATGCGTCTTCACCGCCTCCACCAGCGATTCAAACACATTACGCCGCTCTCGCGCCGTCACCTGCAAGCCCTTTAACCCGCCACCGGCAAACCCATTGCGGTTGCCTTGATACCCCAACACATTCTCAATTTGTTGGCCCTTCTCGCCTTCGGTCGAGCGGATCAGTTCAATTTCGGTGGTCACTTCACCCGCATGTTCCTTGGGCAGGAAGGTGTTCACGCCGACCAGCGGCAGCGAGCCGTCGTGCTTCTTCTGCTCGTAGTAGAGCGACTCTTCCTGGATCTTGCCGCGCTGGTACATGGTGTCCATCGCGCCCAGCACGCCGCCACGCTCGCTGATCGCCTCGAACTCCTTGTACACGGCCTCTTCCACCATGTCGGTCAGCTTGTCGACGATGAAGCTGCCCTGCCACGGGTTTTCGTTGAAGTTGAGACCCAGCTCCTTGTTGATGATCATCTGGATCGCCACCGCGCGGCGCACGCTTTCCTCGGTCGGCGTGGTGATGGCCTCGTCATAGGCGTTGGTGTGCAGGCTGTTGCAGTTGTCGAACAAGGCGTAGAGCGCCTGCAACGTGGTGCGGATGTCGTTGAACTGGATTTCCTGCGCGTGCAGCGAACGGCCACTGGTCTGGATGTGGTACTTCATCATCTGGCTGCGTGCGGACGCGCCGTAGCGCTCTCGCATGGCGCGGGCCCAGATGCGGCGGGCGACGCGGCCGATGACGGTGTATTCCGGGTCCATGCCGTTGCTGAAGAAGAACGACAGGTTGGGCGCGAAGTCGTCGATCTTCATCCCGCGCGCGAGGTAGTACTCGACGATAGTGAAGCCGTTGCTGAGCGTGAAGGCGAGCTGCGAGATCGGGTTCGCGCCCGCTTCGGCGATGTGATAACCGCTGATCGACACCGAATAGAAATTGCGCACGCCGTGTTCGACGAAGTACTGCTGGATGTCGCCCATCATGCGCAGCGCGAATTCGGTGCTGAAGATGCAGGTGTTCTGCGCCTGGTCTTCTTTCAGGATGTCGGCCTGCACGGTGCCGCGCACGGTCTTGAGCGTCTCGGCCTTGATGCGCGCATAGGTCTCGGCATCGACCACCTGATCGCCG
>JACSSF010000201.1 GCA_014879375.1 Lysobacteraceae bacterium
CGACCGCCTCAAGCAGTTGTTCGATGCCGATTACGCCAACGTCCAGCCGCATTCGGGCTCGCAGGCCAATCAGGCCGTGTATCTGGCGCTGCTGCAGCCGGGCGACACCATTCTCGGCATGTCGCTGGCCCATGGCGGCCACCTGACCCATGGCGCCAAGGTCAATGCCTCGGGCAAGTTGTTCAACGCGGTGCAGTACGGGGTGAACGATGCCGGCATGATCGATTACGACGAGGTCGAGCGCCTCGCCATCGAGCACAAGCCGAAGATGCTGGTCGGTGGCTTCTCCGCCTACTCGCAGGTGGTCGATTGGGCGCGCATGCGTGCCATCGCCGACAAGGTCGGCGCGATCTTCTTCGTCGACATGGCGCACGTGGCCGGCCTGATCGCCGCCGGCGTGTACCCCAGCCCGCTGCCGCACGCGCACGTGGTGACATCGACCACCCACAAGACGTTGCGTGGCCCGCGTGGCGGCATCATCGTCGCAAGCCGGCAAGGCGCGGGCGAAGGCTTCGAGGACATGACCAAGAAGCTGCAGTCGATCGTGTTCCCGGGCATCCAGGGCGGACCGCTGATGCACGTGATCGCCGGCAAGGCTGTCGCGTTCAAGGAAGCGCTGGAGCCGGAGTTCAAGACCTATCAGGAGCAAGTGGTGAAGAACGCCAAGGCGATGGCCGAGGTGATCATTGCGCGCGGCTACAAGATCGTTTCCGGCGGCACCGAGAACCACCTGATGCTGGTCGACATGATCGGCAAGGATGTCAGCGGCAAGGAGGCGGAGGAAGCCCTCGGCCGCGCGCACATCACCGTCAACAAGAACTCGGTGCCGAATGACCCGCGCAAGCCGTTCGTGACCTCGGGCCTGCGCCTGGGCACGCCGGCGGTCACCACGCGCGGCTACAAGGAGCCCGACTGCGTGGCGCTGGCCCACTGGATCTGCGACGTGCTGGACAACCCGAAGGACGAGAACGTCATCGCGGGCGTGCGCGGCAATGTCGAAAAGCAGTGCAAGCAGTTCCCGGTGTACGGCTGAGCCTTGCACTGTCCCTTCTGCCAGCATGGTGACACCCGCGTCATCGATTCGCGCGTCAGCGACGATGGCGCGACGATCCGCCGCCGCCGCGAATGCGAGGCCTGCGGCGAGCGTTTCTCGACGCTGGAAACCATCGAGCTGAAGCTGCCTGCGATCATCAAGTCCGATGGTCGCCGCGAGCCATTCGATGCACGCAAGCTGCGCCAGAGTTTCGACCGTGCGCTGCACAAGCGCCCGGTGTCCGAGGAACAGATCGAGGCCGCGGTGCGCGCCGTCGTGCACGACCTGCGCATGACCGCAGAACGCGAATTGGCGTCGCGCCGTGTCGGCGAATTCGTGATGGGGGAGCTGCGCAAGCTTGACCAGGTCGCCTTCGTGCGCTTTGCGTCGGTGTATCGCGCGTTCGAGGATGTCGATGATTTCCGCGAGGAGCTCGACCGACTGCAACGCGATATTCCCGGCGAGTCGCAATTGCCGCTATTGGACCTGCCGACGCAAGGACGCAAGGGAAAATCCCGATGAGGTCATGGTGGCTTTCACTTCCCTTGATGCTGTGGGCCGCGCTGCCGGTGCGTGCCATGGATGAGTCGCCTGCCCAGGCGCTGCCCGATCCGGCTGGCCGCTATCGCCTGGTGGACGTGATGGAAACCGCCAGTGGCATCGAATTCGGCAAGGACGGGCGTTTCCGCTGGTTCTATACGGTCGGCGGCCTCGACATGTATGCCGAAGGCGAATGGAAGCGGATGCAGGACTTCATCGTGCTCAAGGCCGATGGCGCCGACGCGGAGCTCGCCAAGGTGTTCCGGCTCGAGCGCGTCGGCCGTATCAGCGAATGGTTGCCGCACCTGCCTGCCGATCATCCCGTGCGCGCGCATCCGGATGGCATCGCCGTGCGAAT
>JACSSF010000009.1 GCA_014879375.1 Lysobacteraceae bacterium
CTGACCGAGCTCGGCAGCCGCCCCAGCCTGCTCAACCCGGTCTGGTATGGCGGCAGCTTCGCGATCGGCGCGCTGGCCGGGCTGCGCGGCGATGGCTGGAACCTCGGCTTCGTGGTCGAGACCGAGCGCCAGGTCGAAGCCCATCTGGACGCGCATCTGGAAGATCTGCCCGCCGAGGACCTGCGCAGCCGCGCCATCCTTGAGCAGATGAAGGCGGATGAAGCCCGCCACGCCAATGAAGCCGAAGCTGCCGGCGCACGCACGCTACCTTTCCCGGTGCCGGGGTTGATGTCGATGGCGTCGAAGGTGATGAAGACGGTCGCTTACCGGCTCTGACCGCGCACCCCGCCGAGGCGACATCGCCCAATGAAAAGGCCGCCCGCAAGCGGCCTTTCTTCTGCCGGCAGAAAATCGATCAATCGGCCAGATTGCGGCCCTGATAGAGCTCCTCGATCTCGCGCTTCAAGCGCTGCTCGATCTTCATGCGGTCCTTGAACGAGAGGTTCTTGGCCTTCTCCTCGAACAGGTAGTTGTCGAGATCGAAGTCCTTCAGGTGCATCTTGGTGTGGAAGAGGTTTTCCTGATACACGTTCACGTCGAGCATCTCGTAGCGCGACTTGATGTTCTTGGCCAGGTAGTCCTGGATCGAGTTGATCTTGTGGTCGATGTAATGCTTGCGGCCCTTCACGTCGCGGGTGAAGCCGCGCACGCGGTAATCCATGATCACGATGTCGCTTTCCAACGATTCGATCAGGTAATTCAGGGCTTTCAGCGGCGAGATGACGCCGCAGGTGGACACGTCGATGTCGGCGCGGAAAGTCGCGATGCCGTTGTCGGGATGCGTCTCCGGATAGGTGTGCACGGTGATGTGCGACTTGTCGAGGTGCGCGACCACCGCATCGGAAATGACGCCCTTGGCATCGGCCTTGTCGATGACCGGCTGCTCGGAGATCAGGATCGTCACCGAGGCGCCCTGCGGGTCGTAATCCTGGCGCGCGATGTTGAGGATGTTGGCGCCAATGATCTCGGCCACATCGGTCAGGATCTGGGTCAGGCGGTCGGCGTTGTATTCCTCGTCGATGTATTCGATGTAGCGCTGGCGCTCGTCCTCGGACACGGCGTAGCACACGTCGTAGATGTTGAACGACAGCGACTTGGTGAGGTTGTTGAAACCTTGCAGCTTCAAGCGCGGCAACGGCTTGACCACGGCGGAACTCCGGCTGGGGGACGCGAGCTGGGCATTATGAAGCATCCCCCGCCCCGCCGCGCGGGGCCGTTTGCCGTGTGGTTCCCAAGCGCCTAAGCTTGGGGGCTTCCCCCGAACGGCCATGCGATGAACCTGCCCGTATCCCTGAACCTAGCGTTGCGCCGCCAGACCGGCACGCTCGCGCCCGATGGCCCGACCATCGAGCGGTTCCTGCAATACACCCAACGCCGTCGCTACCCCTCGCGCGCGGACATCTTCCGCCCCGGTGACGCCACCGGCACCTTGTATTACGTCATCGACGGCTCGGTCAGCATCCTGGCCGAGGAAGACGACAACCGCGAACTGATCCTCGGCTACTTCGGCCCTGGTGAATTCGTCGGCGAGATGGGCCTGTTCGGATCCACCTCGGAACGGCGCGAAGTCACCCTGCGCACGCGCAGTGCCTGCGAGCTGGCCGAAATCGGCTGCGACCAGTTGCTCCAGCTGATGTCCGGCCCGCTGGCCGCCGACGCGCCACGCCTCCTGTACGGGATCGGCGGTCAACTGGCGCGCCGCCTGCGCGACACCAGTCGCAAGGCCAGCCGCTTGGCCTTCCTCGATGTCACCGACCGCATCACCCGGACCCTCCACGATCTGGCGGAGGAACCCGACGCGATGAGCCATCCGCAAGGCACCCAGCTGCGGATCTCGCGACAGGAGCTGGC
>JACSSF010000008.1 GCA_014879375.1 Lysobacteraceae bacterium
GCGCCGATGTCGGTGATCGCCGGCAAGATCGGTGTGCAGGTCGGCACGCACCTGCTGCACCAGCCGATGGGCGGCAAGGGCAAGCTGCTGGGCGGCCTCGCCTCGACCGAGCGCGGCAAGGTGGTGGTGTTCGGCGCCGGCCAGGCGGGCCGTGCGTCGGCGGAACTCGCCGCTGCCGGTGGTGCGAACGTGGTCGTGTTCGAGATGCGCCAGGACCGCATGGACGAGGCGAGGAACATCGGCCCGAATGTCACCGCGCTATATCCGTACGCGGACGTGGTGGCGAAGGAAGTGGCCTCGGCGGATCTCGTGATCGGCGCGGTGCTGGTCACCGGGGCGGCTGCGCCGAAGGTGATGACCCGCGACATGCTGAAGGGCATGGAAGACGGCAGCGTGGTCGTCGACATCGCCATCGACCAGGGCGGTTGCTTCGAGACCTCGCGCCCGACCACCTGGAAGGACCCGACCTACGTGGAAGAGGGCGTGACCCACTTCTGCGTGACCAACATGCCGGGCGCCGTGCCGCAGACCAGCTCGCAGGCGATTTGCGCGGCCATCCTGCCGTGGGTGAACAAGCTGGCATCCGGCCCGCAATGGCGCGAGAACGCCGCGCTGGTGAAGGGCATCAATGTCGAGGACGGCAAGCTGGTGCACCCGGCGCTGCTGGACATGAAGCTCTGATGATGATGGGGTCGATGCCGCATCCGATACAGCATCGACCCTTGATTTGTTTTTGAAAATCAATAAGCTGCGAATAAAACCGAAGGCAAAACATTACGGTGGCAACCCCCAATCCGGCCCGACGCGCCCGCAAGCCCCGCAGCACTGACGCGGCTGCCCGTGCCACCGCACCCAATCCGCGCCGCCAGCGGGTGATGCGCGACGTGCTGATGATCGCGATCGCGCCGTTGCTGCTATACCTGCTGGCGATCCTCGTCACCTATTCGCCGGAAGACCCGGGCTTCAACACCACCGGCAGCGTGACCGGCAACCTGCACAACGTCGGCGGCGAGGTGGGCGCGTGGCTGGCCAGCCTGCTGATCTACCTGTGCGGCTACGCGGCCTTCCTGCTGCCGATCATCCTCGGCATCGTGGCGTGGATCGCCCTGTTCAAGATGGACAGCGACGGGGATGGCGATGCCGACCTCGGCCCAGCCCTGCGCCTGATCGGCTTGTTCGCGTTCCTGATCGCCAGCGTGGGCCTCTTGTGGCTGCGCATCGGCGAGGTGCCGAACTTCTCTGCTGGCGCCGGGGGCATCCTGGGCCAACTGGTCGGCAACTCCCTGCACACCTTGTTCGGGCCGATGGGCAGCAATCTCTTCCTGCTGGCCTTGCTGCTGATCGCGGTGACGCTGGCGACGGGACTGTCGTGGTTCGCGGTGATGGACTGGATCGGCGCACAGGTGCTGAAGCTGCCGGACCTGTTCCGCCGCGGCCAGAAGCAGGCGAGCGAGTGGAGCGAGGCCCGCACCCTGCGCGAGGAACGCACCGAGGCGCGCAAGGTCGATACCCAACTGCGCGCCAGGCGCGAGCCGGTCAAGATCGAGCCGCCCCCGGCCGCGACCGTGGTGGTGGAGAAGAGCGAGCGCGCCAAGCGCGACCAGCAGATCCCGCTGTTCATGGGCGGCGACCCGGGCGCATTGCCGCCGCTCGCGCTGCTGGATGACCCCAAGCCGCAGCCGGTCGGCTACGACGAAAAGACGCTGGAGGCGTTGAGCCGCCAGATCGAATTCAAGCTCAAGGATTTCCGCATCGACGCGCAGGTGGTCGGCGCCTATCCGGGCCCGGTCATCACCCGGTTCGAGATCGAGCCCGCGCCGGGCGTGAAGGTCAGCCAGATCAGTTCGCTCGACAAGGAC
>JACSSF010000137.1 GCA_014879375.1 Lysobacteraceae bacterium
CCTCGCGCCCAATCTTTTCGCCGCGGTGCTGTTCTTCATCGCGGTGATGGTGGCCGGGCTGATGCTGTCCATCGTCGGCGGCGTGGTGATGCTGGTCCTCGGCAAGATCTTCGCGCCGCTGGCCTTCATCGTCGGCCTGCTGCTGGCCTTCGCCTTCATCACCGCGGTGCTGGTGGTGATCAGCGGCGGCGGCTACCTGATCTGGCGCGATACCTTCGCCGATGATGCAGCCGCCGACAGCGCGCCTCCCCCCGCATCCCACCATATCGAAGCCTGATCGAGCGGCCTGGTCGACCAGCCAGATCAGGCGCACTCGATCACAACCCCATCGCCGCCTGCATCGCGGCGGAGAGCGACATCGCCGCCCAAACCGCGACGACCACTGGCAACACGCAGGCGATGACGATGGCGAGCCATCCCCATCCCGGTACCCGGCGCGATGCATCCTCGCGCCATGCCACGCGGGTGCCGGCGATGCGATCGTGCAAGGCCCGGTGCCCCGGTGGGCGTGCCGCGAGCAGGTGGCCGATGTTGAGCGTGAGCCACGACAGCGTGCCGGCGACGTGACGACGATAGGCCCGCGCCGGTCCCGGCCGCGCGCCCTCCGCACCTTCCACGCGCAAGCCCAGCGCGCGCTTGCCGAAGGTGGCATGGTGGCGTCCGGCTTCCTGCAAGGGCCAGTACAGCAGGCCGATCAGCACGAACAGCGCAACCGCCGGCCAGGCTGCCGCATACAGGCTGGACACGAAGGCGGTGATGGCCGGGCGCACCGGGCCCGTCGGCGACATCCACGATTGCAGCATCATCGCCATCGAATCGCCGCGATCGGCGGACGCCATCGCCGCCCGGCCCGTCGCCGCGCCCAGCTGCTGCCATTGCTCCGGGAGCGACGGCACGCCGTCATCGCGCAGCAGCAATATCAACAGCGTGACGGGCAAGGCCACCAGCGCCGCATCGATCAGCCATGCCGCGGCGCGCGGCCAGAAACCGGCCGCATCGTGTGATGCGTCAGCGGGTGGCGTCGGTGGAGGCATCGCGCGACTTGGGTGCGATCATGCGCGCGGCAAGGATGCCCGCCTCGTACAGCAGGCACATCGGGATCGCCATCATGATCATCGACAAGCCATCGCCCGGGGTGATGATCATCGCGATCACGAAGATGGCGATGATCGCGTAGCCGCGTGCATCGGCCAGTTGCTTCGGCGTCACCCAGCCCAGCAAGACCAGGATGATAGTGGCGATCGGCACCTCGAAACTGAAGCCGGAGGCCAGCGCGATGATCGCGACGAAATCGAGGTAACGCGCGATGTCGGGCATCATCGCCACGCCTTCCGGGCGGGTGATCGCGAGGAACTTGAACATCGCCGGCAGCAACGCGAAATAGGCGAACGCGCAGCCGGCGTAGAACAGCAGCATCGCCGACACCAGCAGCGGCGCGGCCACGCGCTTCTCGCGCTGATACAGGCCCGGTGCGATGAACGCCCACGCCTGGTAAAGCAACACTGGCGCGGCCGCGATGATCGCCAGGTACAGCGCAAGGCGCAGCGGCGTGGAGAACGGCGTCAGCGGATCGATGGCGACCAGCTGGCTGCCCGGCGGCAGCACCGCCAGCATCGGCGCGGCGAGCAGGCTGTAGAGCTGGTCGCTGAAGAAGGCGAGCACGGCGAAGATCACGATCACCACGATCGTCACCGTCATCAGGCGCCTGCGCAGCTCGATCAGATGCGACATCCAGCCACCGCTGGCGGTCGGTGTCTCTCCTGACTCAACCATCACGGCGTTCGTCATGGGCATCAGGCGAAGGCGGCGCGTCATCCTTGGCTTCGACCTTGACCTCTGATGATGCCGTGGCGCTGCGCGCGACGGCGTCCACCTCGTCGATGCTCTCCCGGAGACTGGCCTGCATGTCCTGCATCGCGGCCTTGGTTGCCTCCAGGCTCTTGCGCAGGTCTTCGTCGGCCAGTTCGCGTTCGAAATCCATCTTCACCGCATGCCAGTGCGCGCGTGCGCGGCGCACCCACAGGCCGGCAAACTGCGCGGCGCGCGGCAGGCGCTCGGGGCCCAGCACGAGCAGGGCCACGACGGCGAGGATGATGAGTTCGGGGAAGCTGATTTCAAACATCGCGCAAACCTGCGACGGGCGCCGCGACGATCAGGAGTCGCGCGGCGGCACGCGGTCCTGCGGGGCGTCTTCGCTGCGCTTCTGGTCATTGGCCGTACGCTCGCTGGCGTCGGGCAGCTGCTCGGGGTCTTTCATCCCCTTCTTGAAGCCCTTCACCGCGCCGCCGAGGTCCTCGCCGATGTTGCGCAGGCGCTTGGCGCCGAAGATCAGCAGCACGATGACCAGCAGGATGAGAAGTTCGCGCCAACCGATCATGACGGGGATTCCAGCTATACGGGAGATGTGCGAAGGATAACGCAGGCCCCGCGTCCGGCGCTCAGGGGATGGGCGTGGTGGTCACGCCGCCCTCTTCCGGCTTGGCGGGGGTCGCAGGTGTGGCCGGCGTCGCGGCGGGGGTCGCAGGTGTGGCCGGCGTCGCGGCGGGGGCTGCAGGGCTCGCCGGCTGGGCCGTTTCAGGCGATTCGCCGCGGCGGGCACGCGCGGTCGCGGTGGCCTCTTCCAGCGTGTCGGTCAAGGCGACCACCTCGGCGCTGCCAGACTGCGGCGCGCGACCCTCGAAGATCATCCGCGGCGTCGCGCCGTTGCCGTACACGGCCTGATTGGCCTCGTCGTCGATCTTCAGCACCGCGCCATCCAGCGCAATCCCGGCGAACAGGCCGCGTGCGCGCGACCACGACCAGATCTCGGCCTTGAGCTGGCCGTCGGTGGCGGCCGAGGCACTGCGCCCGACCGGGCCGGCCGCCGCGGAAGCATCCGCGCCCAGGGTGAACTTGCCGTTGACGATGTCAGCCACGCCGCGATCGCTGCGGAACACCAGGATCACGTCGGCGGATTGCACGCCGGCCTGGAAGCCGACGCTGCCGCCGACCAGCTTGACGAAGACCGGCGGCGACCAGGTGTTGTCCGGGCGCTTCACCGACATCAGGCCCAGACCACGGCGGCCGCCCACCACCAGTCCCGCCTTGATGGTATCGGGCACGATCACGATGGCGCGCGCCTCGTCGAACAGCTTGTCGGGGATGGCGGATTCGGGGATCGCCAGGCTTTCGTTCAACACGCGCACGGCGTTGCGCGCACGCGCATCCTCGGTGTCGCCGGCAAAGGCAGGCGCGGCGGCGAGAAGGATGGCAAGGGCCAGGGCGGCACGACGCATGGGCAAACTCCGGAAACGACAGGCTTGCGGGCAGGATAGCCGCAGCCCTGCCGCGCAAACCGGCCCGCGCATGAACATGATTCGCGGGCATAAGCGGCGGCTCCGAACGCGCCCGCACGGTATCCTGCCCGGCCATGTCGACCTCATCGCCCGTCGCCACCCGCGGCCTTGTCATCGCCAACCTCGGCACGCCGACCGCGCCGACCGCCGAAGCGGTGCACGCCTACCTGCGCGAATTCCTCACCGACAAGCGCGTGGTGCAGATCCCGCATCTGCTGTGGAAACCGCTGCTCGACTGGGTGATCCTGCCGCGCCGCAGCCCGGTGGTAGCGGAGAAATACGCCGAGATCTGGATGGGCGACGAAGGCTCGCCGCTGCTCGCCTACACCCTGCGCCTGGCCCGTGCGATGCAGGCGGCGCTGCCGTCCTGGCGCGTGCTGCCGGCGATGCGCTATGGCCAACCCGCGCTCGCAGATGCCATCACGCAGTTGCATCGCGAAGGCATCCGCGACATCACCGTGCTGCCGCTGTATCCGCAGTATTCGACCACCACCACCGCCTCAATGGAGGATGTCGTCGCCACCCTACGTGCGCGCCTGCCCGATGCGCGCATCCACGTGGTGCGCGACTACCACGTCGATCCGCGTTGGGCCGAGGCGATCGCCGCCAGCATCCGCGCACATTGGGCAACCCATGGTCGTGGAGATCGCCTGCTGCTCTCCTTCCACGGCATTCCCGAGCGGTTGGTAAATGGCGGCGACCCTTATGCCACGCAGTGCGAGGCCGGCACGCAAGCGATCGCCGAGGCCCTCGGCATCCCACGCGAGGACATCCTACTGACTTACCAGTCGCGTTTCGGGCGCGAGCGTTGGCTGCAGCCCTACACCTTGCAGACCGTGGAACAACTCGCGCACGATGGCGTGCATCGGCTCGACGTCGCCTGTCCCGGTTTTGCGGTGGATTGCCTGGAGACGCTGGAGGAAATCGCGATGCAGAACGCCGATGCTTTTCGCGCGGCCGGTGGCGCGGAGTTCCGCTACATCGCCTGTCTCAACGACGCGCCATCGCATGTCGCGGCGCTCGCCGGCATCGCGCGGGACGCAGGTGCCGCCGCATGAGCATCCGCCTCGAAGAAACCACTCTCGACATCCCGTTGGGCCGCCTGCATGCGCTGCGTGGCGGACGCGCAGGCGCGCCGAAAGTGCTGGCCCTGCATGGCTGGCTGGACAATGCCGCGAGCTTCGTCCCGCTGGCCGCGCATCTGGACGATATCGAACTGATCGCCCTGGACCTGCCCGGCCACGGTCGCAGCGCGCATTTGCCGCCCGGCGGCCATTACACGTTCGAGGTCGCGGTGCACCACGTGCTGGACGCGGCCGATGCACTCGGATGGCAGGATTTCCGCTTGCTCGGGCATTCGATGGGCGCTGGCATCGCCAGCCTGGTCGCGGCCTCCACTTCCGGTCGGGTCGAAAAACTGGTGTGCATCGAGGCGCTCGGCGGCCTGTCCGACACGCCGGAACACACCTCGCGCCGCATGCGCGAATCGGTCGCCGCCGCGCGCGCGCTGGCCGACAAGCCGCTACGCGTGTTTCCTTCGCCGGAACCCGCGATCCATGCCCGCATGCGCGCCAACCAGATGAGCGAGCCGGTCGCGCGGTTGATCGTCGAGCGCGGCATCCGCCCGGCCGAGGGCGGTTGGGAATGGTCCAGCGACCAGCGTCTGACCGTGCCGACCTTCATGCGGCCGGTGGATGCGCAGATCGAAAACCTGATCGGCGGCATCGAATGCCCGACCCAGGTGATCTTCGCCGACCCCGCACAGCCCTACCTGCCCGACGACATCCGCCGCCGTTACGCGGCCAGCCTGCCGCACGGCGAGTTGATCGTGATGCCGGGCACGCATCACCTGCACATGGAAGCGCCGGAAGAAGTGGCGAAGGCGATCGGCGGCTTCCTCGCCGCCTGAGTGCATCAACTGCGGTCGATGATGCGGGTGATCGCGCCGCCGCGGAATTCGAATTCGGACTTGCCGGTCAAGGCGATCACGCTGCCTGCCGCTGGGCCGCCCTCGATGTCGCGGGCCAGCACGCCTTCAAAGTCGATCACCGCGATGGCGCGATCGGCCTCCAAGCGCAGCGACACCAGCTTCTGCGCACGCGTGGCGAACAGCGCCGCTGAGTCTTCCGCCAACCGGCGGAACGCCTCGACGCCCTTCGTCGCCGCGGTGAGCACATCGTCGCTGTAGTTCTCGAAGACCACCTCCGGGTCCAGCAACGCGCACATGCCGGCAACATCGAAGGCTATGTACGCGGTGAGGTAGCGGTCGACCAGCGCACGGTTGTCTTGGCGATCCGTGCCCGTCATGGTTCGGCTTCCTCCGGCGGCGCGATGACGCTGTTCGGATCGACCGCCAGCCTGCCGGCGATCAGCACGGCCTGGGTGCGATTGTTCGCGCCCAGCTTGCGCAGGATCGCGGTCATGTGCGCCTTGATCGTTGCCTCGGAAATGCCGAGCTCGTAGGCGATCTGCTTGTTGAGCAGGCCAGTGCCGAGCATCTGCAGTACGCGGAACTGCTGCGGGGTGAGCTCGCTGATGCGGCGGGCGATGTCGCGTTCGTCATCGTCCATCGCCTGCATGCCCTGCAATGCCGTTGGCGGGATCCAGCGTTCGCCTTCCAGCACCTGCCGCACCGCCTCGCCGATCTGCGCCGCATCGGCCGATTTCGGGATGAAGCCGGTCGCGCCGTGGTCCAGCGCGCGGCGCATCAGTGATGGCTCCTCGCGCGCCGACACCATCACCACCGGCAGTTGCGGATGTTGCGCGCGCAGGTGGACCAATGCGGAAAGCCCTTGCACGCCGGGCATCGTGAGGTCGAGCAGGAGCAAGTCTGCATCCGGCGCGGCATCGACCATCGCGTACAGGCCGCTCGCATCCTGCGCCTCACGCAGCTGCGTGTCCGGCATCAGGCGGGTGATCGCGCCGCGCAGCGCTTCGCGGAACAGCGGGTGGTCATCGGCAATCAGAATCAACGGCATCCACCGATGATGCCTCAGCCACCGCCCCGGTGCGCATCCGGCCGCGCGCGAATTACTTGCCGGGCACCTGGCGCTCGCGCACCAGCGATTCCACCACCGCCGGATCGGCCAGTGTCGAGGTATCGCCCAACTGGTCCGGCGCGTTCTCGGCGATCTTGCGCAGGATGCGCCGCATGATCTTGCCGCTGCGCGTCTTGGGCAAACCCGGCGCCCATTGCAGATGGTCGATGCTGGCGATCGGCCCGATCTCCTGCCGTACCATCGCGTTCAACTCCTTTTTCAATTCGTCCGACGGCACTTCGCCATCCTTCAAGGTGACGTAGGCGTACACGCCCTGCCCCTTGATGTCGTGCGGGAATCCCACTACCGCCGCCTCGGCCACCTTGGCGTGCGCGACCAGCGCGCTTTCCAGCTCGGCGGTGCCGATGCGATGGCCGCTGACGTTGATGACATCGTCCACCCGCCCGGTGATCCAGTAATAGCCATCGGCATCGCGACGACAGCCGTCGCTGGTGAAATAGGTGCCGGGATAGGTTTTGAAATAGGTGTCGATGAAACGTTGGTGATCGCCATAGACGGTGCGCATCTGCCCGGGCCAGGAATCGAGCAGGACGAGGTTGCCCTCGGCCGCGCCTTCCAGCACCGTGCCCTGCGCATCCACCAGTGCCGGGCGCACGCCGGGCAACGGCAACGTCGCCGAACCGGGCTTCATGTCGGTGGCGCCGGGCAGCGGCGAGATCAGCGCGCCGCCGGTCTCGGTCTGCCACCAGGTATCGACGATTGGGCAGCGCTCGTCGCCCACCACTGTGTGATACCAGCGCCAGGCCTCGGGGTTGATCGGCTCGCCCACGCTGCCGAGCAGGCGCAGCGATTTGCGCGAGGTCCGCTTGACCGCATGGTCGCCTTCGCGCATCAACGCGCGGATCGCGGTCGGTGCGGTGTAGAAGATCGTGACCTGGTGCTTGTCCACCACCTCCCAGAAGCGCGAGGCATTCGGCCAGCTGGGGATGCCTTCGAACATCACCGTCGTCGCGCCGTTCGCCAGCGGGCCATAGACGATGTAGGTGTGTCCGGTGATCCAGCCGACATCGGCCGTGCACCAGTACACGTCGTCGGGCTTGAGGTCGAAGACGATCTCGTGCGTGTAACTGGCGAACACGAGGTAGCCGCCGGTGGTGTGCAGCACGCCCTTGGGCTTGCCGGTGCTGCCGGAGGTGTAGAGGATGAACAGCGGGTCCTCGGCGTTCATGCGCTCGGGCAGGCAACTGACCGGTTGATCGGTCACCGCCTCGTGCCACCACACGTCGCGCTCGCTGTCGAAGTCGATCGCGCCATCGGTATGGCGCAGCACCAGCACTTTCTCCACCGAATCCGTGTCCGGCAGTTTCAACGCGGCGTCCACGTTCGCCTTGAGCGGCACGCTGCGGCCGCCACGACGGCCCTCGTCGGCGGTGATGACCAGCTTGCTCTGGCTGTCGGCGATGCGGTCGGCGATGGAATGCGGCGCGAAACCGCCGAACACCACCGTGTGCACCGCACCGATCCGCGCGCAGGCCAGCATCGCGGCGGCGGCCTCGGGGATCATCGGCAGGTAGATGGTGACGCGATCGCCCTTGCCCACGCCCATCGCACGCATCGCGTTGGCCAGCTGGCAGACCTGCTGGTGCAATTCGCGATAGGTCACCTTGCGTGCGGGCGTGGCCGGATCGTCCGGTTCGAACACCAACGCCACCTTGTCGCCGTGGTCACGCAGGTGGCGATCCAGGCAGTTGACGCTGGCGTTCAACTCGCCGTCCTCGTACCAGCGGATGCGGAAATCGGCGAGATCGAAGCTGACGTTGCGGATGATGGTCGGCTTGCGCGTCCACTCCAGGCGCTCGGCGATGCGGCCCCAGAACGCGTCCGGGTCGCGCACGGACTCGTCGTACTCGCGCACGTAATCGCGATGCCGCATGTTGGCGTTGGCGACGAAATTGGCGGGCGCGGGAATGCTGTTTTCTGGCCGGGACATGGACGACTCCGTGGCTGCTTGGATGTCTTGGAGTGTGCCGCAAGCGATGTCGGTGCGACGTTAGACGATGGTCGATGCTGCACTGCAGCTTCGACCAATGGGGAATAGGCGATCTGGATCAATGCGCGGAACCTCGACCCGGTTCCAAGCTGCCGGCTCCTGACTTCCACAAGGATCCACCCCATGAAAACCTTGCATCACAAACACTTCCTCGGCCTCGCCATCGCCGCCGCATTGCTCGCCCCGGGCATGGCGCTGGCGCAATCCGCGAAGGAAAAGGAACTGGAAGCGCGCGTTGCCCAGCTTGAAGCGCAGGTACAGGCGCTGCTGTCGGCGCAACGGCAGCAGCAAGCCACCCTCAGCGACACCCGCACGCAGCTGGACGAGGTGCGCACCGCGCAGGCCGCGCCGGCAGCCGACGAGGGCAAACCGAAGATCCAGTCCACGCCCATCCTGACCAGCGGCAATCCCGACAGCCGCTTCAGTTTCGGCGGCTTCATCAAGCTCGACGCGATGCTCACCGACACCGATGCCGGCGAAATCCCCGACGGCACCGCCGGGCGCCTGTTCTACCTGCCGGGCGCGATCCCGGTCGGCGGCGCGGATGAATCCAGCACCGACTTCGACACCCACGCGCAGTTCTCGCGCTTCTGGTTCGCCGCCGATGGCGACGTGCAGGGCCACAAGACGCGCGCCTATCTGGAGTTCGACCTGTTTGGCGGCGGCAGCAACATCCTCGGCAACCAAGCATCCACCAACACCCATGGCGTCACCGTCCGCCAGGCCTTCGTGACCTGGGACAAGTGGCTGGCCGGCCAGACCTGGAGCAATTTCCAGGATGTCGCTTCCCTGCCCGACGCGGTGGATTTCGTCGGCCCGACCGAGGGCACGGTGTTCGTGCGCCAGGCGCAGTTGCGCTACACGCACGGGCCATTCTCGATCTCGCTGGAAAACCCGCAGACCGTGGTCAGTGCCTACCAAAGCACCGCGCGCACGGTCAGTGACGACGGCAGCGTGCCGGACATCACCGCGCGCTGGACCAGGAAGGGCGACTGGGGCCATGTCAGCGTCGCCGGCCTTGCGCGGCAGTTGCGCCACGAGACCGCGACCACCAGCGCCAGCGCCAGCGGCGCCGGTTACGGTCTCAGCGTGTCGGGCAAGGTCAACATCGGCAAGAAAGACGACATCCGCTACATGGTCACCGGCGGCCAGGGCATCGGTCGCTACGTCGGCTTCGCGCTGGGCACCGACGGCACGCTGGATGCACTCGCCGGCGACATCGAGGAAACCGGCGTGGTCGCCGGCTTCGTGTCGTGGCGGCACGTGTTCGACCCCAAGCTGCGCGGCAACCTGATGTTCTCGCGCGCGCAGTTCGACAACGACACCGCATGGACGGGCTTTGGCGTCACCCGGTCGTCGCAATCCATCCACGCCAACCTGATCTACAGCCCCTTCCCCAAACTGGATGTCGGCGCGGAGCTGATCTGGGGCAAGCGCGAGATCGAGAGCGGCACTGACGGCGACCTGCGCCGCCTGCACACCACCATCAAGTACAGCTTCTGACCGCAACACCACCGGCTTCTGATCCTGGAGGGCACATGAACAGCACCCCTGACACATCGCTTGACCCCACCCTGGCCAGGATCGAGGCCAATCCCACCTACCAGTTGCTCAAGCGCAAGCGGAACACGCTGGGCTGGACACTGACCCTCCTGATGCTGGTCGCCTACTACGGCTACATCGGCCTGATCGCCTTCGACAAGGCGTTCCTGGCCCGGCGCATCGGCGATGGCGTGACCACCATCGGCATCCCGATCGCGATCGCGCTGATCGTGTTCACCGTGCTCATCACCGGCTATTACGTGTGGCGTGCGAACCGTGAATTCGACCGCCTCACTGCCGAAGTGCTGAAGGAGGCGGGCCAATGAGCCGCGCGATGAAGATGATGTGGGCGGCAATCCTGTTGTTGCTCGCCTGCGGCAGCACGCTCGCTTCCCCGGATGTGGGCCAGACCGCCAAGCAGCCGACCAACTGGCTGGCGATCAGCATGTTCGCGGTGTTCGTGATCGGCACCTTGTGGATCACCAAATGGGCCGCGTCGCGCACGCGCTCGGCCTCTGATTTCTACACCGCCGGCGGCGGCATCACCGGTTTCCAGAATGGCTTGGCGATCGCCGGCGATTACATGTCGGCGGCTTCGTTCCTGGGCATCTCGGCGGCGGTGATGGCGAGCGGCTACGACGGCCTGATCTACGCGATCGGCTTCCTAGTCGGCTGGCCGATCCTCACCTTCCTGCTGGCCGAGCGCCTGCGCAACCTCGGCAAGTTCACCTTTGCCGATGTCGCGGGCTACCGCTTCAAGCAGGCCCCGATCCGCGCGTTCGCCGCCAGCGGCACGCTGGTGGTGGTGGCGTTCTACCTAATCGCGCAGATGGTCGGTGCGGGCTCGCTCATCAAGCTGCTGTTCGGCCTGGACTACTGGATCGCGGTGGTGCTGGTGGGCGGCCTGATGATGGTCTACGTGCTCTTCGGCGGCATGACCGCCACCACTTGGGTGCAGATCATCAAGGCGGTGCTGCTGCTCTCGGGCGTGACCTTCATGGCGATCATGATCATGGCCAAGTACGGCTTCAGCTTCGAGTCGCTGTTCGAGAACGCGGTGGCGGTGAAGGCGCAGGTCGCTGCCAACGCCGGCAAGACACCCGAGGAAGCCGCCGCGGCCGGGCAGGCGATCATGGGGCCCGGCGGCTTCATCAAGGACCCGATCTCCGCGATCGGCTTCGGCATGGCGCTGATGTTCGGCACCGCCGGCCTGCCGCACATCCTGATGCGTTTCTTCACCGTGCCCGATGCCAAGGAAGCACGCAAGTCGGTGTTCTGGGCGACGACGTGGATCGGCTACTTCTACCTGCTGATCTTCATCATCGGCTTTGGCGCGATCACGCTGGTGCTGACCAACCCGGAGTTCGCCGATGTCGCCAAGGGCGAGATCCTCGGCGGCAAGGGCGCGCAGAACATGGCCGCGGTGCTGGTGGCCAAGGCCGTCGGCGGCGACGTGTTCCTCGGCTTCATCTCGGCCGTCGCCTTCGCCACCATCCTCGCGGTGGTGGCCGGACTGACGCTGTCCGGCGCCTCTGCGGTCTCGCACGATCTCTACGCCACCGTGTTCAAGCACGGCAACGCCGACAGCGCCGCGGAACTGCGGGTCTCGCGCATCACCACCGTCGCGCTCGGCATCGTCGCGGTGGTGCTCGGCATCATCTTCGAGAAGCAGAACATCGCCTTCATGGTGTCGCTGGCGTTCGCGGTCGCGGCCTCGGCCAACTTCCCGGTGCTGCTGCTGTCGGTGCTGTGGAAGGGCTGCACCACGCGCGGCGCGGTGGTCGGCGGCTTCGCCGGCTTGATCGCGGCGGTCGTGTTGACCGTGCTGAGCCCCTCGGTGTGGGAAGACACCTTCGGCCATGCCAAGGGCAGCGCGCCGTTCCCCTACACCTCGCCGGCGTTGTTCTCGGTGACGCTTGCCTTCGTCACCATCTGGCTGGTGTCGAAGTTCGACCACAGCCGACGCGGCGAGCAGGACCGCGCCGGTTTCGAGGCCCAGCAGATCCGCTCCGAAACCGGACTCGGCGCCAGCCGCGCTTCCGGCCACTGATTTCCCCCGCGGCAACGCGAGGCGCCGGTCGCAAGGCCGGCGTCTTGCGTTCATAGAATGCACGATCCGCCCAGTCAATGGGCCCGTCGTTTCCTGCGCTCCGGCAATCGACGCGATGCGGCAGTCTGCGACCTTGAGCGCATTCATCCCCCACTTCCTGCACATGCACCAAACACGGACAGGCGCAGGATGGACGGGTTTTCCACACGAGGTACCCACATGTCTTCGATGTCCCTACGCCGCGCTGCCTTGGCGCTGGCCGTCATTGCTTCACTCGCCGCCTGCGATCGCGGCGCGCCTGCCGACAAGGCGCCCAGGTCTGCCGCCGCGCCCGCGCCCGTTGCACCTGCCGTCGGCATCGACCTCGCCGGCATGGACAAGGCCGTGCAGCCGGGCGACGACTTCTACGCCTATGCCAATGGCAGCTGGCAGGCCGACGCCGAGATCCCCGCAGATCGCGCCAGCATCGGCGTGTTCTACACCGTGTTCGAGAAAGCGGAGAAGCGCCTGGCCGAGCTGGTGCAGGGGCTGGCTAAATCCGACCCCGCGCCGGGCAGCGAGGCGCGCAAGATCGCGGACTACTACGCCGCCTACATGGATGAGGCCGCCATCGAGGCGGACGGCTTGGCGCCGCTGCAGCCGAAGCTGGACAGTGTGGAGGCGATCACCGATGGCGCATCGCTGTCGCGCTACCTCGGCGGCACGCTGCGCGCAGACGTCGATCCGATGAATGCCACCAACTATTACACAGAGAACCTGTTCGGCCTGTTCGTCGGCCAGGGGCTGGAAGATCCGTCAAGGAACATGGGCTACTTGCTGCAGGGCGGCCTGGGCATGCCGGACCGTGAGTACTACCTGTCGGCGGACAAGGACATGGCCGCCAATCGCGCGGCGTACAAGGCCTACATCGCCGCGCTGCTCAAGCAGGCCGGCACCGAAGATGCCGAAGCGAAGGCCAACGCGGTATTCGAGTTGGAAACGAAGATCGCGCAGGCTCAAGCCAGCGTGGTGGACACCCAGAACGTCCACAAGGCCAACAACCCGTGGCCGACTGCCGATCTCGACAAGAGCGCGCCCGGCATCGACTGGGCCGCGTATCTCGATGCCGCCGGGCTGTCGTCGCAGCAAACCCTTGTCGCATGGCAACCGGAGGCGATCAGGAAACTCTCGGCGCTGGTCGCCAGCCAGCCGCTGCAAACCTGGAAGGATTACCTGCGCTTCCATGCGCTCAACCACAGCGCGTCGTTACTGCCCAAGGCCTATGCCGACCTGCGCTTCGGCTTCTACGGCACCCAGCTGCAGGGCACCACCCAGCAACGCGACCGCTGGAAGCGTGCGATCGCCGCCACCGACGGCGCGCTGGGCGATGCCATCGGCCAGCTGTACGTGAAGCAGTATTTCCCCGCCTCGTCCAAGGCCAAGGTGGAGGCGATGGTGGGCAACATCGTCAACGCCTTCCGCGACGGCATCGACCAACTGGCATGGATGACGCCGGAAACCAAGAAACTGGCGAAGGCCAAGGCCGAAACCATGCTGGTCAGCGTGGGCTACCCGGACACGTGGCGCGATTATTCGTCGCTGGAAGTGAAGGCCGACGATCCGCTCGGCAACGAGCTGCGAGCGGAAGAAACCGAATACCGCCACCAGCGCGCCAAGCTGGACCAGGCGCCGGACCGCAAGGAGTGGTGGATGACGCCGCAGACGGTGAACGCGGTGAACCTGCCGCTGCAGAACGCGATGAACTTTCCCGCCGCGATCCTGGAAGCGCCGTTCTTCGATCCGAATGCGGACGATGCCGCCAACTACGGCGCGATCGGCGCGGTGATCGGCCACGAGGTCAGCCACGGCTTCGACAACCTCGGCGCCGAATTCGATGCCGACGGCCGCCTGCACAACTGGTGGACACCCGCTGATGCCGAGCACTTCAAGACCGCCGCCGACAAGCTGGTCGCGCAGTACGACGCCTACGAACCGCTGCCGGGCCTGCACATCAACGGCAGGCAGACGCTGGGCGAGAACATCGCCGATGTGTCCGGCCTGCAGGCTGCGTACAACGCCTACCATGCCTCGCTGGGCGGCAAGCCGGCGCCGGTGATCGACGGACTGACCGGCGATGAACGTTTCTTCCTCGCCTACGCGCAGACCTGGCGCACCAAGATGCGCGATGCCGCCCTGCGCGCGCAGGTGATCGGCAACGAGCACACCCCGGGCCCGTGGCGCGCGCTGACCGTGCGCAACATCGACGCCTGGTACGACACCTTCAAGGTGCAGGACGGCGCGAAGTTGTACCTGAAGCCAGAAGATCGCGTGAAGATCTGGTAAGCGAGCGATTGTCGCACCACGAAGAAGCCGGCCAATGCCGGCTTTTTTGTGGGTCTTTGCCGCCATGCGCTGCATCGATGCATGGCAGTTGACCGGCCATCATCACGGGCACATAGTCGTGCAGGTGTTGGGTGCAAGGAGCCGCCATGTTGCGCATCCTAGTCTTGACCTCACTCGCTGGCCTGGTTTCGGCGCATGCTGCCGACGCAACGCCGCAAGAGCCTGGGCACGAACGCCGGCAGGTCCTTTCGGAATCCGACCTGCCGCAGCATCGCTACACGCCGGACTCCTCCACGGTCTCCGCGCTGCTGGAAGGCGGCCCCGCATTCGATGCGCTGGCCGCCGAGGTCAAACACGACACCGAAGCCACCCTGCGCGATTACGTGATCAAAGACCCCGCCACCTTGCGCGGCTTGCACGGCACGCTCATCGACCTGGCCGTGCTGACGGGCGACGCCGACGCGCTGGAAACACATTGCGCCGCTTACGTCGCCACGCTGCAGCGACCTGCGGATCAAATGCTTGGCTGCATACGGTCGCGCGCACTGCTGGCAACCACGTGCCCGCCCGCCGCGGATGCCGCGCCGGCGGTCGAGCGCGCGCTCCAGCAACAGCTGGAGAGGTTGCCGTGGGACGTGGTGGGAGACGACGTGAAGCAAGCCCGCACCCGTCTTGCAATGCCGGGCAAGCGCGCCATGTTGATGGGTGTGTTGGACTCGGTCGTCGATCCTGCATACAAGGCGCGTGGTTACATCGACGAAAACACGGCACGCAACGTGATCAGCGCCCGGCTCGACCTCGCCTGCACGGCGCCCGTGCGCGATGCCCAGGTCGCCGCCTACGACCGCTACATCCAGCCAAATGACGCCAAGCGTGCGGACATCTGGGCCAGCCGCGCCGTCGAGCTGCGCGCCGACGAGGGCCTCACGCCCGTGACGATCGCGGTATGGGACCAAGGCACCGACGTGTCGCGCTTCCAGGGACGGCTATGGACAAACCAGACGGAACGGCCCAACGGTCGTGATGATGACGGCAATGGCTTCATCGACGACATTCACGGCATCGGTTTCGATGCCGCGCATCGCCAGACCCCGGAGCTGCTGGGCACCTATTTGGACGGCCAAGGCACCGAGGAAAGCACGATCAGGGACTTGTCGATCGGTCGTGCCGATTTGATGGCGGGCATCGCCTCGCAGGCCGCGCATGATTTCGCCACGCGACTCGACGCCGCATCGCCAGAGGAGGCCACCCGCTTGCTGCAGGCAGGCTCGGCCTACGGCTTCCACAGCCACGGGACGATGGTTTCCGACGTGGCGTTGCGCGGGAATCCGGCCGCGCGGTTACTGGCCGTGCGCCAGAGCAGCGACTTGTGGCGGATCCCGCCACCCGTGCCTTCCTTGAACGACATGGCCCGCTCCGGCCATGACGCCAGCCGCATCATCGATTACCTGAAGGCCCAGCACGTGCGCGTGGTGAACATCAGTTGGGGTGCCACGCCCGCAGATTACGAAGCGCTCCTCGCGGACAATGGCGTGAAGGGCACGCCCGGTGAGCTGCGGGCCAAGGCACGTCAGTTGTTCGACGCATGGGGCACGCCGCTCACCGAGGCCATACGCAATGCCCCGGACATTTTGTTTGTCGTGGCGGCCGGCAACGCGGCCAACGATGTCGATTTCAGCGGCGGGTTGCCTGAAAGCCTGGACATGCCACATGTCCTTGTAGTCGGCGCCGTGGATCGAAACGGGCAAGTCTCCGGTTTCAGCAGCAGCGGCGCGCACGTGCGCGTCTACGCCAACGGCGAGCAGGTCAGCGCGATGCTGCCCGGGACCGACGCAGGCACGATGCTGGCCGGTGGCACGTCCATCGCGGCGCCGGCCGTGACGGCACTTGCCGGGCAACTGTTTGCGCTATATCCGTCGCTCGATCCCGCTGAAGTGATCGACTTGATCGTGCAAGGCGCCACCACGAGCAACGGCGGCCAACATCGCCTGATCCATCCTAGGTCATCCATCGAACTGCTGGCTTCGCGCAGGCAAGGCCAGGGCGGTCGCTAGCGCGGTGGCGCGGCCAGTTCCTTCGCCGACAGGAAACCATCGCGGTCCACATCCTGCCGGGCAAAACGCTCGGCAAGATTGGCATGATGCGTGATGCGGGCCAACGGCTTGCCGCGGCCACCCGGTTGTTCGGATGCCTGCAGCACGCCGTCACGGTTGCGGTCCATCGCATCGAAGCCGTAGCTCATCCACGCGATGTATTCGTCCCGCGACACGCGGCCGTCCCCGTCGACGTCGATCTGGCGCAGGTAGTCGCCGGTCGAACGCCATGCCTGCGCCTGCACGGTGCCAGTGACAGGCAGCATCGCTAATCCCAATCCCAATCCCAAGCCCACGGCAAGGCGCAGGCCCGGCACGATCAGGCCGCTTGCAGCGTGTAGCCGCGCAGGCGGCGGGCGAACTCCTGCAGGGAGCGAATGCCGCTGGCTTCGGCCTCGCGACACCAGTCCTGCAAGCGATGCAGCGAATCCGCGGCGTTCGCCGATCGCGCCTCGAGCACGGCGGCGAGGCGACGGCGATGCTCGATCAGCGCCTGCACGCGCGGCGAGGCCTCGACCCACGCCAGCATCTGCGCGCGCGATTCCGGCGACAGCCAGCGCCCGTCATCGACCAGACCCTTGCGCAGGCGACGCGGCAACTTCCGCACGGACTCGGCCTCGATCTCCTCGCGCATGGCAGGTTTCAGCACGCGGCGGTGGAAATCGGTCATCGCCTGGAAACGGTGCGCCAGCAGCGCCTTCATCGTGTCCATGTCCGGCATCGGGATGTTGGGGCGGACGTCGAGCGAGGGTGCGACACGCAGCACCTTCGCCAGCCTCAGTTTCTCCAGTCCCTTGATCGCCGCCCAGCCGACGTCGAACTCCCACTTGCGCAAGGCGAACTTGGCCGACGACGGGAAGGCGTGATGATTGTTGTGCAGCTCTTCGCCGCCGATCCACACGCCCCACGGCGACAGGTTGGTCGCGGTGTCGTGCGTCTCGAAGTTGCGATAGCCCCACCAGTGGCCAAGGCCATTGACCACGCCGGCGGCCCAGAACGGGATCCACGCCATCTGGATCGCCCAGGCGGCGACGCCCTTCAAACCGAACAGCGCGAACATGACGAACAACAAAATCGTCGGGCCCATCGTCGCCCAGCGCGTGTAGAGCTTGCGTTCGATCCAGTCGTCCGGGCAGCCCTTGCCGTACTGGTCGATGCTGGCGCGGTCCATGCGCGCCTCGCGATACAGCTCCACGCCGCGCCAGAACACGTTGCCGATGCCCTTGTACATCGGGCTGTGCGGGTCTTCCTCGGTCTCGCACTTGGCGTGGTGCTTGCGATGGATCGCCGCCCATTCGCGCGCGATCATCGAGGTGGTCAGCCACGTCCAGAAACGGAACACGTGTGCGATGGCCGGGTGGAAGTCCACCCCGCGATGCGCGAGCGAGCGATGCAGGTACAGCGTGACCGAGAAAATCGTCAGCTGGGTGGCGATCAGGAGATAGACGGCAAGGCCGATCCAGCCAATCTGGACCAGGCCACCGGACAGGAAGTCGAGCAGCGAAGCGGGCATGTGCGATGTCATGGGGTGCGCACCAAACGGCGCCCTCACATGATGGGGGCGTGAAGGCCGGTCGTCACCAGACGGGGCAGTATGGAATTCAGTTTCGAGACGGACTGGCGCTTTTCTCCGGCCACCCGTGCCCCCATCCTTGCCCCATGCCCGAGTTGCCCGAAGTCGAAACCACCCGTCGCGGCCTGGCCCCGCACCTGCAGGGCCGTCGCATCGCCCAGGTGACCCTGTACCGCGACAGCCTGCGCTGGCCGATCCCGCCTGCGCTGCCCACGCTGCTGCATCGCCAACCGATCACCGGCATCCGCCGCCGCGCCAAATACTTGTTGCTGGATACCGAACGCGGCAGCGCGCTCTGGCACCTCGGCATGTCCGGCAGCCTGCGCGTGCTGCCCGGCGACACGCCGTTGCGCGCGCATGACCATGTCGATGTGCAACTGGATGACGCGCGCGTGCTGCGCTTTAACGACCCGCGACGCTTCGGCTGCCTGCTCTGGCAACCGGCCGGTGAAACGCATGACCTGCTGCGCGGCCTCGGCCCGGAACCGCTGTCCGATGCCTTCGATGGCGACTACCTGTTCGCGATGTCGCGCGGACGCAAGGCCTCGGTCAAGACCTTCCTGATGGACCAGGCCGTGGTGGTGGGCGTGGGCAACATCTACGCGGCCGAAGCCCTGTTCGAGGCCGGCATCGCGCCGTTGCGCGCGGCCGGCAACATCTCGCGCGAGCGTTACCAGCGTCTGGCAGGCGCGGTGAAACGCATCCTCGCCCATGCGATCGAACGCGGCGGCACCACCTTGCGCGACTTCATCAGCCCCGATGGCCTGCCCGGCTATTTCGAGCAGGAACTTCTGGTCTATGGCCGCGGCGGCGAGCCCTGCGAACAATGCGGCGCGCGGCTCAAGGAAGCCAGCATCGGCCAACGCACCAGCGTGTGGTGCCCGCGCTGCCAGCGCTGAGGCCGCGACCGGCAACGCTCGGCTATCCTGAACGCATGCAAGCCTCCACGCCCCGCGACGGCATCACCCAATGGCTGGACGACGCCCGTGGTGGCGATCGCGAGGCCCTGGGCCGCGTACTGCAATCGCTCTACGCCGAGTTGCATGCGATGGCCAAGCGGCAGCTGGGCGGCGCCAATGACGAAACGCTGGATGCGACGGCGCTCGTCCACGAGGCCTACCTGCGCCTGGTGGGACAGGAGGACGTCGAGTTCACCGATCGCGCGGCGTTCTTCGCCTACGCCGCCACCGCGATGCGCAGCGTGGTGGTCGATCATGCGCGTGCGCGGCTCGCGCTCAAGCGCGGCGGTGGCGACACCGTGCAGCGTGTCGCCGACCTGCCCGACAACGTCAACGACGGCATCCGCCTCGACGAAGACCTGCTCTCGCTCGACAGCGCGCTGTCGCAGTTGAACGATGTCGACCCGCAGCTCGCACGGATCGTCGAACTGCGTTACTTCGCCGGCCTGTCGGAATTGCAGATCGCCGAGCTCACCGAGCGCTCCGAGCGCAGCGTGCGCCGCGACTGGCAGAAGGCGCGCATGTTCCTGCTGCAGATGTTGCAGGGGCGGTAAATGGAGCGCACCCGCTGGCAACGGCTGTCGACTGCGCTGGATGCGTTGCTCGATCTCGATGGCGATGCACGCCTGGCGCGCCTTGCCGAGATCGAAACCCAGGACGCTGACTTCGCCCGCGACCTGCGCAACCTGCTGGCGCAGGAGCACACCGAAGACACGCTGCTCGATTCACCCTTGGTCACCGCGCCGCCTGGCCCACGCGAAGGCGAGCAGGTCGGGCCGTATCGTCTGGAAACCTTGCTGGGCGAAGGCGGCATGGGCCAAGTGTGGGTGGCCGAACGCGCCGACGGCCTGTATGAGCGCCGCGTCGCGCTGAAATTGTTGCGCCCCGGTTTGGCCGACCCGAACCTGCGCCTGCGCTTCACCCGAGAACGACAGATCCTCGCGCGACTCGCGCATCCGCACATCGCGCGCTTGCTGGATGCCGGCATCAGCGCCTCGGGCCAGCCTTATCTGGCGCTGGAGGAAGTGCAGGGCGAAGGCATCCTCGACTACTGCCGCAAGCGTGGCCTGGGCCTGCGCCCGCGCCTGCAGCTGTTCCAGCAAGTATGCGAGGCGGTGACGCATGCGCACGCGAACCTGGTCGTGCATCGCGACCTCAAGCCTTCCAACATCCTGGTCACGCCCGATGGCCAGGTGCGCCTGCTCGATTTCGGCATCGCCAAGCTGCTCGACGGCAACGAGGCCGATCCGCCCGAGCAGACACGTACCGGCGTGCGCAGCTTCACCCTGCACTACGCCGCACCCGAGCAGATCCGCGGCGAGCCGGTCACCACCCAAACCGACGTGTATTCGCTGGGCGTGGTGATGTACGAGCTGCTCACCGGCAGCAAGCCGTATCGCCTCAAGCGCGAGACCAGCGCGCAATGGGAAGAGGCGATCCTCGCCGGCGATCCGCAGCGCCCGTCGAATGCGGTGGTGCGCGGCGGCGAGGACGAGGCCGTGCCCGGCATCGACCGCAGGCGTTGGTCAAAGATGCTGACCGGCGACCTCGACAACATCGTGCTGAAGGCGCTGTCGAAGCAGCCGCCGGAGCGCTACCCTTCCGCCGAGGCGCTCTCGCACGACATCCAGCGTCACCTCGACGGTCTGCCGGTCCTCGCGCGCGCACCAAGCTTCGGTTATCGCACGCGCAAGTTCCTGCGCCGCCATCGCTGGCCGATCGCGCTGACCTTGATGATCGGCCTGACCCTGCTCGGCCTGCTCGCGTTCACCTGGTGGCAGCGCCAGCAGGCGATCCGTGAAACCGCGCGCGCACAGGCACTGCAGACCTTCGTGGTCGGCTTGTTCGAAAACGCGGGCGTCGCGCGCACCGGCAAGCCGCTCGACGTCGAATCCCTGATCGATGCCGGCGAACTGCGTGGCGATCGCGAGCTGGCACTGCAGCCGCGCACGCATGCGGAGCTGCTGGGCGTCATCGCGCGCATCCGTGTCGCACTGGGCCAGTACGAAGAGGCGCGTGTCCTGCTGGAACGCCAGCAGGATCTGCTCGCCACACTCACCGATGCACCGGCCGGCCTGCGCCTGGAAGCCGCGACCCAGCGGGGCCGCGTGCAACGCCTGCAGGGTGACGTGAATGGCTGCATCGCCACCCTCGCACCAGCAGAAGCCGCTGCGCAGCGTTCGCAGGCGCAACTGCCCGCGCTGGTCGCCGACTATTACTCGCAGCTGGCGCGCTGCCGCCGCGCACTGGGCGAGAGCGATGCCGCGCGCAGCCTGTTCGAGCGCTCGTTGTCGCTGCGGCGCAGCGCGCTGGGCGACGACATCGGCGTGGTCGAAAACCTCACTGACCTTGCGGCGCTGTCGGTCGACGCGGGGGACTCACCGCAGGCCCTGCGCGGCTTCGAAGGCGCGCTGGCATTGCTGCGCAAGATCGCCGGGCCACGGCATCCGCTCACCATCGACATCCTGCGTTCGATCGGCGCAACGCAACAGCAGATGGGCGACACCGCCGCCGCATCCAGATCATGGGGCGAGGCGTTGCTGCTGTCCGACGACCTGCAAGGCCCCAGCCATCCCGCCACGTTGTCCTTGCGCCGGCAGCATGCCTTGCTGCTGCTTGAAACCGGCCGCCTGCAGGAGGCAGGGGACAGCCTGCGCGCCAACCTGCCGCTCATCGAGCGGCGTTACGGCGCCGCCAGCCCGGAAGCCGCCGCCGCATGGGATGCGCTGGGCCAGGTCTCGTACGAGCTGGGAGACCTCGACCGCGCGCATGATCAATTCCTGCGTGCCACCCGCATCCTGCGCACTGCCAAGGTGCCACCGTCCTCGCTGGCCGACACCTTGCAACGCGATGCGGCAGTATTGATCGAGGCGCGCCGCGCGCAATCGGCCCTGCGCATGCTGCAGGACGTCGGTCGCCTGCGTGGGCAAGCCAATCCGGATGACCTCCGGTTGCAGGCCGAGGCCCGCCTGCAACTGGGTGATGTAGCGACCGCGCTGGAGGCGCTGGAGGCGGCGCGCATGGTTGCGCCAAACAATGCCGAGTTGCGCAACCTGCAGGCCCGCCTGGTACTTGTCGACGCAACCCGCGATGACGCCGCCCGGGCCGATGCGATGACGACACTGGAAGCCGCGGCTGCCAATACTCCGGACAATCGTTTGCAACCGCGCCGGTTGCACGCGCAGCTGTGGCTGGCCGAAGCGCGCTGCATCGATTCACCCGAGGCCGCGCAGGCGACGTTCGACAGCCTGGAATCCGCACTGACCGAGACGCAACCCCAAGGTGGTGCATTGAGCCGTCGCGTGCGTGAGGCGCGCACGGCCTGCCCGGCACCCGCACCCGCCGCAACCAGCACGTCGACTGCGGGTGTGCCCGCGGATTAATCGCCGAGGGGCAGCGGCGGCTGCAGCGGCGCGATCTCGCCTTCGCCGCGCATCACCTTCTTGAACTCGCGCCGGCTGACCGACACGTAACGATCGTTGCCGCCGATTTCCACCTGCGGACCATCGGCCAGCGCGCGGCCCGCCTCGTCCACCCGCACGGTCATCGTCGCCTTGCTGCCGCTGTGGCAGATCGTCTTGATTTCCTCCAGCTCATCCGCCCACGCCAGCAACGCTGCGCTGCCTTCGAACAGTTCGCCGCGGAAATCCGTGCGCAGGCCGTAGCAAAGCACCGGGATGCCGCGCGCATCGACCACCTCGCTGAGCTGCCAGACCTGCGGCTTGGTCAGGAACTGCGCCTCGTCCACCAGCACGCAGTTGAGTGGGCCATGCAGGCCGATGTCGGCATCGATCATGCGCAGCAGATCGTCATTCCGGCCAAAGCGGATGCCATCGGCCTTGAGCCCGATCCGCGACGCCACCGTGCCGCTGCCGGCGCGGTCGTCCAGCGTAGGCGTCAGGATCGCCACCCGCATGCCACGCTCACGGTAGTTGTGCGCAGACTGCAGCAGCGTGGTGGTCTTGCCGGCGTTCATCGCCGAGTAGTAGAAGTAGAGCTTGGCCATTCGATGATTCTAATGGGGACGATCAGGCTATTTGTTCCTGATTTTCCGTCGACAGATGGCACGTTCCTGATATCGTGAATGTAGCCAGCTTTGGCACCCGCTCGCTTGGGATCCTTGCGACCCATCAGTGCATGAAAGCCCCGTAGTCGACTCATCAAGTCCGGGCTGAGATCAGAACGCTTCGCTGGTCAATATCTCCCGTTCCAACATCGGCCGTTTCGTCTGCGCTTTGGCCAGCCCGATGAAACTTCCGGCTGTAGTGGTAGTGAGCGTGGCAACCAACAGCTTGCCGGCAAAATCATGTCTCGACGATATCGTGTCCACTCCTTGCCGATGTCGACTGTTTCACGGGGCTGGGCCTGCTTCGATGCGTTTCGCCAATGCATGACGCCGCCCCGATATCCAGACTTCAATCAACTGGATCCACAGGTTTTTCTGCGGGAATTTTTTCGCGGGTTTTCAACAAGTCGCCCACGATCACCTTGCCTTCCTTGACGCCTTCCACCACCTCTTTCTGCCACTTCCAATACTGGGCAGGCTCCCAATAACGCTTGTCGTAGAACGTGCTGCCGTCAATGACGGTCCCCTCGCCAGGCCCGGGTATGACGATGGTCAACGCCCCGACAAAACCCGTGCGACTACCCGTGACGTTCCGCGCAGCTCGGCGCAACACTTTTTCAAGGCGGGGTTGCGCAATTTCATCGCCATATTCGGCATACACCTGTCGGCCCACTTCCAACGCGCGTTGACGCTCCGTCTCGCTGAGTGCGCTCCAGTATCGCTCTCTAAACCTCAGGATCAACTTGTACTGGCGCTCGGCCGCAAGGTCCATCCATGCATAGGCGGCAGAGCGATCCTGCGGCACTCCGCGTCCGTCCCACAACATTTCCGCATAGATGGCCTGGGCCTGCTTGTCGGCATACCATGCAGCACGCTTGAAATAGATGGCTGCCCGCTCCGGCTCACCGCGCTCGAGCGCCTGCATCCCGCGCATGCGGTTCATCAAGTCCGGATGCGAGCTCAGGAATGCTTCGCTGTTGATGATTTCTTGTTCCACCGCTGACTGGCGGGACTGTGCATGGGCAATCGAAACAGCGCCAACTGTCACGGCCATGGCGACGAGCAACACGTCCTTGCATATCTTGTGGAACGATGAGGTCACGCCCGTCTCCCCTTGCCGACTCTTCGGTTGTAAACAAAAAGCACACAAACCGCATATGGATACGCAACCAGGGCAACATCAATCCTCGTTGGGTTTAGGCTTGGTTTCCGAAGTCTTCTTCTTGATTTGCTTGAAGTCGCCGACGATGACCTTGCCCTCCCTTCCGGTTTCAAGCACGGCTTTCTGCCACTGCCAGTATTGCTTGGGCTCCCAGAAGCGCTTGTCATAATACGTATCTCCATTGACGATGATGAGCCCGGACGGACTTGGAATCATGATGGTCAAGTTGCCTACAAAACCGACCCGGCTTCCGGTGGTCTTGCGGAGCGCGCGCTTCAAGATCCTCTCGATTCTCGGCTTGGCCACATCGTCGCCGTATTTTGCATAGACCTCTTGTCCAATCTCGATGGCTTTCTGTCGATCAGCCTCGCCCAAGGCCCGCCAATAACGTTCGCGAAACCCCAGGAAAAATTCATCGTTCCGCTCGGCGGCCAGATCCATCCATGCATAGGCTGCTGCCTTGTCCTGCGGCATGCCGCGTCCTTCCCAAAGCATCTCGGCATAGGCCGCCTGGGATTGCTTGTCGGCGTAATACGCCGAGCGTTCAAAATATTCAGCAGCTCGCTCAGGCTTGCCACGCTCCAACTCCTCCATCGCCCGCTTGCGGTTGAGCATATCGGGATGGTCACTGAGAAAGGTCTCACTCGACAGCACCTCCTGGTAGCGCTTCGTGGGCTGCCAGGGCCTGGGGCCGTCGTCCTGGGTCGTAGCACACGACGTCAGGAATGCCGCCAGCAGCATACTGCCTAGCACTGCCAAACCTGTCCTTGAAATCCTTGGATTCATCCTTGCTCCTGGTCCAGACGACACCCTCCGCCCGTTACAATGCATTACGCACCACGCCGTCGAATCGTCGCACATCCATGCAAGGTCTCAACCCGCCGCAACGCCAGGCCGTCCTGCACACCGAGGGCCCGCTCCTGGTCCTGGCCGGTGCGGGCAGCGGCAAGACGCGCGTGATCGTGGAAAAGATCGCGCATCTGGTCTCCACTGGCCGCTATCCGGCGCGGCGCATCGCCGCGATCACCTTCACCAACAAATCGGCCAAGGAGATGCGTGAACGAGTCGCGCGTCGATTGAAGGGCGATGCCGGCGAAGGCCTGACCATCTGCACTTTCCATGCGCTCGGTCTCAAGATCCTACAGGTCGATGGTGCGAAACTGGGCCTGAAGCGCGGCTTCTCGGTGTTCGATGCCGATGACGCGATGGGTCAGGTCAAGGACCTGATGTCGGGCGCGAAACCCGACGCCGTGCAGGCCTCGATGGCACTGATCTCCAAGGCCAAGAATGCCGGGCTTTCGCCCGAGCAGGCGCTCGACGTCGCGCGCTCCACGCGTGAACTCGAAGCCGCACGCCTCTATGCCAGGTACCAGTCGCGCTTGCAGAGCTTCAACGCGGTCGATTTCGATGACCTGATCCGCCTGCCCGTGCAATTGCTGGAAAACGATGCCGAAGCGCGCGACGCCTGGCGCGAGCGCATCGGCTACCTGCTGGTGGACGAATGCCAGGACAGCAACGACGCGCAGTACCGCTTGCTGAAAGCCATCGCGGGCGATGTCGGCCAGTTCACCTGCGTGGGCGACGACGACCAGTCGATCTACGCCTGGCGCGGGGCCAATCCGGAGAATCTCTTGCAGATGTCGCAGGACTATCCTGCGCTCAGCATCATCAAGCTGGAGCAGAACTACCGCTGCAGCAATCGCGTGTTGCGTGCGGCCAACCACCTCATCGCGCACAACCCGCATGCGCATCTGAAGACGCTATGGAGCGACGCCGCCGATGGCGAGCGCATCCGCGTGTGGGAATGTCGCGACAGCGAGCACGAAGCGGAAAAAGTCGCCGCCGAGATCCAGTTCACCCACACCACCAAGCAGGCGCCGTGGAGCGACTTCTGCATCCTGTTCCGCGGCAACCATCAATCGCGCCTGCTGGAAAAGGCGTTGCAACTGCTCCGCATCCCGTATCACCTGTCGGGCGGCACCGCGTTCCTGGAGCGCGCCGAGGTGAAGGATGCATTGTCGTGGCTGCGCCTGCTGGTGAATCCCGAGGACGACGCGGCGTTCCTGCGCGCGGTGCAATCGCCCAAGCGCGAAGTCGGGCAGACCACGCTCGCCAGACTCGCCGAGCTGGCGCGCGAAGCGCATATGCCGATGTCGCGGGCGGCCGAGTCCGTCGGCTTGCTCAAGCAGCTGCCACCCCGCGCGGCGAATGCGCTGCATGGCTTCACCGACATCGTGCATCGCCTTAGGCAGGAAGCGCGCGAGATGAGTGCCGCCGATCTCGTGCGCAGCCTCGCCGTGCGCTCGGGCCTGGATGCCGCGCTCAAGGCGCAGTGCAAGAGCGAGCAGCTCTATCAAATACGCCGTGGCAACCTGGAAGAACTCGCGCAATGGTTCGAAGGCGCGCGCGGCTCGGGCGTGGGCAATCTCGCTGCGCAGCTGGCGCTGGTTTCGCGCAGCGACAAGGACGATGCCGGCAATCAGGTGCGCCTGATGAGCCTGCATGCGGCCAAGGGGCTGGAATTCCGCTATGTCTACATCGTCGGCATGGAAGACGGCACCCTGCCGCACGAGGCGAGCCTTGACGAGGGGCGGCTGGAGGAAGAACGCCGACTGCTCTATGTCGGCATCACCCGCGCCAAGGAGCAGTTGTGGCTGTCGCATTCGGCCAAGGCGACGCGCTGGGGCAGCGTGATCAGGCTCTCGCCTTCGCGTTTCTTCGACGAATTGCCGGCGGCCGAGTTGCAGCGCGACGGCGCCGACCCGGTGGCCGATGCCGAGCGCAAGCAGGCTCGGGCCAAGGCGGGCTTTGCCGACATCCAGGCGATGCTGGGCGGCTGAACCGGACAAGCCAGCGTCATCCTGCTTCGCTAGACTCGGCGTTTTCCCCACGAGTCATTTCATGCGCAACCTGACGCCCGCCTGCGCCGCGTTTGCCGGCCTCCTGCTGCTGGCCGCCTGCAAACCCACCACCCCGCAAGCCCCGGCCAAGCCGGCCGACGCGGCATCGCCTCCCGCTGCCGTCGCCACGACGACTGCGCCGAATGATGCCAACGACAACCTCAACGCTGTCGCCTGGATGCAGCGCTCGGCGGAGTACGCCGCAGTCACGACCACGATCTACCGCGCCGCGACCGACCATCTGGACGGCCTCTTGAAGTCGGACGAAGACGCCCTGGTACCGGAAGAGCGCGGCAACGCGGCCAAGGACCTGCCCCCGGCGATCATCATGGATGTCGACGAGACCGTGCTGGACAACTCGCCCTACCAGGCCCGCCTGGTCCGCAACGGCAAGGAATTCGACGACCTGACCTGGGACCAGTGGGTCGCCGAGAAACAGGCCAAGGCCGTGCCCGGCGTGGTCGAGTTCGCCAAGGCGGCGGATGCCAAGGGCATCACCGTGCTCTATGTCTCCAACCGCGCCGAGCACTTGCAGGCCGCCACCCTGGCCAACTTGAAGGCGGTCGGGCTGCCGGTGAGGCACGACGAGGTGTTCCTTGGCCTTGGCACGTTCGTGAAGGATTGCGAGCAGCAGGGCAGCGAGAAACTGTGCCGTCGCAAGCTGGCCGGGCAGCAATATCGCGTGCTGATGCAGTTCGGCGACCAGCTGGGCGATTTCGTCCAGGTCCTCGCCAACACGCCGGAAGCGCGCGCCGAGCTCTCGGCCCAATACGCGTCCTGGTGGGGTGAGCGCTGGTGGATGTTGCCCAACCCGACCTACGGCAGCTGGGAGCCGGCCCTGTTCAACAATGACTGGAAACAGGCCCGCGAGGCACGCCGACAGGCCAAGCGCGACGCGCTTATTGTTGAAAATCAATAAGTTATACCGTTAATATTCAAGTGTTGCATAAAGTTTGCAGGGGCGCTAACCTGCCCCTGCCACAACACTGTCCTCCGGCCCTGCCGGATTCGAAAGGAGACTCCGGTCTCCTTCTTTTTTGCCCCGATCCTTGACCCATGCCCTTGTCCGGCCCGGCCGGCATGGTCAAGATGCCTGCAAAGGGGCTTCCGACATCGATGCTTATGCCACCGTCCATCTGGTTCGGTCGGCGGATTCTGGCGGGCTTGCTCCTCGGGGCGTTCCTGCTGGCCGCCTGCTCGCCTTCCAATGCGCCCGACGCCGATTCGGCCGGCAGGGCCGCCGCGCCGCATGGCGCCGCCACCCCGGACCAGGCGGTCACCGATCTCATCGCCCACCTGCGCCGCAATGCCTTGGCCGATGTCGCTCGCACCGCGTTGCCAGCGCCGCTGCATGCGCAGGTCGAGGCGGCCTGGCGGGCAGGGAAAAGCCGCTGGCCGCTCAGCGAGCTGCCTTTCGATGAAAGCCTGCCGGGGCTGCTGAAGGCGCTGACCGCCGAGGATGCCGAGCACAAGCTGGACACGCGCTTCAAGCAGCAGCTGTCCGGACAGACCAAGGCCTTGCAGGATGCCGCCCGCGGGCTGGGCCTGTTCGGCAAGCAGTACCTCGCCCGCGAAGGCCACTACAACGCCCAGCAGCGCCAACATTACGTGCAGCTGATCGATGCCTTGTCGGCCTGGGCGCAAAAGGCCCCGCTGGGCGACCCGGCGCGCGGCAAGGAAAGCATCCACCTACTGGTCAACGGCGCCCAGCGCACCGGCCTGCATGGCGACGAGGACCTGACCCGGCTCGGCATGGATGCCAGCCTGAAGGCGCTGGTGCCGCTCTACATCGCCACCAAGCAGGTATTCGGGCTGTATGGGCTGGGGGTGGACGCGACCTTCGCCAGCGTGCGCGCCGAGACCGTGAAGATCGACGGTGACCGCGCTGATGTGCGGGTGCGCTACACCCTGGCCGACAAGGACATCGATACCGTGATGCAGGCGGTCCGGGTGGACGGCCGCTGGTACCTCGCCAACTACCTGGAGGACGCCGCGGCCTCGCTGCCGGCGCCCGACCCCGCGCCGGCAAGCGACGCGGGGCCCGACGCCCCTGCTGGGCGATAATGTCGGCGATGCAGAACCAGACACCCTTGCCCTTCCCCGAGCCGGACAAGCCGGTCGATGCCCCGCCTGCCGCGCCCCCGCCCGCCCCGCAGGCCGGGGGCGATGCCGATGCCACATCGCCCGATGCATCGCCGGCCACCGACGAGGCCATCGGACCGCGCACGCCGTTGATCGTGTCGCGGCCGCTGTGGGCCAAGCTGCTCGGCAAGCTGCTGGAGCCGTGGATCTCGATCCGCCTGGAGCCCGAGAACCCGACACAATTCGATGACGGTCGTCCGGTCTGCTACGTGCTGGAGGATTACGGTCTCAGCAACGCGCTGATCCTGGACCGCGCCTGCCAGGAAGCCGGCCTGCCCTCGCCACTCAATCCGCTGCCCGGCGATCCGCTGGGCCGCAAGCGTGCCTATGTCGCGCTGTCGCGCCGCCACGCCAATGCGATGGGGCTTGCCCCGGGCGCCGAGCACAAGACGCATTCGGGCTCGCTCGCGCGCCTGCTGCAGGCACATCGCGATGATCCTTCACTCGACGTGCAGCTGGTGCCGGTGTCGATCTTCGTCGGCCGCGCGCCGGACAAGCAAAGCGGCTGGTTCTCGGTGCTGTTCTCGGAGAACTGGGCGCTGGTCGGACGCTTCCGCCGGATGCTGGCGATCCTGCTTAATGGCCGCGGCACGCTGGTGCGGTTCTCACCGCCGGTGTCGCTGCGCGGCATCGTCGATGAAGGCCTGCCGCCCGAGCGCACCGTGCGCAAGCTTTCACGCGTGCTGCGCACCCACTTCAACCGCATCCGTACGGCCGTCATCGGCCCGGACCTGTCCACCCGCCGGCTCCTGATCGACCGCGTGCTGGCCTCGGACCCGGTCAAGCAGGCGATTGCCGACCAGGCCCGCCGCGACGGCAGCAAGTCGCAGGACGCGTGGAAGAAAGCGCATGCCTACGCGTGGGAAATCGCCGCCGATTACTCGCATCCGGTGGTGCGCTCGGCCAGCTTCATCCTGAAACCGGTGTGGAACCGCATCTACCGCGGCGTGCTGGTACATCACCTTGAAAAACTGAAGGAAGCCGCGCCGGGCCACGAAGTGGTCTACACGCCGAGTCATCGCAGCCACATGGACTACCTGCTGCTGTCGTACATGCTCTACACGCGTGGCATCGTGCCGCCGCACATCGTCGCCGGCATCAACCTCAACCTGCCGGTGATCGGCACGCTGCTGCGCAAGGGCGGGGCGTTCTTCATCCGTCGCTCGATCCGCGGCAACATGCTGTATTCGGCGGTGCTGTCGGAGTACGTCGCCCAGCTGATCGCCGGCGGCTATTCGCTGGAATACTTCATCGAAGGCGGGCGCTCGCGCACCGGGCGCCTGCTGCAGCCCAAGGGCGGGATGATCTCGATGACGCTGCGGGCCTACCTGCGCCAGCCCACCCGGCCAGTGCTGTTCCAGCCCATCTACATCGGCTACGAGAAGCTGATGGAGGGCAACAGCTACCTCGACGAGCTGACCGGCAAACCGAAGGAAAAGGAATCCATCTGGCAGCTCGTCCTGGGCATCCCCAAGGTGCTGCGCAGTAATTACGGCCAGGTGGTGGTGAACTTCGGCGAGCCGATCGAGCTCAGCAACATCCTCGATACCCACGCCACCGGCTGGGACGGCAAGGCGATCGGCGAGGACGAAAAGCCCGAGTGGCTGACCGGCACCGTCAACGTGATCGCGCAGCAGATCCAGGTCAACGTCAACCGCGCCGCCGATGTGAACCCGATCAACCTGATCGCGCTCGCACTGCTCTCCACGCCCAAGCACGCAATGGGCGAGGCCGACCTGCTCGCGCAAATCGCCCTGTCGAAGAAGCTGCTGGCCGAGGTGCCGTATTCCGACCGCGTCACCGTCACCCCGCACACACCCGAGCAGATCGTCGCGCATGGCGAGGAAATCAACGTCCTCAACCGCATCCGCCATCCACTGGGCGACGTGTTGGAGGTGGATGACGAGAAAGCGGTGCTGCTGAGCTATTTCCGCAACAACGTGATCCACCTGTTCACCGCCTCGGCGTGGATCGCGGTCAGCTTCCTGCACAACCGCCGGATGTCGCGCAACACGTTGAAGCGCCTCGGCGAGAACGTCTATCCGTTCCTGCAGGCGGAACTGTTCCTGCCGTGGACGCCGGAGCAGTTCGCCGAACGCATCGATCGCACCGCCGATGTCTTCGTCCGCGAAGGCCTGCTGGAACAGGTGAACGATGACGAAGGCGGCATCCTCGCGCGCCATTCCGGCCAGACCGACGAGGTCTTCCGCCTGCGCGGCCTCGGCCATCCGCTGCAACAGGCGTTCGAGCGCTACTACATCGCGATCTCGGTGCTGGCCAAGAACGGCCCGGGCGTGCTCAGCACGGCGGAACTTGAAAGCCTGTGCCAGCTCGCCGCGCAACGCCTGTCGCTGCTGTACGCGCAGACCGCGCCGGAGTTCTTCGACAAATCGCTGTTCCGCAGCTTCATCCAGAAGTTGCGCGAAATGCGCCTGGTCTGGCCGGACGAGAACGGCAAGCTGGTGTTCGACGAACGCCTCAACCAGTGGGCACGCGATGCCAAGGTGATCCTGGGCCGCGAGCTGCGCCACACCATCGAGAAGGTCAGCCCGGAAGCGGCAACCCCGGAAGGCGCGGCGCCTGCCCAGCCCGAGGGGACCGCCCGGGAGGGTGAAGGCGAGGGCACTCCGCCTTAACACACCTGCGGCAACTATTGCCGAAAGTCATTCCGGGCTTTTGGCAATGGATACGATCGACGTCCAGGAGAACCGCACCGGCTACAAACCGCCGGTGCTGGATACCGCCTCGCGCAGGTGGGTCGCCGAGCTGCTCGCCCGCGCCGATATCCGCATCGATGGCGCACGCCCCTGGGACATGCGACTGCACGATCCCGTCGCGCTGGATCGCGCGCTGGCCCAAAGCAACCTGGGCCTTGGCGAGTCGTACATGGCCGGCGCCTGGGACTGCGAACGGCTGGACATGTTCTTCGACCGCCTGCTGCGCGCTCACCTGGACCGCGAGGTCAAGCCGGCGCATGCGCTCTGGTACGCGCTGCAGGCGAAATTCAGCAACCGGCAGTCAAGGCGGCGCGCCTGGCAGGTCGGGCAGGCGCATTACGACCTCGGCAACGACTTCTACGCCGCCATGCTGGACCCGCGCATGACCTATTCCTGCGGCTGGTGGCAGGGCGGCGCGCGCGACCTGACCCAGGCACAGGAAGACAAGCTGGAGCTGGTCTGCCGCAAGTTGGACCTGCGCCCCGGCATGCGGGTGTTGGACATCGGCTGCGGCTGGGGCAGCTTCATGGGCTATGCCGCGGAGCGTTACGGCGTGCGCTGCATCGGCGTCACCGTCTCCAAGGAACAGGCGGCCTATGCCCGGGAGCGCTACGCCGGCCTGCCGCTGGAATTCCGCCTGGAGGATTACCGTGATCTCGATGCCGCGGCGCTCGGCGGCCCGGTCGAGCGCGTCGTCAGCATCGGCATGTTCGAGCATGTGGGTCGTCGCAACCACCGCACGTTCATGCAGGTGGCGCATCGCTGCCTGGCCGATGATGGCCTGTTCCTGCTGCACACCATCGGCAAGAACCGGCGCAACACCACCCTCGACCCCTGGACCGACCGCTACATCTTCCCCAACGGCGACCTGCCCTCGCTGGGCCAGATCGGCGATGCGCTGGACGGCCTGTTCGTGGCTGAGGACGTGCATGATTTCGGCGCCGACTACGACCCGACGCTGATGGCTTGGCATGCGAATTTCGAGGCCGCGTGGCCACGCTTCGCCGATGCGCTGGGCGAAACCTTCCATCGCATGTGGCGCTACTACCTGCTCTCCTGCGCCGGCGCGTTCCGCGCGCGCGAGTTGCAGCTGTGGCAATGGATGCTGTCGAAGGATGGGGTGCCCGGCGGCTGGCGGCGTCCCGGCTGACGCAGGCGCTTCCAGCGGACGTCAGGCGGGCTCGTCCGGGGTCATCTCGCGCTCCAGCCAGTCGATCTGGTCCTTCAGCTGCAGCTTGCGCTTCTTCAGGCGCTTGATTGCCAGTTCATCGAACTGGAGGCTGGATTGCAGTTGCGCGATGACGGTGTCGAGGTCGCGATGTTCCAGCTTCAGCTCCACCACTCGCCGCGCCATGCGGGAAAGCTCGGTCGGATCGGTGGTGAGCTGGCTCATGCGGCGAGCTTAGCCCGATTGTGCGGAAACTGTCATCGCCCGGCCGGAGGGGATGAGACAATGGGCTGATGGACCGCATCCCCCTCACCATCGTCGCGCCGGAAGCCCCGACAGGACGGGCCAACGCCGCCTCCGCCAAACGCGAGGCCGACAAGCTCGCCAAGCGCCTGCGCCACCAGGTGGGCCGCGCGATCGCCGACTTCGGCATGATCGAGGACGGCGACAAAGTGATGGTCTGCCTGTCCGGCGGCAAGGACAGCTACACGATGCTGGACGTGCTGCTGCAACTGCAGAAGAAGGCGCCCGTCTCCTTCTCCATCACCGCGGTCAACCTGGACCAGAAGCAGCCCGACTTCCCCGAGCACGTGCTGCCCGAATACCTCGCCTCGATCGGCGTCGACTTCCACATCATCGAGCAGGACACGTATTCCGTGGTCAGCCGGGTGATCCCGGAAGGCAAGACGATGTGTTCGCTGTGCTCGCGCCTGCGTCGCGGCGCGCTGTACACGTATGCGGAAGAACATGGCTTCAGCAAGATCGCGCTGGGCCATCATCGCGACGACCTCGTCAACACGTTCTTCCTCAATCTGTTCTTCCATGCCAAGCTCGCCGGCATGCCGCCCAAGCTGCTGAGCGATGACGGCAAGCATGTGGTGATTCGCCCCCTCGCCTACGTGCGCGAGGATGACATCGAGGCATATGCCGAGGCCAAGGATTTCCCGATCATCCCCTGCAACCTGTGCGGCTCGCAGGAAAACCTGCAACGCGCGCAGCTCAAGAAGATGCTGCAGCAGTGGGAGAAGGAAACCCCGGGTCGTGTCGAAACGATGGCGCGCGCGCTCGGCGACATCCGCCCTTCGCAGCTCAGTGATCCCAAGCTGTTCGATTTCCTCGGCCTAGGCAAGCGTGGCGATGACGCCCTGCCCGATGCGCATGCGTGGCTCTCGGGTGGTGAGACCGGACCGCGCGACACTGGCGACGATGTCTGACCCCTTTCACTTTCCCGGCTTCAGCCGTTTGATGGACTTTCGATGTTCTTTCGCAACCTGACCCTGTTCCGCTTTCCTGCTTCGATCAACTTCGACGACCTCGAAACCCGGCTCGCCGATGCCGCACTCAAACCCGTCGGCCCGATGGAACTGTCATCGCGCGGTTTCATCTCGCCCTTCGGTCGCGCCGGCGGCGAAGACGCCACGCTGATGCATCGCATCGACGACGCGATCTGGCTGACCGTCGGCGGCGAGGACAAGTTGCTGCCCTCCTCCGTCGTCAACGACTTGCTGCAAAAGAAAGTCGATGAGTTCGAGGCCAAGAACGCGCGCCGGCCTGGCGGCAAGATGCGTCGGCAAATGAAGGACGACCTGGTCGCGGAACTCTTGCCGCGCGCCTTCGTGCGCCCCACCCGCACCGACGCGCTGATCGACCTGAAGCATGGCGTGGTCGCCGTCGACACGTCCTCGCGCAAGGTGGCCGAGGCCGTGGTTTCGCAGATCCGCGAGGCGCTGGGCAGCTTCCCGGCGCTGCCGATCAACGCGGAAGTCGCGCCGCGCGCGGTCATGACCGGCTGGATCGCCGGTGACGCGCTCCCCGATGGCTTGTCGCTGGGCGATGAATGCGAGCTGCGTGACCCCGCCGACAGCGGCGCGGTGGTGAAGGTGCAGCGCATGGAATTGGCCGGCGAGGAAATCGACACGCATCTGGAGGCCGGCAAGCAGGTTGCCCGCCTCGCACTGATGCTGGATGACCATGCCGGCTTCGTACTCGGTGAGGATTTGGTGCTGCGCAAGTTCAAGTTGCTGGACGGCGCCGTCGAACAGCTCGAATCCAGCGAACGTGACGACATCCGCGCCGAGCTCGATGCCCGCTTCGCGCTGATGGCGGGCGAGTTCAAGCGCCTGTTCACGGTGCTGGAGTCGGCGCTGAAGCTGAGCAAGGCGGATTGAAATAGAAGTAACATCATCCTGCGTGCGTTCCGTCATGTTTGCGCGCATGCTGGCAGCAGGATCATCGTTCAAGACCCCATGTTCCGCCTGTTCGCCGCCAAGCCCGAAGTCAGTGAGCGTCGCGTCATTCCGCTGACGCTGGATGATGGCTCCGTGCTGGAAGTGTCGATGCATCGGCATCCGCGTGCGCGCCGGATCAAGCTGTCGGTGGACGAGCGCGGTGCGCGCCTGACCCTGCCCACCCGCGCCAGCGAGCGATCTGCGCTCGATTTCCTCCACGCGCACGTGGATTGGCTGCAGGCACAGTGGCGTGCGCTGCATGCCGATGCCGCATCACCGTTGGTCATCGGCACCACGGATTCGCTGCCGCTGCGCGACCGGATGCATGCCCTTGAATGGCGGCCGGGCAGGCTGACCCGCTTGCAGCTCGACGACGGGGTCGCCTGCTTCGAGGTCCGCGGCCTCGACAGTCTGGCCGGACAGGATGCGACGCCTGCCGTGCAGCGCGCGCTGCGTGATTTCTACGAGGCCCAGGCGCGCAGCGACATCGCGCGCTGGCTGCCGACCTACACACCCGGCTTGCCGAAGTCCGCTTCGCGCATCCACCTGAAGCGGATGTCGTCGCAATGGGGGTCGCTTTCACCCGCTGGCGTCATGGCGCTGGATCTTTCGTTGGTGCTGGCCCGTCCCAGCGCATTCGAATACGTGCTGGTGCACGAGCTCTGCCACCTCATCCATCACGATCACTCGCGCGCATTCTGGCGTGAGGTCGAACGTCGCTGCCCCGACTGGCGCGAGGCACGCGACTATTTCCAGTCCGAAGGCCGTCGCTTGAAGGCCACGATGCGGGTGCTCTGCGGTTAACCGCCACCCCTGTGTCGCGCAGACAGAAAGGCGCGCAATGCAGCGGGCTTGACGGGCTTGGTCAACACCGTGCAACGGCGCGCCTTGGCCGCCTCCTTCACTGCAATGCTGCCGTCGCCGGTAAGTAGCGCCGCGGGCAATGGTCGACCGGTACGCTCCCGCAACGCATCGATCAGGGCGAGACCATCAAGCCGGTCATGCAAGTGGTAATCGACGAGCAGCAGCTCGGGCTCTTCGCGTGCAAGTTCATCCATCGCTCCGGCCACGTCGGCGGCAGTACGCACCTCGACCTGCCAACGCGACAGCAATGAGCGCATGCCGTCAAGGATATCCGGGTCGTTATCGATGCAAAGCACGCGCAAGCCCGCCAGGCTTTGGTCCACGGGCAAGGTCTCGCTCTTGGCGATCACGGGCGGCAATGCGGCCTCGGCGCGCGGCACCACGATGGCGAACCGGCTGCCGCGTCCCACTTGGGAGCGCACCTCGAGGCGATGCTGCAAGGTGCGGGCGATGCGCTGGCAGATCGACAGGCCCAGCCCCAGCCCGCCCTCATCCTGATCCGGCGCGGCGAAGCGGGCGAACTCGTCGAAGATTTGCGCAAGATGATGCGCATGGATGCCTGCCCCGGTATCCCAGACTTGCAATGCCACGTCATTGCCATGTCGCCGTGCCGCCAGCAGCACGCCGCCACTGCGCGTGTAGCGCATCGCATTGGCGACGAAGTTCTGCAATGCGCGCCGCAACAGCCGCCGATCACTTTCGATGACCAGGCCAGGTTGCACATGCACCCGCAGATCGAGGCCGCGCTTGCTTGCAACCGGCGCGTATTGTGCGGCCAACTCCCGAAGCAGATCCCCGGCATCAAAAGCGGCGTGTTCGGGCTTGAGCTCGTTCGCATCCAGGCGCGAAACGTCCAGCAAGCCATCCAGCAGGTCCTCCGCTGCGCGCAGCGAGGTATCCACGCGTTCGCCAAGGTGGCGCTGCTCCTCGCTTGAATCACTGTCGCGCAGTGCACTGGTGAACAACCGCGCCGCGTTGATCGGCTGCAACAAGTCGTGGCTCACCGCGGCAAGGAAGCGCGTCTTGGCCTGTTGTGCATCCTCCGCCTCCCGCGTGCGCTGGGCGACGCGTTGCTCCAGGGTTTCGTTCGCCTCGATCAGCGCCTGCTCCGCCTGCTTGTACGCGGTCACGTCGCTGAAGGTGGTGACATAGCCGCCACCGGGCAGCGGTTGACCGCGCATTTCGATGACCTGCCCGCTGGCACGCACACGCTCGAACAGGTGCGGGGTGCCCGCACGCAGGTGATCAAGTCGACGCTGGATCTGCATCTCGACATCGCCTTCGCCCATCTCGCCACGACCTGCATTCCAGCGGATGAGATCGGCGACGGGCCTGCCGACGTACAGCATCGCCTCGGGATAGCCGAACATTTCCTGGTACTGGCGATTCCACGTCACCAGTCGCATCTCGGCATCGACCACGCTCACGCCCTGCGAGATATTTTCAAGCGTGGTCATCAGCATCTGCTGGTTGAAGCGCAGCGCCTGGCCGGCGTGATCCAGCAGGCCGACCACTTCACCCAGCTCCAGGCCCGAGCCGCGCAATGCGCTGGTCAAGGTCAGGCGGGCCGAGTCCGCACCGATCGCCGAGGCCAGCAATCGCTCGGTGAATTGGATCAACGCGCGATCGGCCACCTCGTCCGGCGCGAGCGGCTTGCCGAGCCCCTCGCGATAGTCGGCGAAGGCGCGTTGCGTGCTGCGCTCGCCGACGATGCGTCCGGCCAATGCGATGAGATCGGCGACACGCAAATTGGCCACGTGCATGCCCGTTTCCATGGGTGGCCGCTGCGCATAGGGATCGAGGAACGAGGCCGCCTGCAACTGGTCGCCAAGGCGCGGTCGCCACCGCATCGACACCAGGACGAACAGGCCCGTGTTGAGCAGCAACGACCAGAACACGCCACGTGTGAGTGCATCCCCTCCCTGCACCCCGAACAGATGCTCGGGCCGCAGCCAATCGATGCCGCCCGGGCCGTTCGCCAGCCAGTCGTGCCAATCCAGCCAGCCGCTGTTCACCAGCGAAGGGATGAACAGCGTGTATGCCCAGACCAGCGCGCCGATCAGCGTGCCCGCCCATGCGCCCTGCCGACTGCCCCCGCGCCAGTACAGGCCGCCGATGAGCGCTGGTGCAAATTGCGCCACCGCCGCGAACGCCAGCAAGCCGTATTCCGCCAGGCTGCCATGGCCCCAGACCGCGCGATGGTAGGCAAAGCCCATCAATGCAAGCGCGAGGATGCTGCCGCGCCGCACCCACAAGACTTGCCGCTCGATCGCGCCCTCGCCCATCGCGCCGCCGCGCAAGCGCAGGATCACCGGCATCACCAGATCGTTGCTGACCATCGTCGCCAGGGCGATGCTCGCCACGATCACCATGCCGGTCGCCGCCGAGAAACCGCCGAGGTAGGCCGCGAGGGCGAGCAGGTCGCGATCGAAGTGCAGCGGCATCGCCAGGACGTAACTGTCGGGTGAGACCGCACTGCCGGCGAAGAGATGGCTGCCGGCTAGGCTGAGCGGCACCACCAGCAGCGAGATCAGCGCGAGGTAGCCGCTGAACAACCAGCGCGCGACCCGCAGGTCGCGCACGTCCTCGCACTCCACCACCGCGACATGGAACTGGCGCGGCAGGCAGATGACGGCGAGGAAGGCGATCAAGGTCTGGGCGACGAAGTTGCTCGGCAACGGTTGCGTCGAGACCGTCCGGGTCGATGCCGCGATGCGCGACAGGATTTCGCCTTCGCCGGGCAGGTGCCAGAGCGCGAACAAACCCACCGCCACGAAAGCGAACAGCTTCAACAGCGATTCCAGCGCGACCGCCAGCACCATGCCGCGATGATGCTCGGTGGCATCGGTGCGACGGGTGCCGAACAGGATCGCGAACAGGGCAAGCGCCAGCGCCACGTATAGCGCGGGATCGGCCATCACCTCGGTGGCAGCGGCCTCCGGCGTGCCGGTAAGCACGCCCACGCTCATCGCCACCGCCTTGTATTGAAGGCTGACGTAAGGCACCGCGGCGATCAACGCCAGCACCGCGACCAGCGCCGCCAACCCCGGTACACGGCCGTAACGTGAGGAGAGGAAATCCGCGATCGACACGATGCGGTGTTCGTTGCTGATCAGGATCAGTCGCTCGAGGATGCGCCAGCCGAACATCATCAGCAGGATCGGGCCAAGGTAGATCGGCAGGAAGCCGAGCCCGGTGCGCGCCGCCGAACCCACCGCGCCGTAGAACGTCCACGACGAGCAATACACCGCGAGTGCCAGCGCATAGATCGCCGGGCGCATCCGCACAGGCATCGCGCGTCGCTCGCCATAGCCCGCCACCGCGAACAACAGGCCCACGTACAGGATGGATATCAGCAACAGTATCCAGCTCGGGATCATCGCGGAACGCTAGATGGCGATGGCTGGAGTGTACGCGTGCCCCTGGCCTGCGCCGATACGGCGATGGTCGAACACACCGCTCATCCCGCCATCGTTGCGACGCCGATCATGCTTCGCTCGATGTCGCCAGCCAGCGCGATGCGAGCAACGCCGCGTCCACGCGCAGGTCGGGCACGGCAGTGGTCTCCCACAGGTTGCCCAGGCGCAGGCTGCCAATGGCGGCGATGGCAGGTCTTGCGATGCCCGATGCATCGATCACGTTGCCTTGGGCATCGGTATCGATGCCGAGCCCGTGCGGGCCGGGACGCGCAAGGCCGGATTGCAGCATCCGGCGCAGCAACGGGTTGGGGAAGTGCGCGGCGCGGGTTTCGATGCCGGTCGCATTGACCAGCCACTGTGCATGCAGCGTGCCGACATCGCCAGCACGGTCATGCAGGCTGATCTCGATGCCGCCCTCGACATCGCGCGCCGCGTCCATGCGCCCGGCCAGATGATGCAACTCGCCTGCATCCGCCAGCGTTTGCAGCTGCGCGGCGACCTCGCCGGGAATCCTGTGGCGATGCACATCCCAATAACGCACCACGTGGCGCAGGAACCGGCGCTGGTCCGCCACCGACAGGCTTTGCCACAGCTCGCGCACGTGATGGCGCAACGCATCCATCAGCGACTGCCAAGGCAGGCCTTCGACTTCCAGACGCTTGGCCGTTGCGCGCAGCATGCGCAATCGCTCGCGCAATCCCAACGCGGCCAGTGCCTCGATATCGACATCCACCGCCGGCTTCTTCGATGCATGTGCAAGGGGCAGCAAGCCATGCCGCGAGACCACCGTCACCTGCCCGCGATGGCCGCGTGCCTGCAGACCCAACACCACGTCCACCATGCTGAGCCCGCTCCCGACGATGACGACCGCATCATCCGCACCGATTACCTGCAGCCCGTCATGATCCCAGGCCGACAACACGCGCTGCGTATCGTCGGGATCGAACGGACAAGGGCGCGGACGATTGCCCGGGGCCAGGGCCAGATGGCGGGCGCGGACCTCGTCACCCGAGGCCAAGGTGACGACCACGGCATCAGCCTCGATGCGGACGTCCTGCGCATTGCCGCGCACGTGGGTCCATGCCGCCGGCGATGCAGCGCGTGCCTGCGCCAGGCGATTCGCCAGATACGCGGCGTAATCTCGGCGCGGCACAAAAGCCGCCGGATCCGCTGATCCATCTCGCTCCGTCAGGAATTGCACGAAATCATCCGGGCGCTCGGTAAACATGCTCATGCCGCCGGCAGGAACGTTCAACACGTGCGCGGGGTTGTCACTGCCGTAGGCCACGCCGCGCCCGGGCTCACCCGACTCGATCATGGCGATGCGCATGCCGGCCGGCGCCGCCTGCAGCAAGCGCACCGCCAGCAGTGTGCCGGCCGCGCCGCCGCCGATGATGGCGAAGTCAAATGCTTGCGTCGAAGTCATGCACGGTTCTTCCGCGAAGGTCGGGTGATGCTACCGGTGGCTTGTTAAGGCAAAGAAAAACCCGCCGATGGGCGGGTTTCTCAAGTCTTTGCAAGAAGCGAAGGCTTACTTGATCTTGCCTTCCTTGTAGATCACGTGCTTGCGGACGACGGGATCGTACTTCTTCAT
>JACSSF010000036.1 GCA_014879375.1 Lysobacteraceae bacterium
GTTGTGGCCGAGGTGGATGACTTCCGCGCCCTGCCCCTGGATCAACCGGCGCATGATGTTGATGGCGGCATCGTGGCCATCGAACAGGCTGGCGGCGGTCACGAAACGCAGCGGGCTGCGCTCGATGGTGGATTCGGGGAGCTGTGCGGCAGGCGTACTCATGCGCGTCTCTTCAACCATTGCGATCAATCGCTGATTGTAGCGGGTCGTCGGTTATCCCCTTGTCCAGCGGGTGGATATCGCCAGCGGCCCGGGGGCGTGCCATCATCGCGTCGATGAAGAAGGTCGCCCGCCGCATGCTCTACGTCATCCTCGTCTTGCTCGCCCTGGTCGTGCTGGGCTGGATATTCACCGACCAGCTGATGCCCTCGGCCTACGGGGCGCAAGGTCGCGCGCTACCGGTGCAACCCGGGCAGACGCCGCTGGACCGGGCGATCGAACCACAACTGGCCGCCCACCCGGGCGAGAGCGGCGCGGTGATGGTCAGCGACGGGCTGGATGCCTTCGCCCTGCGCGCTGCCACCCTGCGTGCGGCCGGCCGCAGCCTGGATGCGCAGTACTACATCTGGCACGACGACATCACCGGGCGCCTGCTGGGCCGCGAGATATGGATGGCGGCCGAGCGCGGCGTGCGCATCCGCCTGATCCTGGACGACATGGACACCGCCGGCAAGGACCATGCACTGGCCGCGCTGGACGCGCATCCGTTGATCGAGATCCGCCTGTACAACCCGGCGCGCAACCGCAGCGGCCCGAAGCGCGTGCTTGAGATGATCGTGCGCGCGCTGCACATCAACCATCGCATGCACAACAAGTCGTGGATCGCCGACAACCGGGTGGCGATCGTCGGCGGCCGCAACATCGGCGAGGAATATTTCGATGCCTCGACCGAAGCGAACTTCCACGACCTTGATGTCGTCCTCGCCGGCCCGGCGGTGGACCAGGCCAGCGCGATCTTCGACCGCTTCTGGAACAGCGAGGCGGTGATCCCGGTCTCCGCGTTGACCCAGGAATCCGAGGCCGACATCGAACGCTTCATCGCCAACGTCAACGTGGAAAGCCAGCGCGAGGATGCGAAGGTGTACTTGGAGCGCGTCGCCCGTGATGTGCCGGTGCAGTCGTATTTCGACGGCACGATGAAATCCCATTGGAGCCCGAACATGGCGGTGATGTCCGACCCGCCATTGAAGTGGGAGAAGGAAACCCGCAACGAATGGCTGGTCGAGCACATCGCCAAGCAGATGGGCAGCACCCAGAAGCAGGCCTTGCTGATATCGCCCTATTTCGTGCCTGGCGACAGCTTCACCCAGAAGCTGGTGTCGGGCGTGGCATCGGGCAAGGAGATCGGCGTCATCACCAATTCGCTGGCCGCCAACGATGTGCTGGCCGTGCACAGCGGCTACATGCGCTACCGCAAGCCGCTGCTGGCCGGCGGCGTGACCCTGCACGAGCTGCGCGCGCAGCCCGGTGTCACCACCGACCGATCGCTGCTGGGCAGTAGCGGTGCCAGCCTGCACACCAAGGCCTACGTGCTGGACGGCAGCAAGGGTTTCATCGGCTCGTTCAACCTGGATCCGCGCTCGATGAAGCTCAATACCGAGATGGGCCTGCTGTTCGAGCAGCCGGGCCTGGCGGAGGAACTGGCGGGCGAATACCGTCACCTCGCATCGCCTGCCCTCAGCTACCAGGTGAAGCTGGACGAGCGCGGCAAGCTGGTCTGGCTGGACCAGCGCACCACCCCGCCGACCGAGCTGCACAAGGAGCCGGACAGCAAGGCCTGGCAACGCGCGGCGGTGAAGGTATTGAGCTGGCTGCCGATCCAATCCCAGCTCTGAACCAACCCAAAACATACGGTTGCGGATGGCTTCCGCCACGGGCCTGCGCGGACGCCCGATGACCGGTCGCGCCGGGCGAATGGGCTAGAATGTCCGCTTGTTTTTCCCCTTGCGATGCCCCGGCACGGCCCGGACGCCGCATCGCCATCACCACGACGCCCGCGCGGGCACGGAGCCACCATGGTTTTTGAAACCCTCGACCACACCGGTCACGAACAGATCGTGTATTGCCACAACAAGGACGCCGGTCTGAAGGCCATCATCGCCATCCACAGCACCGTGCTGGGGCCGGCGCTGGGCGGCACCCGCATGTGGAACTACGCGACCGAGCAGGAGGCGCTCGACGACGTGCTTCGCCTCTCGCGCGGGATGACCTACAAGAACGCGGTGGCCGGCCTGAACCTGGGCGGCGGCAAGGCCGTGATCATCGGTGATGCATCGAAGGACAAGTCCGAGGCCCTGTTCCGTGCGTTCGGCCAGTTCGTCGAGTCGCTGGGCGGCCGCTACATCACCGCCGAGGACGTCGGCATCGACGTCAACGACATGGAATACGTCTACCGCGAGACCGAATACGTGACCGGCGTGCACCAGGTCCACGGTGGCTCGGGCGACCCCTCGCCGTTCACCGCCTACGGCACCCTGCAGGGCCTGATGGCGACCCTCAACAAGAAGTACGGCGACGAGGAAGTTGGCAAGTATTCCTACGCCGTGCAGGGCCTCGGCCACGTCGGCATGGAATTCGTGAAGCTGCTCAAGGAGCGCGGCGCGAAGATCTTCGTCACCGACATCAACCCCAAGCTGGTCGAGCGCGCGGTCGACGAGTTCGGCGCCGAGGCCGTCGGCCTTGACGAGATCTACGACGTGCCGGCCGATGTCTATTCGCCGTGCGCGCTGGGCGGCACCATCAACGAGCAGACCCTGGACCGCCTGAAGGCGCAGGTCATCTGCGGCGCGGCTAACAACCAGTTGGCCAACAACGCGATCGGCGATGAAGTGCAGCGGCGCGGCATCCTCTACGCGCCCGATTACGCGGTCAACGCCGGTGGCGTGATGAACGTGGCGCTGGAACTGGACGGCTACAACCGCGAGCGCGCGATGCGCATGATGCGCACGATCTACCACAACCTGGGCCGCATCTACGAAATCTCCGACCGCGACGGCATCCCGACCTACCAGGCCGCCGACCGCATGGCCGAGGAGCGCATCGAGAAGATCGGCAAGCTGAAGCTGTCGATGGGCCGCGGCACCCCGCGCTTCCAGGGCCGCATCCGCGGGAACTGACGCAAGCGTTGCCGACAAGGGCGAGGCCACCACCTCGCCCTTTTTGTTTCAGCACGACAGACAGCACGAGACCGCCGATGTACATGCCGAAGATCAACGAGGAAATCGATGCCCTGCGCGACGCGGTCCGCCGCTTCGCCGATGCCGAGATCGCGCCGCGCGCGGCCAGCATCGACGAGGAAAACTGGTTTCCGCAGGACCTGTGGCCGAAGCTCGGCGAGATGGGCCTGCTCGGCCTGACCGTCCCCGGTGAATACGGCGGCAGCGAGATGGGCTACCTGGCGCATCTGGTCGCGATGGAGGAAATCTCACGCGCGTCGGGCTCCGTCGGCCTGTCCTACGGCGCGCATTCCAACCTGTGCGTCAACAATCTGTACGCCAATGGCAACGAAGCGCAGCGGCAGAAGTACTTGCCCAAGCTGTGCAGCGGGGAGCACGTCGGCGCGCTGGCGATGAGCGAGCCGGGTGCCGGCTCCGACGTGGTCGGCTCGATGTCCTGCCGCGCGGAATTGAAGGGCGATGTCTGGATCGCCAACGGCAACAAGATGTGGATCACCAACGGGCCCGAGGCCGACGTGCTGGTGGTCTACATGCGCACCGCGCCCAAGAGCGAAGGCTCGCGCGCGATGACCGCATTCATCATCGAGAAAGGCATGAAGGGTTTTTCCACCGCGCAAAAACTCGACAAACTGGGCATGCGCGGCTCCAACACCTGCGAGCTGGTGTTCGAGGATTGCGAAATCCCTGCCGAGAACGTGTTGGGCGACGTGAACCAGGGCGTCAGGGTGTTGATGGCCGGCCTCAACACCGAGCGTCTGGTGCTGTCGGGTGGCCCGATCGGCCTGATGCAGGCCGCGCTCGACCTCACCCTGCCCTACGTGCGCGAACGCAAGCAGTTCGATGCGGCGATCGGCACCTTTCAGCTGATGCAGGCGAAGATCGCCGACATGTACACCGCGCTTGCGTCGAGCCGCGCCTTCGCCTACCAGGTCGCGCGCGATTACGACGCTGGCCACAAGAGCCGCGTCGATGCCGCCTCGTGCCTGATGCATGCCAGCGAGGCCGCCGTCGATGTCACAATGGAAGCGATCCAGGCGCTCGGCGGCAACGGCTACATCAACGAGTTCCCCGCCGGCCGCCTGATGCGCGATGCCAAGCTCTATGCCATCGGCGCCGGCACCAATGAAATCCGCCGCATGCTGATCGGCCGCGAACTGTTCAACGGCCACGGCTGATTCAGCCTGCCGGATGTGTGGATGATGTTGCTTCCGATACAACATCGCCCAACAAAAAACGCGGCCCGAAGGCCGCGTTTTCGTTTCAACTTAGGCCGCGATCAGAAGCGATAGCGGTAGCTGACGTTCGCCATGCCGTTGTCGCCCAGCTCGCTCTGGCGATGGCTGAGGTCCAGACGCAACAGGCTGCCGTTGGCCCAGCGCGCGTTGAAGCCAAGGCCGAACAGATTGCTCTGGCGCGCCATCGGCAAGCCGCTGACCGGCGACCACTGCTCGATCCCGGTGAAGCTGGCGAGCAAGGGATTGTCGTCGGATAGCGTGCGCTGCCATTCGGCGCGGGCATCCCAGCCCAGCCGCAGGCCGCTCGACATCTGCCAGTCGCGGTTCAGACGCAAGCCGCCGTAGGCCTGCCAGCGATCGAAGCTCCAGCTGTCGGCGCGCAGGCCGAAACCGGAAGCGCCGGCTTCGTTGAAACCGTCGTTGCGCAGGTGCGCGTACTGGCTGCCCGCATACGGCGACAGGCCGAACGCCCCCAGCGAGAAGCGATAACCCGCCTCCACGTTGGCGAAGGCATAGTCGCCGCCGCTGAGCGTGTTGACACCTTCCTGATGCAGACCCAGCTGCACGTTGCGCTCGACCTCGCGGTCGAACTGGCCCGCACCGATACCGCCGCGCAGGTACGCCTGCTCGCCCAACCAGCCGGCGTAAGCCTGCGCCTGTGTCTGCCGGTTGCGGGTGCGATCACCCAGCTCCGACATCCAGCCGCTGGCTTCGGAATGGCTGGCGGCCAGACCGAACACGCCATGACGACCCACGCGCACGTCCTGGCCCACCATCCAGCCATCGAGCTGGTAGTCCATGCCGCTGAAACCGGCCTGCGCCAGGCCGCCGTTGTCGCGCAGGTTCTGGCTCCAGCTGCCGGCGAGCGCCGGGCGATCGACCAGTGCATCGAAGCGATCGGTCATCGCGCGGCGGCCGGCATCCATCGACTCCAAGGTCAGCGCCAGGTTGGCCGCGTGCATCTGGCCAGCCAGGCTACGCAGCGAACGCTCGGCGATGGCCGCGTTGAGAGTGGTGTTCTGCAGATCGGCGGCGCCGCCGACGAGGATCGAATTCGGTGGCACGATGCCGCCATCGATGGCATCGAACGCGAGTTCCACCCGCTGCGCGGCGTCGAGCGACGCACCGGTGAAGCCGAAGCCGGCTGCCGCCACGTTGATCTGGATGCGGTTGATGTTGAGGAAGACGTTGTTGGCGTCGTAACCGAGCGTGGCGTCCAGGAACACGTTGGGCGCGGCGCGCACGGTGCTGAAGGTGCCGGTCACGCCGCCACTGGCGGTCAACAGGGTTTCCTTCGCGCCCGTCGTGTACCCGGTGCGGTTGCCGAGGATGCTGACCTGCCCTCCTTGCAACGTGGCCGTGCCCGAGACCGACAGCGGCGTGCCCAGCCAGATGCCAAGGTTCGCGCTGGCCGTGTGCAGGTAATTGCCGGTGATGCTGGCGCCGGCATCGCGGCCATTGAAGAAGCGGCCGCTGTTGTCCACCCCACGGGCGAAATTGCCGCTGCCGTACACAAGGCCATTCGCGCCGACGTACAGCTTGGAGCCGCCAAGGCCGCTCTTCACATCCAGCGCACCAGCCTCGACCCGCGTGTCACCGGTATAGCTTTGGGCCGATGTCAGGGTCAGCGTTCCGGCGCCCTGCTTGGTTAGGCCACCCGTGCCGGTGATGTTGTTGCGCCAGATAGAGTTGCCGGTCACGTTGGCGCTGAAGTTGCCCCAGGCGAAGTTACCCGGCCCGTACGATGCCTTGGTGACATCCAGCAAACCCCAGCCGAACACGTTGTCCACCCCGGGCGCGCCCAGATCCTTAGCCGTGCCCAGCAAGACCTGGCGGACCTGGTCGTTGGTCATGTACGGGAAGGCCGCCCACACGACTGCCGCCGCGCCGGACACCAAGGGCGCGGCATAGGAAGTGCCGCCACCTTGGTAGAAACGCATGACGCCATTCGCATCCTTGAGTGGAAACACCACGTCACCTGGCGCGACCAGGCAGTAGTTCATCGCATGGCCGCACTTCTGGGAGTAATAGGTCAGCTGCGTCGGGTTGTCCGGATCCAGCGCACCTACCGTCAGCCAGCCTTTCTCCAGCGCCGGATCGCCGTTGTGCATGCTCGGCAACGCAGCATTGTCGGAAGGATTGTTGGCGAGATCCGGATTGGTCGAATCACCATCATTGCCGCTGGCGAACACCACCAGGCCGCCACGATTGATGACGAAGTCCTTGTAGGCAGTCGCCAGCTCAACGGTCAGCGCCGGATCGTTCCAGTACAGGCCACCCCATGAGTTGTTGATGATGCGTGAACCTGCATTGGCAAGATCGGCGTTGAGCGCCTTGAAGTAGTCGCCATAGCCCTGGCCAGCCAGGATCTCGTTGCCGCCCTGGTTGGTGCCGTCATCATCCGGACGCTCATCCCGGATCATGCGCCATGACACGATGTTGGCGGACTGGGCCACGCCACCGGGCCATTGCCCGGTTTGTCCGCCCGAGTACTGCGCGCTGACGGGACCACCAGCTGCCAGCAACGCCACCACCGTGCCATGCCCCACCTTGTCATCGACCGTACGATCGAAGCCCGTCCAGCTCGCCGGCGGCATGATGTTGCGGATCACGCGCGGCGACAGTCCCGGATGATTACGATCCACGCCCGAGTCCAGCACGCCGATGGTCACACCGGCGCCGGTCTGTCCCGCAGCCAGCGCGCCGCCTGCATTGACCAACAACAAATGTTCGGCCAGCTGTTGGCCGGTGAAATCACGCGGCGCGGGCGTGGACGCCGCCGTTGGTGGCGTCAATTGCGTCAGGGTGGTATCGGTGGTCACCGTCGGGGTGAACCCGAGGCCGGACCCACCCGGGGTCGTGGGTGCTGGCGGGGTCGATTTGGTGCCACCACCACCCCCACATGCAGTCAAACCAACGGACAACACGCCGGCCACCGCCAGCGACAAGACATTGCGACGAGACAGACAGCGCATCTCAAGCTCCATGTAATTTGCGGAATGCGGCCCCAAGCTCCATTCAAGGACCGGCCTCCCGTTGTAGACGGTCGCTGGCATGAAAACAATAGACAGGCCCTGTTCATGCTTGCAGGCCGTGACGATGCCCCGTTTTTGCCACCTGACGCACGTTTTGACCCGGGCCCGAGACAGGCGATAATCGACCTTTCGTGTATCGGAGTCCCCCATGTCTGACGTCGTCATCGTCGGTGCCAAGCGCACCGCCATCGGTTCCATGCTCGGCCAGTTCACCGGGGTACCGACCCCGACCCTCGGCGCCACCGCGATGGCCGCCGCGCTTGAAGACGCTGGCCTGGACGTTGCCAATGTCGATGAAGTGATCATGGGCTGCGTGCTGCCCGCGGGCCTCGGCCAGGCGCCAGCGCGCCAGGCCGGCCGCGCCGCCGGCATCCCTGATGCAGCGGGCGCCACCACCATCAACAAGGTCTGCGGTTCGGGAATGAAGGCGGTGATGCTGGCCCATGACCTGATCAAGGCCGGCTCTGCTTCGACGGTCGTGGCCGGCGGCATGGAGTCGATGACCAACGCCCCGCATCTGCTCAACGGCTCGCGCACCGGCATCCGCTACGGCACCGCGCCTTTCCTCGACCACATGGCGTATGACGGTCTGACCAACCCGGATGACGGCCTCGCGATGGGCGTGTTCGGCGACCGTACCTGCGCCAAGTACGGCTACGACCGCGAAGCCGTGGATGCCTATTCCGCCGAGTCGGTTCGCCGCGCGCAGAAGGCGATCGCCGACGGCGCGTTCAAGGCCGAGATCGCCCCGGTGACCGTCAAGGGCCGCAAGGGCGATGTCGTGGTGGATACCGACGAGGAGCCCGGCAAGATCGATGTCAGCAAGATGCCCGGCCTGCGCGCGGCCTTCGGCAAGGATGGCGTGCTGACCGCCGCCTCCTCGTCCAAGATTTCCGACGGCGCCGCGGCGCTGGTGGTGATGTCGGCCGAGGCTGCCGAGCGCGCCGGCGCCAAGCCGATCGCCCGCATCGTCGCCCATTCCACCTATTCGCAGGCCCCCGAATGGTTCACCACCTCGCCGGTGCATGCCCTGCGCGAGGTGCTGGAAAAGGCCGACTGGAAGGTCGAGGACGTGGACCTGTTCGAGATCAACGAGGCTTTCTCCTGCGTGGCGATGGCGCCGATGACCGATCTGGGCATCCCGCATGACAAGCTGAACGTGAATGGCGGCGCCGTGGCGCTGGGCCACCCGATCGGCTGCTCGGGCGCACGCCTCCTAGTCACCCTGCTCCATGCGCTGCAGGCCCGTGGCGGCAAGCGCGGCGTGGCCAGCCTGTGCATCGGCGGCGGCGAAGCCACCGCGATGGCCGTCGAGATGGTGTGAAGGCAGGGTCAAGCCCGGCCAGGCCTGCCTAAACGCAATCGAAAAAAAAACCGGCCAAACATCTTGACAGCGTTCACGGGTTTGTCATGATGTCGGCAACGCGCGCATCCGTGCGCGTTGAAATCCACTAATTCGAGGACACCATCATGACGATGAACAAGGCACTGCTGGCTCTGGCCATGGGTCTGGCTCTGGCCGCTTGCTCCAACCAGGAACAGGCCGACAAGGCTACCGCCGACGCCGCCAGCTCGGCCGTTGAGGCTCAGGCTGCTGCTGACGCCGCTGCCGTCACCGGCGACGCCACCGCTACCGACGCCGCCCAGGCTGCTGCCGACACCGCAGCGATGGCTGCCGACAGCGCCGCTGCCGCTGCCGTCAACACCGCCGACGCCACCGGCACTTCGGGCGCTGGCGCTGCTGCCGACGCTGCCCAGGAAGCTGCCAAGGCTGCCGACCAGGCTGCCGACTCGGCTGAGAAGGCTGCCAAGTCCGCTGAAAAGCAGCAGTAATCCCCTTGGGCGTGAATCGCCCTTGACGGTTGCTGTAGTTGTACTGAAAAAGCCGTCGATGACCTCGACGGCTTTTTCATGCCCCCGATCACGGGGAGGTGGTGCCGAACGATGCGCCTGGCGCAGGCACCACGAGATCCGCCATTTGCTTCACTCAGACACATTCCCTGGAGGGAACCATGAACACCAAGCTTTTCGTGCTCCTTGCCGCCGGCGTCCTCGCCCTGTCGGCCTGCAAGAACGAAACCGCCGATACGGCCGCCGCTGACGCCGATGCTGCCGCTGCCGCCGCTGGCCAGTCCGTGAGCGCCGCCGGCGCCGACCTCGCCAACGCGGCCGACGCCGCGGGCGATGCCGTGGTCGCAGGCGCCGATGCCGCAGGCGATGCCACCGCTGCCGCTGCCGATGCCACCGTCGATGCCGCCAAGGACGCTGCCGATACCACGGCTGAAGCGGCCAAGAGCGCCACCGACGCCACCGTCGATGCGACCAAGGACGCGGCAGCGAAGGCTGCCGGCGCCGTCAAGGAAGGCGCCGCCAAGGTCGAAGACGCCGCGAAGAAGTAATTCGTCGCGACCGGCGTCATCCGAAGGCCCGCCTTGGCGGGCCTTCTCTTTTGCTGGACACACCTGCTGCACTACTGCCGGCGCCTTGGCCGGCCAGGCGCCGCACCCGGTATCCTTGCGGTTTCGCCCCCAGCACATCGCCCATGCCCGCGCTTGTCTCGCAGCTTGATCCCCGCGCCGCCGATTTCACGGCCAATGCCGACCATCACCGTGCCCTGACCGCCGAGCTGCATGCCCGCCTGCGTCGTGCGGCCGAAGGCGGTGGCGATGCCGCGCGTGCCAAGCACGTCGCGCGCGGCAAGCTGCCGGCGCGTGACCGCATCGATGCCCTGCTCGACCCTGGCTCGCCCTTCCTCGAATTGAATGCCCTCGCCGCCGAAGGCATGTACGACGATGCCGCGCCGGCCGCGGGCGTGGTCACCGGCATCGGCCGGGTGATGGGCCAGGAGGTCGTCATCGTCGCCAACGATGCCACGGTCAAGGGCGGCACCTATTTCCCGATGACGGTGAAGAAGCACCTGCGCGCGCAGGAAGTGGCGCGCGAGAACCGCCTGCCCTGCATCTACCTGGTCGATTCCGGCGGTGCCTTCCTGCCGCTGCAGGACGAGGTCTTCCCGGACAAGGAGCACTTCGGCCGCATCTTCTACAACCAGGCGCGAATGAGCGCGGAAAACATCCCGCAGGTCGCGGTGGTGATGGGCAGCTGCACCGCGGGCGGCGCGTACGTGCCGGCGATGTGCGACGAGTCGATCATCGTCAAGGGCGAAGGCACCATCTTCCTCGGCGGCCCGCCGCTGGTGAAGGCGGCGACCGGCGAAGTGGTCGATGCCGAGGAACTGGGCGGCGCGGACGTGCATACCAGCGTGTCGGGCGTGGCCGATCATTTCGCGGAGGACGACCATCACGCGCTCAGCATCGCGCGCGACATCGTCGGCAGCCTGAACCGCAAGCGCGAGATGCCGGTGGTGTTGCAGGACAGCACCGAGCCGCTCTATCCCGCCGACGAGCTCTACGGCATCGTCCCGCAGGACACGCGCAAGCCGTTCGACATCCGCGAGGTGATCGCGCGCATCGTCGATGGCAGCGAGTTCCGGGAGTTCAAGGCGCGCTACGGCAAGACGCTGGTCTGCGGCTTCGCCCATATCCACGGCATGCCGGTCGGCATCGTCGCCAACAACGGCATCCTGTTTTCCGAGAGCGCGCTCAAGGGCACGCATTTCATCGAGCTGTGCAACCAGCGCGGCATCCCGCTGGTGTTCCTGCAGAACATCACCGGCTTCA
>JACSSF010000096.1 GCA_014879375.1 Lysobacteraceae bacterium
GCTCAAGACCCAGCTCACCGATGACATGAAGACCGCGATGAAGGCCGGCGACAAGCCGCGCCTGGCCGTGATCCGCCTGATCAACGCCGCCATCAAGCAGCGCGAAGTCGACGAGCGCATCGAGCTGGACGATGCCGCCGTGCTCGCCGTGCTGGAGAAGATGGTCAAGCAGCGCAAGGATTCGATCAGCCAGTTCGAGGCCGCCAGCCGCGAGGATCTCGCCCAGATCGAGCGCGACGAAATGGCGATCATCGACACCTACCTGCCCGAGAAGCTGGGCGAGGCCGAGATCCTGGCCGCGATCGACGCCGCCATCGCGCAGACCGGCGCCGCCAGCCCTGCCGACATGGGCAAGCTGATGGGCGTGCTCAAGCCCCAACTCGCCGGCCAGGCCGACATGGGCCTGGTGTCCAAGCTGATCAAGCAAAAACTGGCCGGCTGAGCGCGGCACGAACAGCACCGGCATGGCCCGCATCCCCGACGCCTTCATCGATGACTTGCTGGCACGCAGCGACATCGTCGAGATCGTCGGTGCGCGCGTACCGCTGAAAAAGCAGGGGCGGGAATATTCGGCGCGCTGCCCGTTCCACGACGAGCGCTCACCCTCGTTCACCGTCTCGCCGACCAAGCAGTTCTATCACTGCTTCGGCTGCGGCGCGCACGGCACCGCGATCAGCTTCCTGATGAATTACGACCGCATGGAATTCCTCGATGCGGTGGAAGAGCTTGCCAAGCGCACCGGCATGGAAGTGCCGCGCGAAACCGCGCAGCGCAACGCCGATCCCGAAGCGCAATCGCTGTTCAACGCACTTGAAGCCGCTCAGCGTTTCTTCCAGAAGCAACTGCAGCAAACCCCTGCGGCGCAGGCGTATCTGGAGGGACGCGAGGTCGATGCATCCACCCGCGAACACTTCGGCATCGGCTACGCCCCGGAAGGCTTCAGTGCGCTGAAAGACGCGCTCGGCACCGATGCACGACGCCTGCAGTTGCTGGAGAAGGCGGGCATGTTCTCGCGCAACGAGCGCGGCCACGTCTACGACAAGTTCCGCCATCGGGTGATGTTCCCGATCCACGACCGCCGCGGTCGCGTGATCGCCTTCGGTGGTCGCGTGCTGTCGAAGGATGATTCGCCGAAATACCTCAACTCGCCGGAAACGCCGCTGTTCCATAAAGGCCGCGAGTTGTACGGCCTGTGGCAGGTGCGGCAGGCGAACCAGAAGATCACGCGCCTGATCGTGGTCGAAGGCTATATGGATGTCGTCGCGCTGTTCCAGCACGGCATCCCGGATGCCGTCGCCACGCTCGGCACCGCGACCACGCCTGACCACGCGGAGCTGCTGTTCCGCAACGCACCGGATGTGTACTTCTGTTTCGATGGCGATGCCGCCGGCCGACGCGCCGCGACCCGCGCGATGGAATCGGTGCTGCCGCGCATGAAGGACGGACGCCAGGCATTCTTCCTGTTCTTGCCCGAGGGCGAAGACCCTGATTCGCTGGTGCGGAACGAAGGCGCGGAAGGTTTCAACGCGCGTCTCGCCGCCGCCACGCCGCTGTCGCAATTCTTCTTCGATGAACTCTCGCAGGACGTGCAGTTGCACACCCTGGAGGGCAAGGGCCGTCTCGCCGAACGCGCCAAGCCTTTCCTCGCGCAGATCCCCGATGGCGCCTTCGGCGACCTGATGCGCCAGCGCCTGACCGAACTCACCGGCGTCGGCGCACGCCAGGCATCGGCGCAGACGCACGTGCCGGTGCAACGTGCGCATGCACAGGCGGGCGCGAACACTGCGCCCAAGCGCAGCCTGGTGCGCAGCGCGATCACCCTGCTGCTGCAGCAACCCTCGCTCGGGCTGGAAGCCGCGATTCCCTATGTCTTCGCCGGCCTCAGGCAGCCAGGCGTGGAGCTGCTCACCGAACTGCTGGACGCGGTGCAGACACGCCCGGACATCTCCACCGGCGGTTTGCTTGAACTCTTCGTCGAACGCGACGAAGCCGCTTCCCTGCAAAAGCTTGCAGGCATCAGCCTACCGGGCGATGCGGCGAGCTGGCAGGCCGAGTTCGACGACGTGCTGGCCCAGCTCGCTAGGCAGACGCTGCAACAACGTGTCGACGAGCTGATGATGCGAATGCGCGAAGTCGGCACCACCGGCATGACGCCCGCCGAGAAGGACGAATTGCGCGAATTGCAGGCCCGCGTGCGCACCTGACATCCACCGGGCTTGTCCCGTGACTTCCGGCCCAGCCGTCAACATTCGCGTCAGGGTACCCTCGGCGGACACCCGACTTGACGGAGCCTGCCATGCGACTCGCCCCTTCCCTGCTGGCCAGCGCGCTGGCGCTAGTCATCCTGCCCACCTTCGCCCAATCCACCGTCGGGGTGAAACGCGAAACCGTCGGCAACCGCACCACCGAGAACGTGCCGGCGATCGATGCGGCACTCATCGAGCAACTCAACCGTTACCAGAACACGCGCGGCGCAGGCGTCGAGGGCTGGACCCACGATGGCTGCCTGCTCATCAGCACGCGTTTCGCCGAAACCGCGCAGGCTCATCGCGTCTGCCAGCCGCTGGGCATGCGCGAGCAACTGACCTTCTATCCCGAGCCGGTCGCGGGCATCACCCCCGCGCCCGCCAAGGCATGGCGCCAGGGATTCGTCTTCGCCAAGGACAAGGGCGGCGACGAGTTCAGCCAGCTGTACTGGTTTGATGACGCGACGCGCAGCACCACGCTCCTGACCGACGGCAAGCGCAGCCAGAACGGCGGCACCACGCTCACCCGAGACGGCGGCCTCATGGCCTACAGCAGCACAGCGCGCAACGGCAAGGATCGCGACATCTGGCTGCGCGATACGCGTACGGGCGAATCGCGCCTGTTGCTGCAGGCCGGTGGCAGCTGGACGCCGATGGACTTCTCGCCCGACGGCAAGGAACTGTTGGTGATGAAGTACGTATCCGCCGCGGAATCGCACCCCGGCGCGGTCGATGTCGCGACCGGCAAACTGACGATGTTCCCGGTCGATGGCGACACTGCGTCGTTCGGCCGCTTCGCGTTCGCGCCGGATGGCAAGGGCGTCTATTTCATCTCCGACGAACCGCTCGATGGACAGCCGCAGGAATTCAAGTCGCTGCGCTACCACGACATCGCCAGCAACCAGGTTCGTCGCATCGGTCCCGCGCTCGACTGGGACGTGCAGGGCTTCGACATCAGCCAGGACGGTAGTCGCCTGGCCTACACCAGCAACGAAGACGGCATCACCCGCCTGCACGTGCTCGCCTTGCCGTCGATGCAGGAAATCGCCCTGCCCGAGCTGCCGATCGGCGTGATCGCCGGGGCATCGTTCTCGCCGGACGGCAAGCAACTGGCGATCACCCTCAACAGCGCGACTTCACCCAGCGACGCCTATGTCATCGACCTCGTCGGCACCCGGCTGACGCGCTGGACGCGCAGCGAAGTCGGCGGACTGGATGCCGGCAAGTTCGTCGCACCCTCGCTCATCCGTTATCCCACCTTCGACCAGGTGGACGGGAAACCCCGCACGATTCCCGCCTTCTACTACAAACCCGCGAAGGCGAGCGGCAAGCTGCCGGTCATCATCAACATCCACGGCGGGCCCGAGGCGCAGTCCTACCCGACGTTCAACCCGACCGCGCAGTTCCTCGCCAACGAGATGGGTGTGGCGATGCTGGTGCCGAACGTGCGCGGGTCGAGCGGTTATGGCAAGACCTACCTCTCACTCGACAACGCGGACAAGCGCGAGGATTCGGTACGCGACATCGGCGCGCTATTGGACTGGATCGCCCAGCAACCCGAGCTCGATGCCTCGCGCGTGGGCGTGATGGGCGGCAGCTACGGCGGCTACATGGTGCTGGCGTCCCTGCAGCATTACCCCGAGCGCATCCGCGCAGGCATCGACGTGGTCGGCATTTCCGACTTCGTCACCTTCCTCACCAATACCGAGAGCTATCGTCGCGACCTGCGCCGCGCGGAGTACGGCGATGAGCGCGACCCGGCGATGCGCGCGACGTTCGACCGGATCTCGCCGCTCGGGAACACACACAAGATCAAGTCGGCACTGTTCGTCGCGCAGGGCAAGAACGACCCGCGCGTGCCGTGGACCGAGGCCGAGCAGATCGCCAAGGCCGCGCGCGACAATGGGGGGCCGGTCTGGTACCTGCTGTTCGATGACGAGGGCCACGGCTTCCGCAAGAAGGCCAACAGCGACTATTTCAACGCGGCCAGCATGCAGTTCTGGAAGACCTATCTGCTGGGCCCGTGATGCCGACCGGTCGGGTGGGCGATAATTCGCGCTTTCGCCCACCCGTGACCCGATGACTGCCTCGTCTTCCCCTCGTCCCGCCTCTGTGTGGGGGCTGCGCGCACCCGGCCTGTTGTTCGCCGCGGCCATTGGCCTTGCCAGCATGTTGCTTGCCCGCATCCCGGCGGTCGAATCGCTCGGGATGAGCGCGCTGCCGCTGGCGATCATCATCGGCATCCTCCTCGGCAACACGCTGTTCCCGCGCATTGCCGGCAACTTGGGCGCGGGCGTGGATTACGCGCGCACGATGCTGCTGCGCGCGGGCATCGTGCTGTTCGGCTTCCGCCTGACCTTCCAGGACATCCTCGGCGTCGGCGTGTCCGGCATCGTCATCGCGGTGTTGATCGTCGCCAGCGTGTTCGTGTTGGCGGTGTGGCTGGGGCGCTTGCTCGGCATGGATCGCGACCTCTCGATGCTGATCGGCTCGGGCGCGTCCATCTGTGGCGCGGCCGCAGTGATGGCGGCCGAGCCCGTGCTCAAGGCGCAGGCGCACAAGGTCTCGGTCGCGGTGGCGACGGTGGTGGTGTTCGGCACCATCGGCATGTTCCTGTATCCGTTCCTGCGCCTGCCCTTCGGGCTGGACGTGCACGCCTACGGCATCTACGCGGGCTCGACCATCCACGAGGTGGCGCAGGTCGTCGTTGCCGGGCGCGCGGTCAGCCAGGAAGCCGCGAACACCGCGGTGATCGAGAAGATGCTGCGGGTGATCCTGCTGGCGCCGTTCCTGCTGGCCTTGTCGGCGTGGATGCGCTCGAAGTCGGGCGAAGGCGGCAAGTCGAAGCTGGTGATCCCGTGGTTCGCGGTGCTGTTCCTGTGCGTGGGTGCATTCAACTCGCTGCACCTGCTGCCGAAGGCCGCGGTCGATGCCATCCTGCTGTTCGACACGTTCCTGCTCGCGACCGCGATGGGCGCGCTCGGCCTGCGCACGCAAGCCAGCGCGATCAAGCAGGCGGGGATGAAACCGATGCTGCTGGCGGGCTTGCTGTTCGTGTACCTGATCTTCGGCGGTCTGGCGATCAACCTGGGCGTGAGCGCCCTGATGGGCTGACCTCAGGCGACCGGCACCAGGGTGAGAGCTGGCTCGCCGCCCAGCCACGGCATCAGCCAGTGGTCGATCAGCAGGAAGGCGAACAGCGCCATCAGGTACACCACCGAATAATTGAACACGCGCATCGCGAAGAACTCGTCCGGCGGGTCCAGCAGTCTCCATGCGTACCAGATGAAGACCAGGCCCAGCACCACCGCGCCGCCGAGGTAGAACACGCCGCTCATACCGGTCACCCACGGCAGCAGCGTCGCGACGAACAGCAGCACCGTGTAGAGCAGGATCTGCCAGCGCGTGTAGCTCACGCCATGCGTCACCGGCAGCATCGGGATGAGTGCGCGGGCGTAGTCGTCGCGACGGAAGATCGCCAGCGCCCAGAAATGCGGCGGCGTCCACACGAAGATGATCAGCACCAGCAGCAAGGCGTGGCCCCAGTCCCACGGGCCCTGCATGCCGGTGACCGCGGCCCAGCCCAGCAGCGGCGGCGCGGCGCCGGCGATCCCGCCGATGACGATGTTCTGCGGCGTCGCGCGCTTGAGCCAGCCGGTGTAGACGATGGCGTAGCCAATCAATGAGGCGAAGGTCAGCAGCGCGGTGATCGTGTTGACGAAGACCACCAGCAGCAACATCGACAACACGCCGAGTGCAATCGCGAACAGCAATACCTGGCGGCCATTGAGCGCGCCGGTCGGCAGCGGGCGGTTGGCCGTGCGCGCCATGACCGCATCGATGCGTTGGTCGATGAGGTGGTTGATCGCCGCGGCGCTCGATGCCGCGAGCCAGATGCCGAGCAGGCCGAACACGCTTTCCTTGAGCGGCGGCAAGCCCGGCACGGCGAGGAACATGCCCACCAGCGCGGTGAACACGATCAGCGCCACCACGCGTGGCTTGGTCAGCGCCCAGTAGTCGCGCACATGCATCGGTCAGTCTTCCTGCACGAAGGGAGCCAGCCGAGCCAGCAGGGTCACCAGCACCAGCAGCAGCAAGGCCGCGCCGGCGTTGTGCATCACCGCGATCTTGAGCGGCAGGCCCAGCAGCACGTTGGCGATGCCAAGACCCACCTGCAGCAAGGTCAGCAGGCCAAGCAATACCGCCCAGCCGCGCATGCCGGGCTCGCGCAGCAAGCGCACCACCAGCGTCGCCATGTACACCAGCACCACGCAGGCAAAGAGGCGATGCAGCAGCTGGATCGCGGTGCGTGCGGATGCGTCCAGCACGCCGCCCTCGTAATCGACGCCGATGCCGCGCCACAGCACCATCGCCTCGCTGAAATCATGCGGCGGCCACCATTGGCCAAGGCACTTCGGGAACTGCATGCCGCAGGCGAGCGCGGCGTAGTTGGCGCTGACCCAGCCGCCGAGCGCGATCTGCACCATCAGCACGGCAAGGCCGACGCGCAGCCACAGGCGCAGGTTGCGTTCATCGACCACCCGCAGCGGCAAGTCGGTGGATCGCCACGCCATCCAGGTGAGCAGGCCGAGCGTCGTCATCCCGCCCAGCAGATGCCCCATCACCACGATCGGCTTGAGCAGCCAGGTGACCGTCCACATCCCGAGCAGCGCCTGGAAGATGATCACCGCGAGCGTCAGCACCGACACGCGCGCCAGGTCGGTGTTGGACCATCGCCATGCCGCAGCCAGCAGGATCGCCTCGCCGGCGAGTGCGAGCAGGCTGGCGGTGACGTGCTCGCCATGCATGTACATCGGGATCGCGATTCCGACCAGGACCGACGCACCGAGCACCTGCGCGATGCCACGCGGCCGCCGGCGCGCGCCGAGCAGGGCGAGGATTAGCACCAGCACGCCGAGCGTGGCGGCCAGGTGGCGATGCACCTGCTCGCGCCAGGCGCGGGTGCCGTCGAATTCGCGGATCGTGCTGGCGGCATGGTTGGCGACATCGCCCACCGCCTTCGGCCACGTCGCGCGGCCATAGCAGGTCGGCCAGTCCGGGCAGGACAGGCCCGCGTGCGAGAGCCGCACGAACGCGCCGAACACGATCACGCACAGCGCCAGCGCGACCGCGAGCCAGGCGATGCGATGGAAGTGGCGGGCCCAGCCCGAACCGGGGACGCGAGTGTTCATTTGAGTTTCAACAGTTTGGAGAGGTCGCTGCGCAGGTCGCCCGGGTCATGGCCCGGGGCATAGCGCAGTATGGCGAAGCCATTGGGGTCGACGATGTAGGTGACCGGGCCGTCTGCGTCCACGTTCGGCAATGCCGCGCGCAGCGCAGGGGCATCCTGCAGGGCGAGCTGGTGGCTGCCGGACGGCGCGCTGGCTGGTACCGCGCCCAGCCAGAAGATCTGCACGCGATCGGCCTCGCGGCCGGTGATCTGCCAGACCTTGTCGAGATCGCTGGCGAGCTGGTCGCAGCGGCTGCCGCATTCCCGCGGCGGCGCGACCAGGATGCGCCAGTGGCGTTCGACCGGATTCCATTCGTATTCGCCGCCCGTCACCAGTTGCGGATGCGACTTGCGCAGGTCGCCCGGCGGCTGCAGCAGTTCGCCCTTGTTCTTCATGCCCTCCGGCCGCCAGCCGGAAAAACGCAACGCACCGGCGACGAGGAAACTGCCGAAGATCATCACCGCGATCAGGAGCAGCGCGTTGCGGTTGCGCTTGCGGGCATGGAGTTGGCTGGGCGTCGGGTCGTTCATGGGCGTCGGCGGCGATGTCGCAAAGTGAGCAGGAGGGCGATGACCAGGACCGCGGCCGCCAGCGCGAACCACTGCACGGCGTAACCGAGGTGCCGCTGCGGCGGCAGGGTGTTCGGCAGCACGTCGAGGTCGCGCGCGTGGCCGAGCGGCAGGTCCGGATCGAGGCGAAGCACGCGCGGGGCGATGCGGGCCACGCCACTCCGGGCGGCTATTGTCGCCGGGTCGAGGGCGATCACCAAATACTGTCCGTCCGGTGTCTGGCTTTCCGCGCCGGCCAGCAGGCCGCCCGAAGGCGGTGGCAGCAACAGGCCGCGGATGGCCGTGACGTCCGCAGGCGCGGCGCCCACCTTCGGTAACTCGCGCGCCGCGCCCACCGGCAGCCAGCCCATCTCGACCAGCAACGGGATCGGATCGCCTTCGGCCTGGAACAGACGGAACACGCGTACGCCCGGGCGGCCGTCGCGTTGCTGGTTGTCCAGCAGCCAGGCCGGCTGCGGCAGGAAGCGGCCTTCGCCTACGGCCCAGTCGTAGGCCTGGGCACGGGCAGGATCATTGGCCAGCGCGAGCGGTCGCGGCACGCGCTCACGCAGCACGCTGGCAACCGAGGCCAGCATCGCTTCCTTCTGGTGCATGCGTTGCAACTGCCAGCTGCCGAGCATGCATCCGGCCACGATCAGGAGGATCGCAACGATCCAGCCGATCACCGGCGTGGCCGACTGGCGATTCACCACGCTGCCCCGTTCATCGGCAGGCAAAGCGGAGTAAAGTGCCGGGCATGATTAGTCCCGCGCTCAAAACCCTGCTCATCGTCGCCTTCCTGATCGCCATCATCTGGAACCTCGGCGCCGGCCTCTACTACATGATGACCGACAAGGGCGAATCCAAACGTACGGTCAACGCCCTCACCAAACGCATCGTGATCTCGGTGGTCCTGATCCTGCTGCTGGTGCTGGCGATCAAGATGGGCTGGGTCGTGCCGCATGGCGTGGGTCGTAATCCGGGCTGAAAAACAGGGTGGCTGAAGACGGAAGAGGCCGGCATTCGCCGGCCTCTTGCCATATGGGACCGGGCGAATCGCGCCGCGATCAGAGCACGTAGACGAACAGGAACAGGACCAGCCAGACCACGTCGACGAAGTGCCAGTACCAGGCCACGGCTTCGAAACCGAAATGGTCGCTGGGGGTGAAGTGCCCCTTCAGGCAACGCAGCCAGATGACGATCAGCATGATCGTGCCCAGGGTCACGTGCAGGCCATGCAGGCCGGTCAGCATGTAGAAGGTCGAGCCGTAGATGCCCGAACCAAGGGTCAGGTTGAGGCCCTTCCATGCATGGATGTATTCATCGCCCTGGAAATACAGGAACACGCAGCCAAGCAGCATGGTCAGGCCGAGGAACAGCAGCAGGGTGCCGCGCTTGCCGCTCTTGAGCGCATGGTGGGCGACGGTGATGGTCACGCCCGAGGTCAGCAGGATCAAGGTGTTGAGCAGCGGCAGGCCCCAGGCGCCGACGGTCTCGAAGTAGCCGCCGATCTCGGCCGGGCCGTTGCTCGGCCAGCCCGCGGCGTAACCCGGCCACAGCAGCGCGTTGGTCATCGAACCGTCGCCATGGCCGTTCAGCCACGGCAGCGCGAACTGGCGGGTGTAGAACAGCGCGCCGAAGAAGGCGGCGAACAACATCACCTCGGAGAAGATGAACCACACCATGCCCATGCGGAACGAGTTGTCCACCTGCTTGTTGTAGTACCCGCGCACCGACTCGGTGATCACATCGGCGAACCACTTGAAGATGATCACGACCAGGAACGCGACGCCGAGCAGGAACACCGTCTTGCCCCAGCTGGTCTCGTTCAGCCAGCTGGCGAAGCCGACCATGGTGATGAACAGCGCGACCGAGGCCCAGATCGGCCAACGGCTCTGGGCCGGAACGTAATACGCGTTCGGGTTGCGGTGTTCGCTAGCAGGGGCTTGTGCCATGGTCGTTCTCTCTTGCGTCGTTCGGTCAGGGCGCGGCGGCGATCGCCTCGGCCGTCAGGGTGTCATTGCGGTAGAAGGCGTACGACAGGGTCACCGTCTTCACGTCGGCCGGCAATGCCGGGTCAATGATGAAGCGTACCGGCATGTCGCGCGATTCGCCCGCCTCAAGCTTCTGCGCGGTGAAGCAGAAGCATTCGGTCTTGTTGAAGTACTTGGAACCGCGCGCCGGCGCCACCGAGGGCACTGCGCTGCCCACGATGACGCGGTTGCTGGTGTTCTTCGCGTAATAGGTGGTTTCGTACTGCTTGCCCGGCTGCACCTGCATGGTGAGCTGGTGCGGCTTGAATTCCCACGGCAGCGCGGAGTTCACCCCGCCATCGAACTGCACCGTCACCCAGCGCTCCTTGCCCGGCAGGTCGGTCGAGGCCTGCGCGTCGGAGGCCCCTTGCGCCAGACGGATGCCGAACACCTTCTCGCAGGCGATGCGATACACCGGCACCAGCGCGAAACTGAAGGCGAACGCGCCCAGCGCAACCAGCACCATCTTGGCGATGCCGCGATGCTGGCTGCCGCTGTTCGTCGGGGTCGGGCGCTGGTCGTCCATCAGCCCAGCATGCCCTTGAGGATGAAGGCCAGGAAGATGCCGACCGCGATCAAGGCCAACAACACCGCCGTCTTGCGTGCGGCACGGCGGCGCGCTTCAAGCGAATAGGCATCGTTGGCATCGCGCTCGGTCATCGTCGGCTCAGTGGGTCACGTCGTCGTGGGCCAGGTCGCCCGGCTTGATCACCGGCGGCACTTCGAAGGTGTGGTGCGGGGCCGGCGACGGCACCGTCCACTCCAGGCCACGCGCGCCTTCCCAGGCACGTGCCTTGGCGTGCTCGCCGGTCTTGAGCGAGCGCAACAGGATGAAGGCCATCATGAACGGGGTGACGAACATGCCGAACGCGCCGATCGAGCTGACCAGGTTCCAGTCCGCGAACACGACGTTGTAGTCGGGGATGCGGCGCGGCATGCCGGCCAGGCCCAGGAAGTGCTGCGGGAAGAACAGCAGGTTCACGAACACCATCGTC
>JACSSF010000131.1 GCA_014879375.1 Lysobacteraceae bacterium
CGAATGGTTGCCGCACCTGCCTGCCGATCATCCCGTGCGCGCGCATCCGGATGGCATCGCCGTGCGAATGCTCGATGTCGACGGGGTCGGCCCGTCTTCTTTCATGGCGTTCGCCGGCCGCAGCGACGGCACGTCGCTGAAATGGCAGGGTGAGACGCTGGGTGAAAGCGATCGCTGGTTCTACGCCGATGCCGCGCCCGGGACGGTGGTCGATCAACTGCACGTACTGATCGCGGCGCGGTTGTCGCGCGACATCGACGTGACACTCAAGCCCGGTGATGCCGCCGATATCGTCGTCAGTCCGGCCGCGCTGGGTGAAGAAGAACGATTCCTGATGATGACACTCGAGATCGACAAGGACGGTTCGCTGATCCCCGATGCCGAACGCCTTTCCGAACGACCGGCCCGCTATGTCCGAGACTGAATTCACCGCCTTCGACCACCAGATGATGGCGCGCGCGCTGCAGCTCGCGGAGCGTGGCCGGCTGACGACCAAGCCCAACCCGATGGTCGGCTGCGTGTTGGTACGCGATGGCCACATCGTCGGCGAAGGCTGGCACCAGCGCGCCGGCGGCCCGCATGCGGAGATCCTCGCGCTGCAGGCGGCAGGCGACGCCGCGCGCGGCACGACGGCCTACGTCACTCTGGAGCCCTGCGCGCATACCGGCCGCACCGGCCCGTGCGCGAATGCTCTGATCGACGCGGGCGTGGCCAGGGTCGTCGCCGCGATGCCCGATCCATTCCCGCAAGTGTCGGGCGCGGGCTTCGAGAAACTGCGCGCGGCTGGCGTCGAAGTCGGTGTCGGCCTGATGCAGACGCAGGCACGCACGCTCAATCGCGCGTTCTTCTCCCGCGTCGAACGCGGCCGCCCGTGGCTGCGGGTCAAGCTGGGCGTCAGCCTGGATGGCCGCACTGCGCTGGCCAATGGCGAATCCAAGTGGATCACCAGCGCCGAATCGCGCGAGGATGTGCACCGTTGGCGCGCACGTTGCGGCGCGCTGTTGACCGGCGCGGGCACGGTGCTGGCCGATGATCCGCACCTGACCGTGCGCCTGCAGGACGACACCGATTTCATCGCGCCGATCCGCGTGGTGCTCGATCCCGGCCTGGCCACCGTCGCGCGCGGCAACGTGCGCCAGGGCGATGTGTCGACGCTCTATTTCCACGCGCCCGATGCCAAGCCGCCGCGCGACATCGCGTTGCTGAGGCATGCGGTGCCGGTGACGCGCGGGATGCTGGATCTCGGCGAAGTGCTGGCGGAACTGGCCCGGCGCGAGATCAACGAGGTGCAAGTCGAAACCGGTGCAACGCTGGCCGGCGCGTTCCTGCACGCGGGGCTGGTGGACGAGCTGCTGATCTATGTCGCGCCGGTGTTGCTGGGCAACGATGCGCGGCCGATGTTCGATGGCCTCGGCATCACCGCGATTGCCGAGGCGTTGAAGCTGAAATTGGTCGATGCCCGTCAGGTTGGCCCTGACACGCGGTTGTTGCTGCAACCGGAGGGCGCCTGATGTTCACCGGACTCATCCAGGGCGTCGGGCGCCTGCGCGCGCTGGAGCCACGCGAGGGCGACATCCGCATCCACATCGATGCTGGCTCGCTGCCGTTCGACACGATCGAGCTGGGCGAGAGCATCGCGGTCAACGGCGTGTGCCTGACCGTGACGGGTTTCGACGATGCCTCGTTCAGCGCCGATGTCTCCACCGAGACCCTGTCGCTGACCACGCTCGGCGCACTTGCCGAGGGCGCGGCGTTGAACCTGGAACGCGCCTTGCAACCCACCGAACGCATGGGCGGCCACATGGTCAGCGGCCATGTCGATGGCGTGGGCCACGTGCTCGACGTGCACGAGGATGCGCGCGCGCAGCGTTGGCGCTTCCGGATGCCGGCCGAGCTGGCCAAGTACGTGGCGAAGAAAGGCTCGATCTGCGTCGATGGCGTCAGCCTGACCGTCAACGCGGTGGACGACACCACCTTCGAGGTCGCACTGGTGCCGCATACCGTTTCGCACACCGCTTTCGCCAACACCGGTGTGGGCGATGCGGTGAACCTTGAAATCGACGTAGTCGCGCGCTACGTCGAGCGCCTGCTGGAGCAACGTGACGCATGAGCTTTGCCACCATCCCCGAACTGCTTGAGGAAATCCGTGCTGGCCGCATGGTCGTGATCGTCGATGACGAGGATCGCGAGAACGAAGGCGACCTGATCATGGCCGCTGAATTGGTCAAGCCCTCCGACATCAACTTCATGGTCACCCATGCACGCGGCCTGGTGTGCCTGTCGATCACCCGCGAGCGCAGCGCGCAGCTGGGGCTGAACCCGATGGTGCGCGACAACACCTCGCAGCACCACACCAACTTCACCGTGTCGATCGAGGCCGCCGAAGGCGTCACCACCGGCATCAGTGCCTACGACCGTGCGCACACCATCCGCACCGCGGTGCGTCCGGATGCCTCGCCCAAGGACCTTTCGCAGCCCGGCCACATCTTCCCGCTGATGTCGCAGCCGGGTGGCGTGCTCACTCGCGCCGGCCACACCGAGGCGGCGAGCGACCTGGCCTTGCTCGCGGGCCTGGAGCCGGCCGGCGTGCTGGTGGAAGTCCTCAACCCCGACGGCACGATGGCGCGCCGCCCGGAGCTGGAAGCTTTTGCCCGCGAGCACGGTCTCAAGATCGGCTCGATCGAGGCATTGATCCGCTATCGCTTGGAAACCGAGCACACCATCGAGCGCGTGGACTCGCGCGAGATCACGACCGACCACGGCGACTTCGTGCTGCACACCTACCGCGATCGCCTGAGCCACGGCGTGCATTTTGCCCTTCAGCGCGGGCAGGCCGATGCAGCATCCCCGGCGCTAGTGCGCGTGCAGATGCAGAACGTGTTGTCGGATGCGCTGCATTGGCGCCGCGACGACTTCGGCCCGCTCACCGGCGATGTGCTCGCCGCCATTGCCGAAGCGGGGCAGGGCGTGCTGCTGGTCCTGTCGGAAGCCGCGCCGAGCGCCGATGCGCTGCTGTCGCGGATCCGCCGCGAGGACGTCGCCGCGCCGACCCCGATTGCCTGCGAATGGCGCCGCAATGGCGCCGGCAGCCAGATCCTCGCCGACCTTGGCTACGGCAAGCTGAAGGTGCTGGGCACGCCGCGCAAGCAGGTGGGCCTGGCCGGTTTCGGGCTGGAGGTCGTGGAGTACGTCACGCTGCCGCCGCGTTAAACTGGGCAGCCCCGTAGTCCCGAGAACCCCATGGCCAGTTTTGAAGGCGACCTGCGCGCCCCGGAAGGCGCCCGCTTTGCCATCATCTCCAGTCGCTGGAACGCGCGCATCACCGAGGCGCTGATCGACGGCGCGCGCAAGGCGATGCAGGACCACGGCGTGGACGAGGACGCGGTCGACGTGTTCCGTGTGCCCGGTGCCTGGGAACTGCCGCTGCTGGCCGCGCGCCTGGCCGCGACCGGCGGCTACGCCGGCATCGTCGCGCTCGGCTGCGTGGTGCGCGGCGACACGCGCCATTTCGAGCACGTCGCCGATGGCTGCTCGGAAGGCTTGATGGATGTCGCGATGGAGTTCGGCCTGCCGGTCGCCAATGGCGTGCTGGCGGTGGATCGGGTGGAAGATGCCGAGGCCCGCGCCGGTGGCAGCCACGGCAACAAGGGCGAGGAGGCCGCGATGGTCGTCATCGAAATGTCCGATCTGCTGGCGCGCTTCCCATGAAGTCGCATCGTCGCCCGCACGGGATCGATCCGGTCCATCGCACCCGCGCGCGTCGCCGCGCGATGCAGGCGCTCTACGCCTGGCAGATGTCCGGCGGCACGGCGCAGCAGGTGATCGCGCAATTCGCCCACGAGCAAGCGCATGAAATCGCCGACCTCGAGTATTTCGAAGACCTGGTGCGCGGGGTGATGTCGCATCAGGCCGCGCTCGACGAAGGCTTGCTGCCGCATCTTGATCGCAAGGTGGACGAGGTCGATCCGGTCGAGCGCGCTGCCATGCGCATCGCCGCCTACGAGTTCAAGCATCGCCTGGACGTGCCGTATCGCGTGGTGATCAACGAGGCGATCGAAACCGTCAAGCGTTTTGGCGCCGAGCACGGCCACACCTATGTCAACGGCGTCCTCGACAAGCTGGCCGCTGAGTGGCGTAGCGTGGAAATGCAGGCCGCGCGCGGCTGAGTCCGGCCGAGTGCAGTGCACGCCGATGACCGGCGAATTCGACTTGATCCAGCGCATCCGCGCCCGCGCCGGGACGCGCGATGACGTGGTGCTCGGCATTGGCGATGACGCGGCCCTGCTGGCGCCGCCGCCAGGCATGCAGCTCGCGGTCGCCACGGACACGCTCAACAGCGGCGTGCATTTCCCGCCGGAAACGGCTGCTCGCGACATCGGCTGGAAGGCGTTGGCGGTGAATCTGTCGGACCTTGCCGCGATGGGCGCGACGCCGGCCTGGTGCAGCCTGTCCCTGTCGATGCCGCAAGCCGACGACGCATGGCTGGACGATTTCATCGACGGCTTCATGGCGCTTGCCGCGATGCACGATGTTGCCTTGATCGGCGGCGACACCACGCGCGGCCCGCTCTCGATTTGCGTCAACGTGATGGGTTTGATCGAGCCGGGTCGCGCGCTTCGCCGCGACGGTGCGCAGGTCGGCGACGATATCTGGGTGAGCGGCACCTTGGGCGATGCGGCAGCGGCGCTGTCCCTTTGGCAGTCAGACAAGCCGATGCCGGCGGAATTGCGCGAACGACTGAACCGGCCAACGCCGCGCGTCGCGCTGGGATGTGCATTGGCCGGTATTGCCACGGCCTGCATCGATGTGTCTGACGGCCTGCTCGCCGACATCGGTCATGTCGTCGCGGCGAGCGGCGTCGGCGCGGAAGTCGATCTCGATGTATTGCCTGCATCACCGAGATTGCGCGCGTTGGCCGCAGACGATGCCGAGGCGCTACGACGCTGGCAGGCGACCGGTGGCGATGACTACGAGCTTTGCTTCACTGCCTCGCCGGCGCAGACGCAGCGCGTGATCGAAGCGGGCATCGCCTCGGGCACGGCGGTGACGCGGGTTGGCTGCATCAAAGCCGCGCCTGGCGTACGTGCCTTGCAAGGTGACGACGAATGGCAGCCTGTATCGACGGGCCACGAGCATTTCAGCATTTAGTGCGGGTTTTGCATCGGGTTGACCTCCCCAGCGCCAGGGGCGAGTATGGCTAGCATCGCGCCGAATTCAGGATGAATCTTAAATGCCGCGCATGTCATCGACCGTTTTCGGTCTGCCGCTTACGCTGCTGCTGGCCGCCTGCACACCTTCAGGGATGGATATGACCACCGATACCGCGCCTGCTGCCGCCACTGGCGGCAAAGCTTCGTTTCGCCACAATCCCGCGTCCAGGCAAGCCTTGCGAATCACCATGACCATCAAGGATGCGCCCGGTCCCTTCCGGTGGATGCGACCGATCGCGCACTATGACGTGGTCAACCGCGAATGCCTCAGCCCACCGAAGGACAACCCGGGCGGACGCAGTGCGCCCACGCCCACCGCCCCGACCGATTTTGTGCTCAAGCCCGCCGCGGACGGGGTGTATACCGGAGTCGTCTACGCGGACCTGATGGAGGACGAGGACTACGTCGGCAATGGCGTGTGTCGCTGGGCGCTGACATCCATCGTGGTGCAGATGAAGGCGACGGGCGCGGACGGTGAAACGCTGTTCACGCCCAATATCCCGCAGAGCAAGCTTGCGCCGGGTAATACCGAGACAGTCTATTTCAACAAGGCGGCCTATTCACGAAAGGATGGCAGCGGGTTTGCCAACGCTGGCCTGAGTGATCGCTCTCGATTTGGCCCTTCGATTCATGACGCCGACCTGTTTACGGTGACGTTTGCAATTGCCAAGGAAGGTGCCCCATGACTATCGGCAGCCAGGAGTACGCGCGCTTGGCTGACCACAGTTATGGTCGCGACGAACGCGGCAACGCTGTCGATCTGCAGGCATTGGAAGGCAAGTCCATCGTGATTGCAGGCGTCGAGTACGAAGTGTTGGCGTACTCCGATAAACCATCGGGCTACCAGGGCGCCGTATATCAACGCGTGGACACGGGAGAGATCGTCGTTGCCCATCGTGGCACCGAGTTCGAGCGCCAGCGAGGTGCCGACTTGTTCAAGGCCGACGGGCTGATGTTGTTTTCACGCATCAATCCGCAAGCCGAGGATGCGATTTCGCTCACGGCTCAAGCGATAAAGCTGGCCAAGGAATATGCCGCCGACACCGGGCGTCCCACGCCCCCGATCACCCACACGGGCCACTCCCTGGGCGGCACGCTGGCCCAGATCAGCGGGCACTATTTCGGCCAGAAGGGCGAAACCTTCAACGCCTATGGCGCGGCCAGCCTGAATATCAGGAACCCGTCGACGGGCGAATACTACCGCTTGGCCGCAGGCGGCAACGCCTTCGTGAACCATGTGATGGGCGCGGATCTCGTCAGTGCGGCTTCGCCGCAATACGGACAAGAGCACAGATATACCGATCAGCGCGAGATCGATACGTTGCAGCGTTGGGGATATGAAAACAATCGGGGATTTGACTTGCGCTTCGAAGGTGCCGCGGTCGCTGCGATGATGGGTGGCTCCCATGACATGCATAACTTCCTGCCCTGGGACGGCGACAACAAGCGCGATGTCTCATTGCTTGCTGACCCGGCAGCGCAACGCTTAGTGGTGCAGTACGAGCCGATGCTGGACAAGTACCGCGCGGACGTCCACACGCTGCGGCAGATGTTCGGCGCTCTGGGCACCAGCCCCCGCGATGTCATCGAGGCATTCCAGAAACCCCTCGAAGCCGGCGAGCCGGCACGGCGCGCTGCAGGACAACGGTTCGGGGCAGTGGTGTTGGACCCGGTGCCGGACATGCGAGACCCTAGCCATCCTGCACATGGCCGCTATCGTCAGGCCTATGCCGGTGTCGAGGCGCTCGATCGATCGATGACGCGCACGCCGGATGCCAATTCGGAACGTCTGGCCGCGGCCTTGACTGCCGCAAGTCCGGCCTTGCCCGGCATCGCCAAGGTATCGCTCAGTGAGGACGGTCGTTATGCGTTCGCCTTCGGTGGTGAGCGCGATGGCGGGTTGCAAGGTCTGGCGCGGGTCGAGACAGCGGCGGCAGTACGCACCCCGGTAGAGGAAAGCACGCAGTCCTGGCGCGATGCGCAGCTCGCCCGGCAGACCGCAGAACAGACGCAACGACAGCAGGTGCAGCAGCAGGCATTGAGCCAAGCCGGGCCGAGTCTGGCCTGACTCTTCCGGCTGGACGATGTGGCGTCGGTGCGGAAGCCGATGTCGATGTATTGCCCACATCGCTGCATCACCTAGGCCCGTGGCGTGCATGCTCGGGTGGCGGGCGGCGAATGGCACCCACTCGCCACCGGCCACGAGCACTTCAGGGACTAGATTTGCCGCTTGGCGGCTGCTGTCCGCCGACGGGTCGGGACTTCACCTCCTCGGGCAGCAGGCTGAGGATCTCGTCGACGATGCCGGGAAGCGATTCCTCGCTGTAACCGACGTGGCGAAAGGCGATGACGCCATCGCGGTTGATGATGAACATGCGCGGGATGGAGCGCACGCCCCAGGCATCGTTGAGCTTGCCGCTGCTGTCCGGCACCCAGGTCAGGTCGAGGTTGCGGTTGGCGCGCACGATGCTGATGAAGTCGCGGCGGTCCTCCTTGTGGTTGACGGCGATCACCTCCAGTGCGTCGCGACCGACGACTTTCTGGAAATGGCCGAGCACCGGCAGTTCCTTGCGGCACGGCCCGCACCAAGACGCCCAGAACGTCACGATCACCACCTTGCCCTTCAGCGCGGACAAATCGACCGGATTGCCCTGGCGGTCCTTGCCGAGATCGGGTGGCGGCGTGGTGCCGGTGGCCGGTGAAGGCGGCAGTTCCTTCTCCGCCTTCTCAAAAGCCTGGACTGGCGCGGCCAGCATGCACAGCAGCAGCGCGAGCGCGTTGATGCGCCGCGGAATCGACATCGTCATGCATCTCCCCTGCATGGATCGGTGCAGGGATGATGCCGCATCACTGCGCCCGGCGGAACCGTTCAGCCGGCATCGAATGCCGCGCGCAGCCAGGTGAGCGTTGGCGCATCGGCATCGCCCTCCGCGCCGACCACGTCGAAGCGGCAAGGCAGGGCGGCAAGTGATGGATGTGAGGCGAGATAGCGGGTGGCCGCGCGGACCAACCGCCTTTGCTTGGCGGGCGTGACCGAGGCCGCGGCGCCGCCGAAATCGTCGCTGGCGCGGTAGCGGACTTCGACGAAGACCAGCGTGTCGCCGTCGCGCATCACCAGGTCCAGTTCGCCATCGACGTAGCGCACGTTGGCATCGAGCAACACCAGCCCGCGCGATGCCAGATGGCGGGCGGCGGCGGCTTCGACCGCCGCGCCGGTCAGGTGCCTGGCGTCAGCGCCCACCGAGCGGCATCGCCACACCGCCACGCATCACCGACCATGCCGGCGTGCGCAGCACGTTGCCGAAACCATCGAGCTGCAGGTTGCCGGTCGCGCCGCGCACGGGGTCCTGCGGGGCCAGCGCGAGGCGTTCCAGATAGGCGGTAATGAGCCAGGCATCGAAACCGAACGCGAACAGGCGGCCTGCGGCGCCCGCAGCGGTGGGGGTGAGCGCGCCGGGGTTGTCCGGCATGCCGGGGATCGGCCGGTTGCCAAGGGATTCGCTCGGGAAGACGATGCCGTCGAGCAGCCTCATCTGCGCCGGCTCGGCGCCGGTGGCGATCTGCGAGGCACCCACGCGACGCGCATTCGCCAGTGCCGGTTGCGCGGCGATCGCGGGCATGGCCGCAGCGGCCTGGCCGCCATGGGCGGCGAAATAGATCGCATCGATCGGCCCCTTGGCGACGGCAGCGGCAAGCTGCGCGCCCAGGGCATCGGCAGCGCCCAGCGTCAGATGGTCGATGACTTTGCCGCCACGTGCCTGCAGGTATTCGCGGAACGCCGCGCTGGTGCGACGCAGGGTGTCATCCGGGCCAGTCAGCACCAGCACGTTCCTGGCGCCCTGGTCGAACAGGTATTCGGCGGCGGCGATGCCTTCGTCTTCCGGCGCCAGCGAGAAGCTGACGCTGCCGGGCGGCGGCACGCGGTTGCCGCGGTTGAGCGCGAGCACGGGCACCGGCAGGTTGCCTTGGGCGAAGAGGGCGCTGACCTGGTCGCGATCAAGCGGGCCGACCACGTAATCAGCTCCTTCGCTCACCGCCTTCTGGTAGGCGCCGCCGACGCTGCCGGCGGAGTCGTAGAACGTCACGGTCGGGCGTTGGCGAGTTTCGGCGTAATAGCCGGCGAGAAACCCGTCGCGCACCGGCTTGGCCGCGCCCGACAGGCTGCCCGACAGTGGCAGCAGCACCGCGACCTTGGATGGCGGGCGGTAGCCGTCCTGCGCGGCGGCGGCGCGACCTTCGAAGTTCCAGCCGCGATCAAAAGCGTGCGGCGGAGCCAGCCCGCGACGCAGCATTGCGGTACCGGCATAGGGGTAGAGCGGATCGTTGGCGGCCAGCGCCGTGGTGAGGCGCGACAGGGCGGCATCGTCCACGGAGGTCAACAGGGCGTCGATGCGGGCCGCGTTGCCGCGTGCATCGGCCTGCGCCAGCTGGTGCGCCTCGGTGAAGGCGGGCGAGGCGGCTTCCCGTTTCGGCCCCTGTGAGGGCGCACTGACGCAGCCGGCCAGCACGGCCAGGGCGGCGGCGAGGAGGATGTGCTTGAAGGCAAGGCGCATGGCGCGATCCTGACGGGGAATGACTTCGATTCTAGAGTGTGTTGCCGTCTTTGCCACGTCGATTTGTCCCGGCGCGGTATAAGGATGTCCCGATGCCACGCCCGGAACCCGCTTGAACCTGCCCGCCGCCGGAATCCTGTTCGTCGTCGCCACGCCCATCGGCAACCTGGGGGATTTCAGCCCGCGCGCGGTCCAGACGCTGAAGTCCGTCGCCGCGATCTGCGCCGAGGACACCCGCCGCACGCGTCCGCTGCTGCAGCAATTCGGCATCGATGTTCCGCTGATGGCATTGCACGACCACAACGAGGACGAGATCGCGGCCAAGCTGGTCGCGCGCCTGTTGGCCGGCGAGTCGCTGGCGTTGGTCTCCGACGCCGGCACACCGCTGATCAGCGACCCGGGCTATCGACTGGTGCGCGCGGCGCGCGAGGCCGGCGTCAAGGTGAGCCCGGTGCCGGGCGCGGCAGCGTTGATCGCGGCCTTGTCGGTCGCCGGGCTGCCCAGCGACCGCTTCGCGTTCGAGGGCTTCCTGCCGGCCAAGGCGGGCGGGCGCCGTGATCGCCTGCAGGCGGTGGCCAGCGAGCCGCGCACACTGGTGTTTTATGAGTCTTCGCATCGGATCCTCGATTTTCTGGGCGATGCGGCTTCGGTGTTGGGCGCGGATCGTCATGCGGTGGTCGCCCGGGAGCTGACCAAGCTGTTCGAAACCGTGCTGGATGGCCCGCTGGGGGAACTTCGAAGTCGCATCGCCCAGGACCCCAACCAGCAGAAGGGGGAATTCGTGGTGCTGGTCGAGGGTGCGGGCGATGACGAGGCCGCTCAGCTTGCCGAGGGCAGACGTGTCTACGCCAAGCTGGCCGAGCACCTGCCGCCGTCCACCGCCGCCAAACTGGCCGCGGAGTTGACCGGCGCGCCGCGCAAGGCGCTCTACGGCAGCTGATCGCGGGCGGATCGTGCGAAAATGATCGTGGCGGAGTCGGCCAGACAGTCGCGACGTGCCCATGTGCACATCGAGGAAAGTCCGGGCTCCACAGGGTGCGATGCCAGGTAACGCCTGGGCGGCGCGAGCCGACGGAAAGTGCAACAGAGAGCAAACCGCCGATGGCCACGCATTTTTCGGAGTGCGCGGCACAGGCAAGGGTGAAACGGTGCGGTAAGAGCGCACCACGAGCCGGGCAACCGGCCGGTACGGCAAACCCCATCGGGAGCAAGACCAAATAGGGAGGCGATGTCGTGACCCGCGACGCCTCCGGGTAG
>JACSSF010000032.1 GCA_014879375.1 Lysobacteraceae bacterium
GATCACGCTCATGGCGTAATCGAGGTAGCTGCGGCGCATTTCGTCTTCGAGGTTGACCGGGATGATTTCGCGGGCAGAGTCGGTCGGCTGGGACATCAGGCTTCCGTGTTAGAGCGGATGGGCGTCCTGCCAGCTGGCTTGCACAGCGCTTCCACAGCGCCTTGCGCGCCCCTGTTCAGGTCGCGCCGGAAAGACAGGAAATTCTACCATGACGAGCGCCTGAATGACAGCCGGAATTTCATGGAGAAACAATAAGTTACGTGGGATTTTCGCTGCGTTTGAGCAGTCAGGCGATGCGTGGCCCGAACATCACTTGCATGGCCGCCGCGTCCGGGTGCTCCACCACCCCGCGCTCCGTCACGATCGCGTCGATCAGCGCGTGCGGGGTGACGTCGAACACCGGGTTCCAGGCGGTGATGCCTTCGGCCACCGTACGCTCGCCGCGATGCGAGAGCAGCTCAGCCGGGTCGCGTTCCTCGATCTCGATCAGGTCGCCGGATGCGGTCGCCATGTCCACCGTCGATGACGGCGCGACCACCATGAACTTGACCCCGTGGTGGCGCGCCGCGATCGCCAGCTGGTAGGTGCCGATCTTGTTGGCCGTGTCGCCATTGGCACAGATACGGTCAGCGCCGACCACCACCCACTGCACCGCGCCGCTCTTCATCAGGTGCGAAGCCGCCGCGTCCGCGACCAGCGTGGCGTCGATGCCGTCCTGCTGCAGCTCCCACACGGTCAGGCGCGCGCCTTGGTTCCACGGTCGCGTTTCCCCGGCGAACACGCGCGCGATGCGCTCTTCGGCCACGCCTGCGCGAATCACCCCGAGCGCGGTGCCGAAACCCGCCGTCGCCAGTGAGCCCGTGTTGCAATGGGTCAGCACGCCACTACCCGGCGTGATCAATGCCGCGCCCATCTCGCCCATCGTACGATTGGCGGCCAGGTCCTCGGTCTCGATGTTGCGTGCTTCGCGTGCCAGTGCCTCGCGCCAGTCGGTGCCGGCGCGCCGCACGGCATCACGCATGCGGGCAAGCGCCCAAGCCAGGTTGACGGCGGTGGGCCGCGTGGCATTGAGGTGCTGCATCGCGGGCTCGAGCTTGGCCAGCGCCGACGCGCCATCATCTGCATCGACATCCCGCGCCGCCAACACCACGCCCCACGCCGCCGCGATGCCGATCGCCGGCGCGCCACGCACGATCAGGGCATGAATGGCATCGGCCACCGCATCGCTGCTCTCGGCGCGGACGTATTCGGTGTCGAACGGCAACTTGCGTTGGTCGAGTAGTTCCAACGCATCGCCGGTCCAGCGGATCGGGCGGATGCGGTCGTAGCGGGCGTAATCGATGTCGGTCATCCCACCAGTTTAGCGGTGGGGATGCGGCCGATCACCAGGCGCGGAATTCACCGCGGCAACCGCCGTTCACCCACACGCCGCTGCGATCCCAGCCCCAGGTCCGGCCCTGCACGCAGGCGCTGCGCGAGGTCTGGCGCACCAGCTCGACACCGCGAGACACCTCGGCGCGGCAGTAGTTCTGCCGGCCATCGTTGGATGCGCAACTGAACACCTGACCGCTGGCCGCGCCATAGGCCTGACCGTAGCCGTATCCATTCTGCGAATAACCGTTTCCGTAACCGTAGCCATTGCCGTAGGTGCCCTGACGGCTGGAAGCAGGCGCGAATTCCGCGCGGCAGCCGTGATCGACCCAGACCTCGCCGCGCTCATAGCCCCAGTTGTGGCCTTCGCGGCAACGCGTGTCGGACAGCTGGCGCACGATGACGACGCCATAGCGGGTATCGATGGGACAACGGTTGTGGCGTTCGCGTGGCGATTCGCACAGGACCACGCCGCCACGGTAAGAGTTGTTGTTATTGCCGTAACCGTATCCATTGCCATAGCCGTTGTTGCCGTACCCGCCGCCCAGCGCGAACTCCGCGCGGCAACCACGATCCACCCAGACTCCGTTGCGGGTGATGCCCCAGGTCTGCCCTTCGATGCACTGGGTACGCGATGTCTGCCGGACGATCTGCACGCCCTGGCGGGTATCCACCCGGCATTCGCGATAACGGCCATCGTTGGATTCACAGCTGAAACGGCCACCCGGCGCATAGCCGCCCTGCCATTGTGCTTGCGCGGCGACGGGCAGTGACCACAAGACGAGCGTGCCGGCAATCAAGGCCATGGAACGAACGAAAGTCATGGTGACGACTCCTCGGGGTTGATGAAAACCAAGATACGGCGCGCTGGTTGAATCACGGGGCAAACAGGCTGCACAGGGCATCGGTAACCCAGCTTTCGTTCAGCTATACAGCTACCAGAGCAGGAATTCGGCGCGGCAACCGTTGGTGACCCAGACGCGCTCGGCATCCCAACCCCAGTTCTTGTCGACGATGCAGGTGGCCTGCGACAACTGGCGCACCAGCTCGACACGCGTCACCCCACCGATCTTGCATTCCTGGCGCTGGCCGTTGATCGACTCGCACTTGAGCGGACGTCCCATCGTCACGGCGGGCGCCGCATCGCCATCCTTGCTGAACAACCGGCGCAGGAACTGCCCGCTCTTGCGCGACACGGCCTCGACTTCGAACTCCGCCCCGCACCCGCGCGCAACCCAGACGCCCTTGTCGTCGTAGCCCCAGCTCTCGCCCAGCTCGCAGTCCATCCGCGATAGCTGGCGAGTCAGGCGCACGCTGCCAGCGATCTCGATCGGGCAACGCTCCAGGGCATGGCCCTGCGATTCACAGCGCAGCAGACGCACGCGGGTATCGGTGCCTGCGGCCGGCGTTTCCTCCGGGCCACCTTCGCGACCGAATTCCGCGCGGCAACCACGCGCTACCCACAGCCCTTCGGCATCCGTGCCCCAGGAACTGTTGCGGATGCAGGCATTGCGCGAGATCTGCCGCAGCATGGTGACCTCGCCGCTGCCTTCGGGCAGCCGGCAGTGCTGCCAGCGCCCATCCTTGGACTCGCAACGCACGCGCGATGGAGGCGCGGCCTCCGACGGCAAGGGCCAGGCCATCAATGCGAAGCCACCTGCGAAGGTGGCCATGATGAATGTGGAAGTGATGCGAATCCCCATGCGCCGAATGTACCGCAGCCGGATGAACATCTGGGGAAAGCGCGCGCGGCGTTCAGGCTCGCGAAAAGTCGAAGGCCAGCACGTCGGCGATGCGGTCGGTGCCCAGCATCGTCATCAACAAACGGTCGATGCCAAGCGCCACGCCCGCGCAAGCCGGCAAACCATGCGCCAACGCATCGAGCAGGCGCTGGTCGATGGGCGGCGCGATACCATCGCGCGCCAGCCGGACGGCGGCGTCGCGCTCGAAACGGGCACGTTGCTCCGCCGCATCGCCCAGCTCGTGGTAACCGTTCGCGAGTTCCAGCGGCCCCAGGTACAACTCGAAACGCTCGGCCACCGGATGACCATCGCCTTCGTCGCGCAGCCGCGCCAACGCGGCTTGCGAGGCCGGATAGTCATGCAACACGGTAATCGTGCCTACATCGAAACCGGGCTGGATGCGATGCGTCATCAACAGGTCCAGCCAGTCATCGCGAGTCAGCCCTTGCGGATCGATGACGACATCGCCCAGCGCCGCACGCAATTCGTCAAGCGATGCGGCGAACGGATCCACCGCCAATACCTGCTGGTACAGATCGCGATAGCCGACGATCTCGATCGAGTCCGCGTGCTTGCCGACCAGGGCCAGGGCTGCCTGCACCAGTTCGACGGTTTCATCGATCAGCCGATGGTGGTCCCAGCCCACGCGATACCACTCCAGCATGGTGAACTCGGGATTGTGGCGGCCACCGGCCTCGCCATCACGAAACACGCGGCCAAGCTCGTAGCAATCGCCGATGCCTGCGGCGAGCAGGCGCTTCATCGGATACTCCGGCGAGGTGCGCAACCAACGGGTGCGCGACGCGCCATCGGTGCGGCCGGAGAACTGCAGATGGAACGGTGCGATGTGCGGGTCGCTGACGCCGGCGAGTGACAGCACCGGCGTTTCCACCTCCAGCACGCCGCGCTGGTGAAAGAATTCACGAACCAGTCGATTCAACCAGCCGCGCAGGCGCAATGCATCGCGCGTAGCCGAGGGCGCCCATGGCAGCGCGGGTGAAACATCGTCAGGCCAACTTTGCCCGGGCTGGAAACGACTCACTCGTCCGCCTCGTGGCTGGCGAGGAAGGCGATCAGCCGGGCTTCGTCCCAGATCTCGATGCCCAGCTCCTGCGCCTTCGCCAGCTTGCTGCCCGCGGCCTCGCCGGCGACGACAATCGAGGTCTTCTTCGACACGCTGCCGGCCACCTTCGCGCCGAGCGCTTCCAACCGCGCACCGGCCTCGTCGCGCGTCATCGTGTCCAGCCCGCCGGTCAGCACCACGGTCTTGCCGGCCAGTGGGCCATCCGTCGCGCGCTGCGGCGCGCCTTCGGGCCAATGCACGCCGTGCGCGCGCAAGGCCTCGATCACTTCGCGGTTGTGCGGTTCGCCGAAGAAGTGGGCGATGTGTGCGGCCACCACCGGACCGACATCCGGCACTTCGCGCAGCGTCGCTTCATCGGCCGACATCAACGGATCGAGCGCGCCGAAGTAGCGTGCCAGGGTCTTGGCGGTGGATTCACCCACGTCCGGAATACCGAGCGCGAACAGCAGCCGCTCCAGCGTGGTGTTGCGGCTGGCATCGATGGCATTGACGAGGTTGTGCGCCCATTTGTCGGCGACCTTGCCGGCCTTCACCGTCGCCGGCACGCTGCCGTCGCGCTCGTCCGCGCTGCGCTTCATCTCGAGGAAATCATCGATGGTGAGCGTGTACAGGTTGGCCACGGTCTCGACGTAGCCGAACTCGACCAACGCTTCGGCGAAGCGTTCGCCCAGGCCTTCGATGTCCATCGTGCGACGCCCTGCAAAGTGGAACAGTGCCTGCACGCGCTGCGCCGGGCAGAACAAGCCGCCGCTGCAACGGGCGACGACTTCGCCTGCCTCGCGCTCGATCGCCGACCCGCACACCGGGCACACGGTCGGCAACACATAGGCCGGGAACAAGGGTTCACCCGATGCATCCAGCGGGCGTTCGCCCTCGACCACGCGCACCACCTCGGGGATCACGTCGCCGGCGCGGCGCACGATCACGGTATCGCCGACGCGCACGTCCAGTCGCGCAACCTGGTCGGCGTTGTGCAGGGTCGCGCGGGTCACGGTGACGCCACCGACATGCACCGGTTTCATCAGCACCCACGGCGTGACCGCGCCAGTGCGACCGACGTTCACCTCGATCGACTCGACCGTGGTGCTGGCTTCCTGCGCCGGAAACTTGTGCGCGATCGCCCAGCGCGGCGCACGCGAGACGAAACCCATCGCGCGTTGCTGGTCGAAGCGATCGAGCTTGTAGACCACGCCGTCAATGTCGTACGGCAGCACGTCGCGCCGCTCGCCGATGCGGCGGTAATACGCCAGCAAGCCTTCCAGTCCGCGCGCGGTGCCCACTTCCGCGCTGACCGGCAAGCCCAGCTCGCGCAGCCACGCCAGCGTCTGCGAATGGGTGGGTGGCAACGTCGCGCCTTCCACCTCTCCCAGCGCGTAGGCGAAGAACGAGAGTGGCCGCTGCGCGGTGATGCGCGGATCAAGCTGGCGGAGCGAACCGGCCGCGCCATTGCGCGGGTTGGCCAGGGTCTTCTGCCCGTTCGCCAGTGCCCCGGCGTTGTAGCGATCGAACGCGGCTTTGAGCATCACCACTTCGCCGCGCACTTCCAGCACCGGCGGCGCATCGCCGCGCAGACGCAGCGGCACCGATTTCACCGTGCGCAGGTTGGCGGTGACATCCTCGCCCGTGGTGCCATCGCCGCGAGTCGCGCCGCGCACGAACACGCCAGCCTCGTAACGCAGGCTGATGGCGAGGCCGTCCAGCTTCGGCTCCACCGAGAACAGCGGATCGGCATCGCCGGTTTCCTTTTCGATGCGGGCGACGAACTCGGCGACTTCTTCGTCGGTGAAGGCATTCGCCAGCGACAACATCGGCACGGTATGGCTGACGTTCGCGAAGCGCGACGAAGGCACGTCGCCGATGCGCTGGGTCGGGGAATCGGGCGTGACGAGCTCGGGATGCGCGGCTTCCAATGCCTCGAGTTCGCGCATCAGATGGTCGTATTCGACATCCGGCATGTCCGGATCGTCGAGAACGTAATAACGATGGTTGGCCTCGCGGATGCGGGCCACCAATGCAGCGTGTCGGCGGGCAGCGTCGGTCATGCCGCCATTATCGACGAGACCGGCGGCGAAGGTTCGCGCGCGTGATCAGTCGGTGGTGCCGAACGCCGGCTTGCGATGGTCGCGGAAGTTGAACAGGCCTTCGACCAGCACCAGGGCGAAGCCCCAGAACAGCAGCTGCACGCCCCAGCCCGCGCGGCCGCCGGTCCCCAGCACCGTGTCGGCCTGGTGATAGACGATGAAGCTGACGATCAGGCCCAGGATGCCGGCGACCACCTGCACGTACTCTTCCTTGCGCGCCTTGCCGGCCAACCCGGCCAGCGACGCGAGGATGCCGAGTGCGGCCAGCACGTAGAGCAGGAAAGACAATCCGCCGGCCTGCGCGACCATGAACGTGCCGTTCTCGTTGCTGACCAGCGGCAGGAAGCAACCGGCCAATGCGCTGATGCCACCCACCAGTCCGACGACGTTCTCAAGCTTCATGCGGCTTCCCCTTCGTTGCAGCGTGATGACAAGTGACGATGCGCCTACCAGCGTCCCGGCCGCGTGAGCGGCGGCGCTTCGCGCTGGCGGTCATAGGCGCGCAGTTCGTCGCGGATATGCGCGATGCGCTGGCGGCCCAGTGCGTTGCGTTCCTCGTCCAGCACGATGCCGTCGAGCAGTTCGGCCATGCGCTGCGCGGTCGGCAACAGGGTGTCCCATGCCTCCAGCGCGCTGACCGGCGCCGGCAAGGTGAGGAAGAAGGCGATCGCCGGCGTTTCCAGCGACTGGATCGTCGCCATGTCGAAACTGCCGGGCTTGAGGATGTTGGCCACGCTGAAGATCGGGCCGGCCTCGGGCTTGCGGTCGATCAGGCGATGGAACACGTCCATGTGGCCGTAGGTCAGGCCCGCCTTTTCGGCGGCGACCAGGATGTCCGGCCCGCGCAGCAACTGGCCGGCACGCGCGGCGACGAACAGAGAGACGATCTTGTCGAAGTTCTCGTCCACACGCCTGCCGAGTTCCTGCGCCTGCGGCGGCGCGTCGAAACCCAGGTCCGCCTGGCGGTCGGCATCGGCCAGGGCCTCGTCGTCCACGTCGAGCTCGGCGCGCACCTCGTCGCCCAAGGTCGGCGCGATGCGCTCGCCGCGTCCATCCACGCGTCGTCCCTGCCCCGGTTTCTTCGGCCTGCCGAACCACACGATGGCGGCGAACAGGATGATGCCGGCGACAAGGATGCCGATGCGGATGAGCGTGGTTTCGGACATGTGCTGTTCCCGTGTGGCTTACGCGGCGCCGACCATGCGCGAGGCTTCCGCGAGATCCACGGAAACCAGGCGACTCACGCCCGGCTCCCGCATGGTAACGCCAGATAGCTGCTCGGCGGCTTCCATCGTCGCCTTGTTGTGGGTGACGAAGAGGAACTGCACCGCTTCGCTCATCTCCCTCACCATCGTGGTGAAGCGACCCACGTTGGCCTCGTCGAGCGGCGCATCGACCTCGTCCAGCAGGCAGAACGGCGCGGGATTGAGGCGGAAGATCGCGAACACCAGCGCGACAGCGGTCATCGCCTTCTCGCCGCCCGAGAGCAATGAGATGTTGGACACACGCTTGCCCGGCGGACGTGCCATGATGGCGACGCCGGTATCTAGCAGGTCCTCGCCGGTCAGTTCCAGATACGCATGGCCGCCGCCGAACAGGCGCGGATAGAGCTCCTGCACGCCCGCGTTGACGCGATCAAACGTGTCCTTGAAGCGGCCGCGGGTCTCGCGGTCGATCTTCTTGATCGCATCTTCCAGCGTTTCGAGCGCGGCGGTGAGATCGGCGTCCTGCGCGTCCAGATATTCCTTGCGCTGCGCGGCCTCGGCATGCTCGGCGATGGCGGCGAGGTTGACCGGCTCCAGCCGACGCAGCTTGGCGTCGAAGTCGGCGACGGCTTTCTCCCATGCGCCGGTTTCGGCTTCTTCGACCAAGGTGTCGATGACGTCCTGCAGCACGAAGCCGGCTTCGACCACCTCGGTCGAAAGTCGATTGGCGGCGATCATCGCAGCCTGCTGGTCGAGTTTCCTCTGGCTGATCGCCTCACGCTGCTGCAAGGCCTGCCCGTCACGTTCCTGGCGGATCTGCTCGAAACCACGCAATTCGCCTTCGATGCCTTCCAGCGCGGAACGCGCGGATGCCAGCGACTGATCGACACGCACACGCTCATCCAGTGCGGACTGGCGCTCGGCCTGCAAGGCCTTGACCGGATCGTCGCCGTCGGACAACTGCGCGGCGAGTTCACCTAGGCGCGTGTCCAACTGGCCGCGCTGCTGGCCCATGCGCGACAGCGCCTGCGCCAGCGATGCGACCTGCGTGCGCTGCGTTTCCACGGTCAGCGCCAACGCATGCGCGGTCTCACGTGATTCGCGGGCGCGATCACGCGCGCCGTCACGCGCCTCCGCCAATGTGCGACGTTCGGTTTCCAACCCTTGTCGCGCGTCCTGCAACTCGGCCATGCGGGAGATCGCGGTCTCCAGCTTTTCGCGCGCCTCACGGGTTTGCGCATTGCCGTCTTCGTTGAATTGGGCGATCTGCGCCAACTCGCTGTCGATGTTGGCCAGGCGCCCGCGTGCGGATTCCACGCGCCCCTTCTGGCTTTGCAGCTGACCGGCAAGCTCCGACACGCCGCGATGCGCCTGATACAGGCCGCGCTGCGCTTCTTCGCGCGACTGCTCGGCTTCCAATGCGCGCTGTCGCAGGCCGGCGATCTGTTCGTCCAGCGATTTTTCCTGCTGCTGCAGGGCTTCGATTTCATCGCGCAGGGTCTTGATCTCGCGTTCGCGCAGCAGCGCGCCCTGCTTGGCCGCACCCGAGCGCAACACGCGCACCCAACCGGCGCCGAGACGCTCGCCCGCACGTGTGATGACCGAAGCGCCATCGCCCAACTGCGGCAGCAAGGCGCGCGCGTCACTTAAAGTTTCGGCAACATGCAGGTTGGCCAGCATGCGGCGGATCGCCAGCGGCCCGCGCACCCTGGATGCGAGCGAGGTCGCGGCGAAGTTCGCGTCGGAGTCATCCGGCGACACCAGGCTGAGGCGCCCATCGGCCAGCTCACCCAGCGCATCGACCAGGGCTTCCGGCGCCTCCACCAGCACGCCTTCGATCATCTGCCCTAGCGCGCCTTCGACCGCCGCTTCCCAGCCGCCCTCGACGCTGAGCTTCTCGCCGACTCGCGGCGCTTCATCCAGCCCGCGCTGACGCAGCCATGCGACGGCCGCGCCCTGCTCTTGACCAAGCGCGGCGCTCTGCAGGGTTTCCAGCGAGCTCAAACGACCGCGCTTGTCCTGCGCGGACTTACGCGCATCGGCCAGTTGCGTCGCCAGCTGACGCTGCTCGTCCTGCAAGGCAGTGACGGCTTGCTTGCGGGACTCGACATCCGCGGTCAGCGTGTCGATGCCTGCCTTTTGGGTGTCGTGACGTTGTTCGATGTCGGCGAAGGCGGCAGCCAACGCATCCAAGTCCAACTGCGTGCGTTCGCCGGCCAGCTTCTCGCGACGGCGTTCGGCATCCAGCATCTGGCGGTCGAGGTAATCGACGCGGGTGCGTTCAACATCGCCCGCACGCGCCGCTTCGGATTGATCTTTATTGAGCGCGTCCCAGCGCTGCTGCCAATCGGCCAGCGCAGTTTCGGCCTCTTTGAGTTCGGCCTGACGTGCTTCATCGCCATTGCGCAACTCTGCCAGCTTGGGCTCGGCATCCTGCAAATTGGTTTGCAGACTGGTCAACGCGGCCTCGTCACTGCCGATATGGGCGATGACTTCAGCCAATGCCGTCTCGGCTTCAACGCGCGCAGTCGCAATGCGCGTCGACATCTCTTGTTGATGTTGGATCTGCTGCTCAAGGCGCGCCAGCACACCGCCGACGCGATACACCTCGGCCTGCGCCTGCGCATGGCCATCGACCGCAACCTGATGACGCTCGCGGCCGGATTCGATCTCGCGCTCAGCCTGACGTTGCTCGGCGATCAACTGTTCGAGTTTGGTTTCATCTGCGGCCAGCGCTTGGCGATGCTGCTGCAGATCGGCGTCCAGCGTGCGGTATTGCAGCGCCTTCCACTCGGCATCCTTCACCTTGCGCTCGGCCTGGATCGCCGTGTACTGCTCGGCCTGACGCGCCTGGCGGGCGAGATGGGTCAACTGCTTGCCGACTTCCTCACGCAGGTCGTTCAGACGGTCCAGGTTCTCGCGGGTCGAGCGGATGCGGCTTTCGGTTTCCTTGCGGCGTTCCTTGTATTTGGAAATGCCGGCGGCCTCTTCCAGATACACGCGCAGTTCTTCGGGTTTCGCCTCGATGATCTGCGAAATCATGCCCTGCTCGATGATCGAGTAGCTGCGCGGGCCAAGACCGGTGCCGAGGAACAGATCGGTGATGTCCTTGCGGCGGCACTTCGCGCCGTTGAGGTAATAGGTGCTGTGGCCGTCGCGGCCCACGGTGCGTTTGACCGAGATCTCGTTGAACGCGGCGAACTCGCCGGCGATCGCGTGGTCGCTGTTGTCGAAGATCAGCTCCACCGTCGCCTGCGACACCGGCTTGCGCGCGCTGGAGCCGGAGAAGATCACGTCGGTCGCGTTGTCGCCACGCAATCGGCTGGCCGAGGACTCGCCCATCACCCAACGCACCGCGTCGATGATGTTGGACTTGCCGCAACCGTTCGGCCCCACCACGCCGGTCATGTTGGTCGGCAGGTGCAGGGTGGTCGGATCGACGAAGGATTTGAAACCGGCAAGCTTGATCGTGGACAGGCGCATGAACGATTCGCAC
>JACSSF010000106.1 GCA_014879375.1 Lysobacteraceae bacterium
CGTCGACAGCTACGGCGGCATGGCCCGTCACGGCGGCGGCGCGTTCTCGGGCAAGGATCCGTCCAAGGTGGATCGCTCGGCGGCCTACGCCGCGCGCTACGTGGCGAAGAACATCGTTGCGGCAGGTTTGGCCGACAAGTGCGAAGTGCAGGTCAGCTACGCGATCGGCGTGGCCGAGCCGACCTCGATCTCGGTGACGACCTTCGGCACCGGCAAGATCCCGGACGCGCAGATCGAGAAGCTGATCCGCAGCCACTTCGACCTGCGCCCGTACGGCATCATCAGGATGCTCGACCTGGTCCACCCGATCTACCAGCAGACCGCCGCTTACGGCCACTTCGGCCGCAAGCCGAAGGAAATCACCTATACCGACGGCGCCGGCAAGAAGCAGAAGGCGACCGCGTTCAGCTGGGAGAAGACCGACAAGGCCGACGAGCTGCGCAAGGCCGCCAAGCTGAAGAAGTAAGCGCCAGCGACATCGACGCAATCAAAAAGGCCCGCAGTGATGCGGGCCTTTTCTTTCTGCATTGCCAAGCCGTCACTTGGACGGTGCGCCCTCGGCAGTCTTGGCGTTCTTGACGTACTTCTCCAGCCAGTCATTCGACTCGGCCAGCATCGTCATGATCGATTCACGGGCGCGGTAGCCGTGCGATTCGTTCGGCAGCATCACCAGGCGCGCCGTGCCGCCCAGACCCTTCACCGCCGCGAACATCCGCTCGCTCTGAATCGGGAACGTGCCGGAGTTGTTGTCCTGCTCGCCATGGATCATCAGCAGCGCGTCCTTGATCTTGTCGGCGTGGTTGAATGGCGACATCACCGCGTACACATCCGGCGCCTGCCAGAAGTTGCGTTCCTCGGCCTGGAAGCCGAACGGCGTCAGCGTGCGGTTGTACGCGCCGCTGCGCGCGATGCCGGCCTTGAACAGACGCGTATGCGCCAGCAGGTTCGCGGTCATGAACGCGCCATAGGAATGCCCGCCCACCGCGATGCGGTTGCGATCGGCGACGCCGCGGCGCACCACCTCGTCCACCGCCGCCTCGGCGTTGGCCGTGAGTTGCTGCACGTAGGTGTCGTTGGGTTCGGCATCGCCCTCGCCGACGATCGGCATGCTGGGATCGTCCAGCACTGCATAGCCCATCGCGAGGAACGGCAGCGGGCCCCAGTAGCTGATCGCGTTGAAGCGATACGGCGAGCCGGTGACCTGGCTGGCGGCGGCGGCGGATTTGAACTCGGCTGGATACGCCCACATCAGGAGCGGCAGCGGGCCATCGCGCTTGGCGTCATAACCCGGCGGCAGATACAGCGTGCCGGTGAGATCAACGCCATCCTTGCGCTTGTAACGGATCAGCTCCTTCTGCACATCACGCAGCTGCGGCGTGGGATGCGCGAACTTCGTCAACGCGACCGGGGCGGCATCCGCGCCCAGCGTGCGCAGGTAGAAGTTGGGACGCTCGGTCGGCGACTCGCGGGTGGTGAGGATGCGCGAGGCCTGCGCGTCCAACATTGCCACCGGACGTTCGTACTGCTGGCCGCTGGAATGGAACAGGCGCGTGCTGTCACCCGTGCTGATGACCTGGCGATCAAGGAACGGGCGATCGCCCTCGGGCGAGGCGCCATCGCCGATGCGATAGATCGCGCTGCCATCGCTGGTCGTCAACAGCACCGATTGGCCACGCGCGTCCAGCGTCGTCACCGGGTCGCCCTTGTCGGCGTAACGGTCCTCCGTGCTGCCTTCCTCGAACACCATCGGCGCGGCCCCTGCGACGTCCGGTTGCAGGCGCCAGGTCTTGTAGCGGCGGTTCTTCCACCAGTACTCGGTGAGCAGAGCCAGATCACCGCGACCCCAGTTGGTGCCGGCGTAGCGCATCGACAACTCGGCGAGCACCTGCGGCTTGCCGGTGAACGGCGCAGCCTGCTGGTAGACGATGTCGCGCACGACGACATCGCGCGCCGGGTCGCCGCCATCCTGCGCCTCGGCCCAGACCAGCGTGGCAGGCGCATCGTTGCGCCAATCGATGCGACGCACGCCGGTCGGCACCGCGTCGTTGCCGGTCGGCAAGCCTTCGACCAGCGGCAGCTTGGCAACCGTGTGGGTCACCTTGCCGGCCAGGTCACGCACCTCGATCACGCGCGGGAAACTGGAGAACGGCACCAGGTACGAGAACGGCCGGGTGATGCGCTGGCTGAGGATGTGGCGACCATCCGGCGAAGGCTCGAGGCCGACGTACAAGTCAGGCGGACCGATGCGGGTCACCTTGCCCTGCACGTCCACCAGCGCCGGCTGTGATCGCATCAGGTATTCGAACTGTTTGGCCTGCGCCTCGTTGCTCAGCAAGTCCTGGTAGGTGCGGATGCTGGTGACCCGGCCATCGCTGCCGGTCTGCTGCACGTTGGGACCGGTCGGCGTGCCATCGACGGCGGGCAGGCTGCCCTCGCCGGCTGCGCGCAGATTGACCAGCAATGCGCGGCTATCCGGCATCCAGCGCCAACCGCGCCCCGCGACGCCGTTTAGCGGCTCGCGCATCAGGAGGCGTGCACGACGCGATGCGACATCCACCAGCCACAATGCGTTCACGCCCGTCGCCGGTTCGACCTGGTTGAAGGCGTAGAACTTCTGGTCGGGCGACCATGCACCGCCCGCGATCGACAGCGGCTTTGGCAATCCCTCGATGCGCAGCTCCTTGCCGCTGCCCACATCGACCAGCCAGAGGTCGTCGCCGAAGGTGAAGTTGCTGCGCGCGAACACCTTGGGATGGATGCGGATGCCGGCGAGTTTCAATTCCGGCTGCGCGACCACATCGATGCCGGGCAAGCCCGGCATGCCGGTGAAGGCGATCAGGTCACGGCTCGGGCTGAGCGAGGCTTGCGGCGTCCGCGGCGCATCGACGATCGCCTTCAGCGCATCGGGCGGTTCCCGGTAAGGGGTCTGGGCGATGCCGGCGAGCGGCGCGAAGCACAGCAACGCGGCCAGCGACAGCCGCGCAAGATGACGAAGACGCATCGGTATTTCCCCGTGGATATCCAGCCCCAGCATGGCCCGCCCGGGCGCGGAAGGGATGGCCCGGAAGTCATGGCCTGCTCCATTTCATTCATCCCTTCATCCCGACAAAGCGATATACTTGCCATTCCGAGGGGCGCTGCGATGGCCGGTGTTGTTGTTCACACCCGCCACCAGGCTCGGAATTCGCAACGGCGCCCGTGACCGCATTCCAACGCATTCACGGAGCCAACATGAACGCCCAACCCAAGACTTTTTCGCAGGACGGTGACTACAAGGTTGCCGACATTTCGCTGGCCGACTGGGGCCGCAAGGAAATCGACATCGCCGAGCACGAAATGCCGGGCCTGATGTCGATCCGCCGCAAGTACCAGACGCAGGCGCCGCTGAAGGGCGTGCGCGTGACCGGCTCGCTGCACATGACCATCCAGACAGCGGTGCTGATCGAGACGCTGAAGGATATCGGCGCCGACGTGCGCTGGGCTTCGTGCAACATCTTCTCCACGCAGGATCACGCCGCCGCGGCGATCGCCGCCACCGGCACGCCGGTGTTCGCGTGGAAGGGCGAGTCGCTGGAGGAATATTGGGACTGCACGCTCGACGCGCTCTCCTTCCCCGACGGCAAGGGCGGTTTCCTCGGCCCGGAGCTGGTGGTCGATGACGGCGGTGACGTGACCCTGCTGATCCACAAGGGTTACGAGCTTGAGCAAGGCGACGAAAGCTGGGTGAACTCGGCGTCCGGCAGCCACGAAGAGCAAGTCATCAAGAACCTGCTCAAGCGCGTCGCCGTCGAGCGCCCGGGCTACTGGACGAAGGTCGTCGCCGGCTGGAAGGGCGTGTCCGAGGAGACCACCACCGGCGTGCACCGCCTGTACCAGCTGGCCGAACAGGGCAAGCTGCTGATCCCGGCGATCAACGTCAACGACTCGGTGACGAAGTCGAAGTTCGACAACCTCTACGGCTGCCGCGAGTCGCTGGCCGATGGCCTGAAGCGCGCGCTCGACGTGATGCTCGCCGGCAAGGTCGCCGTGGTCTGCGGTTATGGCGATGTCGGCAAGGGCTCGGCGGCGTCGCTGCGTGCCTACGGTGCGCGCGTCATCGTCACCGAGATCGATCCGATCTGCGCGCTGCAGGCGGCGATGGAAGGCTATGAGGTCAAGCCGGTCGAAGACACGCTGGGCGAGGCCGACATCTACGTCACCACCACCGGCAACAAGGACATCATCACCCTCGAGCACATGAAGGCGATGAAGGACCAGGCGATCGTCTGCAACATCGGTCATTTCGACAACGAGATCCAGGTCGATGCGCTGTACCAATCGGGCGCCACGCGCACCAACATCAAGCCGCAGGTCGACAAGTTCACCTTTGGCAACGGCAACGCGATCTTCCTGCTGGCCGAAGGCCGCCTGGTGAACCTGGGCTGCGCGACCGGCCATCCGAGCTTCGTGATGTCGAACTCCTTCTCCAACCAGACGCTGGCGCAGATCGACCTGTGGGCCAACAAGGATTTCTACGATCCCAAGGTCTACATCCTGCCGAAGAAGCTGGACGAGGAAGTCGCCCGCCTGCATCTGGAGAAGATCGGCGTGAAGCTGACCACGCTCAGCAAGGACCAGGCCGATTACCTCGGCGTGCCGGTCAGCGGCCCGTACAAGCCGGACCACTACCGCTACTGATCGCGTCCACGACGGGCGGCTTCGGTCGCCCGTCACGTCTTTGCATTACGCAGGAGCCTGGCAATGGCCCGCATTCCGCTTTCCTTCGAGTTCTACCCGCCCAAGACCGACGAGCAGTCCGCGCAGCTGGATCGCACGCTCGACAAGCTCAAGGCGTATTCGCCGGAGTTCGTCTCGTGCACGTTCGGCGCCGGCGGTTCGACGCTCAGCAACACCTCGGAAACCGTGCGCCGGATGCGTACGGAGCACGGTGTCGACGGCGTTCCCCACCTGACCTGCGTAGGCGGCAGTCGCGAGGAGATTCGCGCCCTGCTCAAGTTGTACCGGGCATTGGGCTGCCGACGCATCGTCGCCCTGCGCGGCGACATGCCCTCCGGGATGATCGGGCAAGGCGAATTCCGCTATGCGAACGAGCTGGTCCAGTTCATCCGCGACGAACACGGCGACCACTACCACATCGAGATCGCCGCCTATCCGGAAACCCATCCGCAGGCACGCGATGCGCAATCGGATCTCGTCAACTTCAAGCGCAAGGTCGAGGCCGGCGCGAGCAGCGCCATCACCCAGTACTTCTACAATGCGGACGCCTATTTCCGCTTCGTCGATGACGTGCGCCGTCTCGGCATCGACATTCCCGTCATGCCCGGCATCATGCCGATCTCAAACTTCACCCAGCTGCGTCGTTTTTCCGATGCCTGCGGCGCGGAGATCCCGCGTTGGGTCGAGCAGCGCATGCGCGGCTACGGCGATGACGCCGATGCCGTGCGCGAATTCGCCGCCGACATGGTCGCGATGCTGTGCAGGCGCATGATCGAAGGCGGCGCGCCCGCGCTGCATTTCTACACCCTCAACATGGCGAAGCCGACGCTGAACGTGCTCGGCAGGATCAACTGAGCCGGAACCACGGCCACGCGGGTGCTTGCGCCCGCTGGCGTAACCGCTAGATTAGCCGGGTGAGGTGCCGCCCCGTCCTTGTGTTGTTGCTGATGCTCGCCACGACCTGGGGCGCACCGGCACTTGCGCAGCAGATCCGCCGATGCACCGGCAGCGACGGGCGTACCGTCACCACCGACAAGCCTTGCGCGGCGATCGGCGCGGTCGACCGCATCCCGCGACCCGCTTCCGCCGGCGGCTACCTGCGCCGGCCTACCCGCGCCGTATGTGCGCGCAACGTGGACGAGCTCAGCTATGAGATCACCTCCGCCATCGACCTCAATGACGCCAATCGCCTGGCCGGGGTCTATCACTGGGCGGGGATGGGCGGCGAACAGGCCTATCAGGTGATGTCCCGGCTGGAGACCGTGGTGAAGAAGCCGCTGGCCGACATCGGGCCGGTCGGGGGCGGCGTCGACGCCGAGCCCGCCTGGCGCGAAGATGCCGAGGGCAACCTCGTCCCCGTGTACGCGAAGCCACGCGCGCCGACCGGGCTCAAGATCGAACAGCTGGCCGCTCGCGGCGATGCCCGCACCACCCGCACCGTGTTCGGCCTGCGTCGCTACATGGGCTGCCTGTGGATCAGTTTTTGAGTCTTGTTTGCCGCATCACGCCGCCCGGGCGAAAATGCGGGGTCCCTAGACGGAGCGCGCCATGAATTACCCCGAATGGATCTGGCACAACGGCCAGATCAAGCCCTGGGCCGAGGCCACCACCCATGTCATGGCGCACGCGCTGCACTACGGCTCCTCGGTGTTCGAGGGCATCCGCAGCTACGACACGCCCCAAGGCCCGGCGATCTTCCGCCTGACCGACCACAACAAGCGCCTGTACGCCTCGGCACGGATCTACGACATGCCGATGCCCTACTCGCTTGACGAGATCAACGCGGCCTGCCGCGAGGTGCTGAAGAGGAACGGCTTCGGCGCCGCCTACCTGCGCCCGTTCGCGTTCCGCGGGCTGGGTGGCTTCGGCCTGTCCGCCGACACACCCGTCGACATGTCGGTCGCCGCTTGGAAGATGGGCGCCTACCTGGGCGAAGGCGTACTGGAGAACGGCATCGATGCCTGTGTGTCCAGCTGGCAACGTTTCGCCCCGAATACGATCCCGGCCGGCGCGAAAGCGGGCGGCAATTATCTCTCGGGCCAGCTGGTCGCACGCGAGGCACGCCGCCTCGGCTTCGGCGAAGGCATCGCGCTGGCCTCGACCGGCCTCCTCAGCGAAGGCGCGGGGGAAAACCTCTTCCTCGTCTTCAACGGCGAGCTGCACACCACGCCGATCAGCGCGGCGCTGCTGAACGGCATCACCCGTAACACCATCATGACCCTGGCGCAGAAGGCTGGCATCAAGGTGGTCGAACGCGACATCCCGCGCGAGTACCTGTACCTGTGCGACGAGCTCTTCATGTGCGGCACCGCAGCCGAGATCACCCCGATCCGCTCGGTGGATGGCCGGATCATCGGCGAAGGCGTGGCGGGCCGGCTCACGCGCCAGATGCAGACGCTGTTCTTCGGCCTGTTCGATGGCACGACGCCGGACGAACACGGGTGGCTGGAATACGTCTGAAGCGCGCATCCGCATGACGCATCGAAGCGCCGCCTGCGAGGGCGGCGTTGCTGTCTGACGGACTCAGGTGAAGGACAAGGTGGCGATGACGCCGCGTTCCTGCCCGGGCACCACGCGCACGCTCCAGCCGTAGAGATCGCACAGGCGCCGGACGATCGACAGGCCGATGCCGCCACCATGGGTGTGCTCGGCATGCGCGCCGCGGAAGCCGCGTTCGAACAGGCGCGCCGCTTCTTCCGCGGTCAGGCCGGGACCTGAATCAATCACGTCCACCGACGACAAGTTGACCCGTACCACGACCTCGCCGCTGACGGTGTACTTGACCGCGTTGCCGATCAGGTTGCCGAGCGCCACGCTGACCGCGACCTCCGGCGCATCGACCACCAAGCCCGGCTCGCCTTCCAGGCGCAGGTCCAGCGGTTTGCCGCGCAACTGGTGACGCTGTGTTTCCAGCAGATGTTCGGCGAGCCTCGCCACGTCCGTGGCGCCATGTCCGCGCTCGTTGCGGGAGAGCTGCAGCAGCGCGCCGGTGAGGTCGGTGCCGCTTTCCTGCGCGCGCTGGATGCGCAGCAGGCGCTGACGCGTCTTGTCGTCGAGATTGTCCTGCGAGAGCAGCAACTCGGTCGCGCTCTTGATCACCGCCAGTGGCGTGCGTAGTTCATGGCTGACGTCGGCGTTGAACTCACGGTCACGTTGCACGACGTCGGTCAGGCGATCGGAGTAGTCATCCAGCGCACGCGCCAGCTCACCCACTTCGTCATCGGCGAAATGCGGGGCCAAGTCTTCCGGATCGGAGCTGCTGCCGGATCGACGCAACCGACGCGCCAGATCGGTCACCGGGCTCATCACCTTGGAGGCCGACCACCAGCCAAGCACCAACGAGAAAATCCCGAAGACGAGAACCGCGAAGAACAGTCCTTGCGTAATGCGCCTTTCGGCACGCACCGCCTCGGCACTGTCGTAGGCCAGGAAGAACCACGCCGTGTCGGTCTTGCGCACAGCCAGCATGTAGGGCGATGGATTGTTGTTCTCATCCACGCCGATCATGGGATGGATGCCATCGGAGAGCATCGCCCATTCCGGGCGGCTGACCCTGACACTGTCGAACTTGTCCGCCTGATAAACGAACGCCTTCATGTTCGATACGGGCGGCGCGATGTCCGGGTTGCCGGTGCTCTGGTACTGCAGTGCGGCCTCGTTGATGTTCTTGTTCAACATCTCCTCGACCAGCTGGTTCTGGACGCTGGTCCGCACCTGCTCGGTCGCGAGGGCGAACAATACCGTCAGGCCCAGTCCCAGCAGGAAGAACGACCAGATGATGCGGCTGCGCAGCCGGCGGCGACGGCGCGGGACCGGAAGACGCGTGCCAGGCACAGCTTTGGTTTTACTGTCCGTCATCCGGCGGCGCGATGCGATAGCCGATGCCGTGGCGGGTCTGGATCAACTGGGTGGGGAAGGGCTTGTCCACCACGCTGCGCAGACCATGGATGTGCACGCGCAGCGAATCCGAATCCGGCAGCTCCTCGCCCCACACGCGCGTTTCCAGCTCCTGCCGGGTGACCACCGCCGGGCTCGCTTCCATCAGCGCCTGCAAGATCTTGAGCGCCGTCGGGTTGAGCTGCAGCAGTTTGCCTTCGCGGCGCACTTCCAGCGTGTCCAGGTTGTATTCGAGGTCGCCGACCTGCAGCTCACGGCTCTGGATGCCCTTGCCACGTCGCGCCAACGCGTTCAGGCGGACTTCCACCTCCTGCAGGGCGAAGGGCTTGATCAGGTAGTCGTCCGCGCCGGATTCGAAACCGGCCAGCTTGTTGTCCAGCGTGTCGCGCGCGGTCAGCATCAGGATCGGGGTCTGCTTGCGCGCGTCATTGCGCAGCTTGCGCGCGACTTCCAGACCATCCATGCCCGGCAGGTTCAGATCCAGCACGATCGCGTCGAATTCGTTGACCACCGCCAGATGCAGGCCGGTCACCCCATCGGCGGCGAAATCGACGGTATGCCCGCGATCCTCGAGGAAATCGCCAAGGTTGGCGGCAATGTCCTGGTTGTCTTCGATCACCAGAATACGCATGCAATGCTCCGGAACGGGCGCGGGCGTGCCGCGCGATGACTCGATTCTGTCACAACCCGGCGTGGCTGCCGTGGCCGCCACCGTTGTCCGGGGGCGCCGGTTTGGCGGGCTTGCCCCTGGTTTTCGGCTTGGCCTTGCCCTTTGCCTTCGCTTTGGACGTCGCGCGCTTGCCCGTTTTCTTCGCCGGTTTGCGATTGCGCTTGAGCGATGACGACACCCCGCTGGCGAACACGTGGTCGATGATGCTGCCGGCGATGTCCAGGCCGGTCGCGCGCTCGATGCCCTCGAGACCCGGCGAGGCATTCACTTCCAGCACCAGCGGCCCGCGATTGGAACGAATCAGGTCCACGCCGGCGATGCCAAGGCCCAGCACCTGCGCCGCGCGTACCGCGGTGTCGATTTCCTCCTGGCTCGGCTCGATGCCCACCGCGGTGCCGCCGCGATGCAGGTTGGAGCGAAAGTCGCCGCGCGCCGACTGCCGCTTCATCGCCCCCACCACGTGACCGCCGACGACGAAACAACGCAGGTCCGCGCCCTTGGCTTCGCGGATGTACTCCTGCACCACGAATTGCGCGTACAGGCCGCGCAGCGCCTCGATGACGCCGCGTGAAGCCGACATCTTCTCGGTCAGCATCACGCCGGCACCCTGCGTACCTTCGTTCAACTTGATCACGTGCGGCGGCGGGCCGAGCATCGACAGCAAATCGTCGGTGTCGTCCGGGTTGTCACCGAACACCGTCGTCGGCAGGCCGATGCCTTGCGCGGCCAGCAACTGGTGTGCGCGCAACTTGTCGCGCGCCTTGAGAATCGCGTCCGACGGGTTGGGCGTGTCCGCGCCCATCAGTTCGAACTGGCGCAACACCGCGCTGCCGTAGCGGGTGATCGATGCGCCGATGCGCGGGATCACCGCGTTGTAATCGGCCAGCGGCGCGCCCTTGTAGTGCATGTCGAAGCCCTCGCTGCTGATATGCATGTAGCAGCGCAGCGGATCGAGCACGCGCACGGTGTGGCCGCGCGTGCGCGCAGCCTCGACCAGGCGCCGGGTGGAATAGAGCTTGCCGTTGCGGGAGAGGATCGCGAGTTTCATCGCGGCTGGCGCCTGCGGTTGTGTAGCCAAGAGCGTGACGGATCGACCATGAAGGCATCCTGCATGGCGGTGCGCCCCAACAACATCGGGAAGCGCATGCGGCGGCGGTCGGCCAGGTTGACTTCGATGTCGCGCGCCACCCCGGCGAGTTCCAGCCGAGTAAGAATGAACGGACGCAGGCCGCGATGGCCACCGGAATCGGTCACCATGCGTTCGTCGAACAACGGGGATGCGGCTTCGATCATCCCGCCATCGGGCCGGCCAGTACGCAGGCGAAAGCCGACCCAGGGCGCGCCTGCATCGACGAAGCGCCATTGGCCCTCGACATGCAGGCAGGACGTGCGCGCGCCGCTGTCCACCTTCGCTCGCAGGCGATGGATGCCCAGCCGCGGCAGGTCCACGCGCTCACGCCAGCCGAGCACCACGGGTAACGCATCATCCATGCCGACCTCGACGAAAAACGGCGACCCCGTGGGATCGCCGTTGCGGAACTGGAGCGGGTGAAGGGAATCGAACCCTCGTCGTAAGCTTGGGAAGCTTCTGCTCTGCCATTGAGCTACA
>JACSSF010000007.1 GCA_014879375.1 Lysobacteraceae bacterium
CCGCCTTACCCGTGGCGGCGCCAAGAAGCGCCCCTTCTACCACATCATCGTCACCGACAGCCGCAGCGCCCGCGACGGCCGCAACATCGAGCGCGTCGGTTTCTTCAATCCGGTTGCCCAGGGCAATGAGAAGCGCGTCGAGATGAACCTTGAGCGCGTCAATCACTGGATTGGCAACGGCGCGCAGATGACCGAGAAGGTCGGCGGGCTGTACAAGGAAGCCAGCAAGGCCCAGGCCGCTGCCTGAGCCCGTGGCCGCCCTCGCGGCCCGTGCTGACATGACGGAAGCCCGATGACTGCTCCCGTCGCCCCCGCAAGCAAACGCATCCTGGTCGGCGAGATCATGGGTGCGTTTGGCGTGCGTGGGGAAGTGAAAATCCGCTCCCACACCGAGCCGGAAACCGTCATCTTCCGCTACCAGCCGTGGTTGTTGCGCGATGCGCGCGGCAACGAGCGGGTGCTGGAAGGCGTGCGTGGCCGCAGCGGCGCCAAGGGTGTCGTCGCCCAATTGCCCGGCGTGGAGGATCGCGACGCCGCCGAAGCGCTGCGTGGCACGGAAATCTACGTTCCGCGTGAAGCCCTGCCGCCGCCCAAGCCGGGCGAGTATTACTGGGTCGATCTGGAAGGCCTGCGCGTCGAGACCGTGGACGGCACGCCGCTCGGCGTCCTCGACCACGTGTTCGCGACCGGCGCCAACGACGTGCTGAGCGTGCGCGGCGATCGTGAGCGCCTGATCCCGTTCATCCAGCCGGACGTGGTGACCAAGGTCGATGTCGATGCCGGCGTCATCACGGTCGACTGGGACCCCGATTTCTGACGCGCCGCCATGCGCATCGACATCCTGACCCTGTTCCCCGAGTTCATCCGCCAGGCGGTGGCCTTTGGCGTGCTGGGTCGCGCCTGCGAGCGGGGCCTGGTCGAGGTCGAGGCGTGGAACCCGCGCGACTATGCCGAGGGTGGCTATCGCCGGGTCGATGACCGCCCCTTTGGCGGCGGCCCGGGCATGGTGATGATGATCGACCCGCTGTCGCGTGCGTTGGCCGCTGCCCGCGAGGCCGATGCTCGGCCGCTGCACGTCATTCATCTCAGCCCGCAGGGCCAGCCCCTGACGCAGGCCCGGGTCCGGGAGCTGGCCGCGATGCCGCGCCTGGCCCTGGTCTGCAGCCGCTACGAAGGCGTGGATGAGCGCTTCATCGAGCACGAGGTGGACGAGGAAATCTCGCTCGGTGACTACGTCATCTCCGGGGGAGAGCTGGGCGCAGCGGTCCTGGTCGATGCTATCGCCCGGCTGCAGGAAGGCGCCTTGAACGATGCCGAATCCGCCGTCCAGGACAGCTTCGAGGGCGACGGTTTGCTGGATTGCCCGCACTACACCCGGCCGGTCGACCACCCCTTTGGCCGCGTCCCGGACGTGCTGCTGTCCGGCAACCATGCCGAGATCGCCCGCTGGCGCCGGGCCCAGTCCGAGGCCCGCACCCGCGAGCGCCGTCCGGACCTGCTGGCGGATCCAGAGCCCAGTCCGGGCAACGCAGGGCGGGGCGGCTAAGCCCTTGTCCACGCGGGGAAAACCCCGTTATACTTGGCGGCTACGTTCCACCAGCCAAGACGTGGGTCCACGTGCACTCACGCTTATAAACCACAAATACACAGGCAATACCCATGAGCAAGCCGTCTCTGAACAACCTCCTCAACGAATTCGAATCGGCCCAGGCCGAGCGCCAGCTGCCCGAATTCGGCCCCGGCGACACCGTGATCGTCAACGTCAAGGTGAAGGAAGGCAATCGCGAGCGC
>JACSSF010000006.1 GCA_014879375.1 Lysobacteraceae bacterium
TCCTCGACAGTTCGTTCAGCCAGCAACGCGCGCGCCTCGGGCCATCCACCGCGCGGGCCGGGGTAGGGATGCCCCGGCTGCTGGTCAGGCGCCCAGGTACTTCGCCCACTCGTCCATGAGCGTGCGGCGCTTGTCGATCAGCGCGCCGCGGCGGTAGGCGGCTTCGGCCTTGTTGCGGATCGCGTGGGCCAGCGCCATTTCGACGACCTCGTGCGCGTGCTCGGTCGTCTCGGCCGCCCAGTCGCGGAAGCTAGACCGGAACCCGTGGACGGTGTACGGCAGACCCAGCCCCTTCGGTGGCGCGCGCTGGACCAGGTAGAGCATCGCGTTGGCCGACAGGGTGAACGGCGGCTTGTCCTTCGGCAGCGCCCGCAGGATCGCCACAGCGGCCGCCGGCAGCGGCACGACATGCTCCCGACCTCCCTTCATGCGCCCGGCCGGGATCGTCCACAGTGCCCCGTCCAGATCGAACTCCGACCACTGCGCCCCGACCGTCTCGTTCGTGCGGGCGGCGGTGAGGATGGTGAAGCGCAGGGCGCGCCGCGCCCGGTTGTCGCGCTGCGCCAGGCTGGCCATGAATGCCGGCACCTGGTCGAACGGCATGGCCGCGTGGTGGCTGGGCTTCTGGACCTTCGAGGGCTTCGGCAGCAGCTTGTCCAGGTGGCCACGCCAGCGCGCCGGGTTCTCGCCCGAGCGCAGGCCATGCACCCGCGCCCAGTCCAGCACGCGCTCGATCCGGCCGCGCACGCGGTTGGCCGTCTCGGTCTTCTTGGTCCAGATCGGTCGCAGCCTGGCCAGCACCGCGGCGGTGTCGATCGCGTCGACCGGGGTATCCCGTGCCGGCCCATAGTCGGCCAGCGACTGCGTCCACTGGTCGGCCTGGGCCTCGTTCTTCCAGCTCGGCCGCAGGCTTTCGATCAGGGCGTCGGCACACTCGCCGAACGTGCGCCCAGGCGCCGCATGCGCGCGCCTGGCCTCGACGGGGTCCTGTCCGCTGGCCAGCACTCGCCGCTGCGCCAACGCCGCGCCACGGGCTTCCTGGAGCGTCACAACCGATGCCGGCCCCAGCCCCATTTCCCGGCGCGTCCCGCGAAGCTGGTAGCGCAGTACCCATGACTTCGAACCGGTAGGTCCGACCAGCAGGTACAGGCCGCCGCCGTCTGCGTGATAGCCTGCTGCCGTCGCCGCCTGGACTGCCCGCGCCGATAGCCGATTGATCGGTCGTGCCATGCCCCACCATCCGCCCCATGCTTGGGGGTGCGATTCAGAGACCGGGCATGATACGGGTGTGGAGTCGCACCCGCTGATCCTGCTGGATTTTGCGACGGCGTGCGACGGCGTGCGACGGATGAAACGGCCTCTCACTCCGCCAGATTGGCGGCGAAACGTAGGCGGGGCAAGGGTTTCAGGCCGGCCCGACAATCTGCCCCATGCTTCGCCCCATGTTCAGGCCGCCCGCCGGGTTTGCGCCTCGATCCACGCCCCCACCTCATCGGACCGCCACAGGGACCGCCCCTGCACCCGGTACTGCGCCGGGAACGTGCCGGCGGCCACCATCCGGTAGACCGTGGCCGCGCTCAACCCGACCCTGGCGCACACCTCGCGCAGGGGCAGCAGGGAAAGATCAGCGCCCATCATCCACACCCTCCCGCGATTTCCATGATCCGGCGCTCGATGTTGTGCTGTTCCCAGCAGGCTTGCAGGTAGCGAGCAGGCCGCCATGTATCGGCCTCCGGCATCAGCTTGCGCAGATCGTCAACAAGGCACTCCTCGCACACCC
>JACSSF010000035.1 GCA_014879375.1 Lysobacteraceae bacterium
CGCACGCGCTTCCACGCCATGTCGGTGATGTGCAGCAGGCCGTCGATGCCGCCGAGGTCCACGAACGCGCCGTAATCGGTCAGGTTCTTGACCACGCCCTTCAGCTTGGCGCCTTCGACCAGCTTCTCGAGCAGCTGCTCGCGCTCTTCCGAATGCTCGCTCTCGACCACCGCGCGGCGCGACACGACCACGTTGTTGCGCTTGCGATCCAGCTTGATCAGCTTGAACTCGAGTTCCTTGCCCTCGAGGTACACGGGGTCACGGACCGGACGCACGTCCACCAACGAACCCGGCAGGAATGCGCGGACGTCCTTGATGTCGACGGTGAAGCCGCCCTTGACCTTGCCGCTGATGCGACCGGTGATGATGTCGCCCTTCTCGAGCGCCTCTTCCAGCTCGTCCCACACCATGGCGCGCTTGGCTTTCTCGCGCGAGAGGATGGTTTCACCGAAGCCGTTCTCGATGGCGTCCAGCGCCACCTTCACCTGGTCGCCGATGCCGACGTCGATTTCGCCCGCATCGTTCCGGAACTGTTCGATCGGCACAATGCCTTCGGACTTGAGGCCTGCGTTGATCACCACGACATCGTTGCGGACATCCACGACGGTGCCGACGACGATCGCGCCCGGCTTCAGCTTGGCCAGCTGCTGCTGGCTCTGTTCAAACAGTTCGGCAAATGATTCAGTCATTTCTGGTTACTCTGGTTGATATCCGGATGTGGCATCGTTTTGTGCGATGTCGCATCCACCCGTTGTCGGCTCGGGCGGGATTGCCCCTTGGCCGTGAGTGTTGGATGTTGGAAAACCGCCGCCTCTCGCAAGGCGACGGGCTGTTCTGCGGGGCTTGAGGACGCGGGTCAGCGCGAGGCAGCGGAATGGCCGCCTTCGCGCACGTGGGCCAGCACGCGGGCCACGACCGCATCAATGCCGATGCCGGTGGTGTCGATGACGACGGCCTCCGGCGCGGGCTTGAGCGGCGCGACCGCCCGGTTGGCGTCACGCTCGTCACGGGCGACGATCTCGCCCAGCAGACTGTCCAGATTAACCGAAACTCCCTTTTCCATCAACTGCTTATGGCGCCTTTCGGCGCGCTCGGCGGCGCTGGCGGTGAGGAAGACCTTGAAGGTGGCGTCCGGGAAGATGACCGTACCCATGTCGCGGCCATCGGCAACCAGCCCCGGTGGCTGGCGAAAACCATGTTGCATGTCCACCAGCGCGGCGCGCACGCCCGGCTTGGCAGCGATGCTGGAAGCTGCCGCGCCGGTGGTTTCAAGGCGCAGCTCGTCGGTGGCATCCTGCCCGTTCACGAGTACCCGGGGCTCACCGGCGGCGTCATCGACGAAACGGATACGGGTGCGGCGGGCGCAGGCCTCGACCGCGGCGTCATCGTCCAGGTCCACCCCTTCCCAGGCAGCGGCAAGGCCAACGGCGCGGTACAGCGCCCCGGAATCGAGGTAATGCCAGCCCAGCGTCTCGGCGACGCGGCGGCTGATGGTGCCCTTGCCGGAACCGGAAGGACCGTCGATGGTGAGGACGGGGGGCGTGGTCGGTTGCATGGCGGCCAGTATCGCCGAGCCCGGGCCGGGCGGCCATGGCTTCAAGCCAATGGATCGATGCTGCCCCCAACTACTTGAACCCATGGATTTTTTGCCGCTATAATGTCGGGCTAAGCGTTATCCATTCCGTTTCATTTGCCGAGGTTCCATCATGAAGGTCCTGTCCTCCCTGAAGTCGGCGAAGGCCC
>JACSSF010000207.1 GCA_014879375.1 Lysobacteraceae bacterium
TTGTCCTGGGTGAACACCGAAGCCTCGGCCGTGCCCACCACGGTCACCGTATCCAGGTTGCCGGCTGCCGCGCCGGTACCCAGCTGCGCGTTGACGGTGGCGACCTGGTCCAGCGGCAGGTACACGTTGCCTTCGGTATCACTCCCCTCGCCGGACTTGTTCACGACGATGGTGTATGGGCCACCGACGCGCAGGCCGCGCGCCGAATAACGTCCATTGGCATCGGTCGTGACGCGGCTCACCGTACCCGAGTCCACGTGGGTGATGACGACTTCCGCACCCGCCACCGGCTGTCCGTCCGCACCGGTGACCTGGCCACCGACACCCGACGAGGTGCTCTGGGCGAAAACGGGAGCGGCCGCCAGTGCGGCGATCAGGCCAAGCGCGAGCTTGGAACGGCGAAGGGTATGCGTGCGATTCATCGCGTCTGCCTCGTTAGAGAAGAATTGTGCGGGTGATGGGTTGCAACAAACGAAACCCGGCATGGCTGGACGTCAGTACCGGGTCGAAGGGTTAACACCAGATTAACACGATACGTACGTCACATGACAAGGTCATGACGGTCGAAAATCTTCTGAAATCAAGGTCGCATATCGCCCACTCCACGGGCCGGCGAAGGAGGAACCTGAATACGTTTTGCGGTCAGCCGCCTGCTGCGAGCTTGCCCAGATGTTGCGACAGCCCGTCCAGGAACATCTGCACGGAGATCGCCACCAGCAGCATGCCCATCAGGCGCTCGACGGCGGTCAGCACGCGTCGGCCCAGGAGACGGTAGAGCAGCGGCGCCATCAGCAGGATCGCCGCGCTGGCCAGCCAGGCGATGATGAGGGCCAGGCTCCATTCCCCCATCCGGTCCGGATACTGGGTGCCCATCAGCATCACCGCGGCCATGCCGGAGGGGCCGGCAATCATCGGGATGGCGACCGGAACGATGAAGGGCTCGCCGTCCGGCAGCTCGCCCATGATCCCCTCGGCCGGCGGGAAGATCATCCGGATGCCGATCAGGAACAGGACAATGCCGCCGGCGATCGACACCGACTCCTGGCGCAGGTGCATCGCCTCCAGTGCGTACTTGCCGAACCACAGGAACAGCAACAGCACGACCAGCGCGATCAGCAATTCGCGCGCGATGACGACCAGCTGCCGACGCGGCGGCAGCGAGCGGAGGAGGCTGAGCACCACCGGCACGTTGCCGAGCGGGTCCAGGATCAGGAACAGCAGGAGGGCAGCCGATGCGATCGTCATGACTAGTGGGCGATGGGGCTGTTGGCCCTCACCTTAGGCGGAAAGCGTGGGCAGTGCCACCCGGGTCGGCGCCGGCTGCGGCGCCATGACGCGATCGATCCGGCCATTCGCATCGCTGCCGGCTGCGGACAGCAGGCGCACGCAATCGCCCGCATAGACGTCGGGATCGCGCAGGCGCGGATCGATGTCCTCTACCGTAGCCTTGGCGCGCAACGTGGTGCGCATCGGACCCGGTTGCAGGCCACTGACGCGGACAGGGGTGCCCTCGACTTCCTTCGCCCACATCGGCACCAGGGCAGCGCGTGCCTGCTGGGCGATCGCATACGGGCCCCAATGCGCCTTGCCGACGTGGTCGACGTCATCGACGACGAACACGACCGATGCATAATCGGAGAGTTTCATCACCGGCAGCAGCGCGCTGGTCAGCCAGATCGGCGCGGTGACGTTGACGTGCATGGCGCGGGCGACCTGTGCCGG
>JACSSF010000005.1 GCA_014879375.1 Lysobacteraceae bacterium
CGAGCAAGCGCGCGAGACAGGCGCCGATCGTCTCCTCGCTGAGATGGCTGACCACGATCGCGACGATGCCATCCGTCTTCATCCGAACAAGTCGTCCTGCAGCGAGTCATCCGCCGCCTCGTCATACAGGCGCTGCAATTCAAGCCGCGTGTCGTGCAACGGGTCGTCCATCAGGAACTGCGCCAATCGTGGCCGATAGCCCGGCCAGCGCACCGCCAAGACATCCAGATCTTCCTCGCCATGCCAGGGCTCGCGATCACGCGCGACGAAGGCGTTCTCGCACAGGGCATTGCGCCAGCCCATCGCGGCAAGGCGCAAGGAGTAATCGGTCAGCGCCGCGGCCCAACTCTCGAAACTTTCTCCATCCAGTTTGCCGATGCGCGTGCGCGGCGTTCCGCGCAGCATCACCGCATGCGTGCCGGCGGTCGGCAGTTCGTGGTGCAGGGGCGGCAGTTGCGCGGCGGCGGCGGCGATGCGACGCGGCTCGGCAGGCTCGGGCTGCACTTCGCCGATGCGCGGCCACGCGACGCACTCGCCGGCGTTGCTCCACGGCGTCGCGGTGCCGATGGTCGGGTCGCGTTGCAGGCAGGTCGCCAACTGGCCCAGCCAACCAGGCGCGGGCCGTACATCGGGCGCCAGCACCACGATGTCCATGTCGCCACAGGCGGCCACGCCTTCGGACAAGTGCGCTGCCTCGCCCACCGGGCGCTGGCGGCGCGTGTATTCGGCTTGCAGTCGGGTGCTTTCCAGCCAGCGTTCGATGATCGCGATGCCGCGCGGACCAGCCTGCGCATCGTCCAGCAGCCACACGCGGGTACCGGCGGGCGTGCCTTGCTCGAGCGCGGCAAGGCAGGCATCCAATGCCGCATCGTCGGTGCCAATGGGCAGCAGGACGATGGGCAGCGCGGTTTCGGTCATGCGTGGCAGCGTGCGACGGTGTTGTCGCACTCTAACCCATCACGCCACCCAGGCCCTCGCGTTCTGGAACATGCGCGACCAGGGCGAAGCATCGCCCCAGGCCTGCGGATGCCAGCTGAAATTGGCGGCAGTGAGCGTGCGTTCGGGATGCGGCATCAGGAGCGTGACGCGGCCATCGTCGCTGACCACGCCCGCCATGCCTTCCGGCGACCCGTTCGGGTTGGCGGGATAGGCCTGCGTGATGCGACCTTCGCCATCGACATAACGCGCGGCGACCGCAACCGATGCCTGGTCCACCGCATTGGCGAAATGCATGCGTCCTTCACCATGCGCGACCACCACCGGGATGCGCGATCCAGCCATGCCGCGCAGCAGGATGGAGGGCGATTCGCCGACCTCGACCTGCGCCAGGCGCGCTTCGTACTGCTCGCTGGCGTTGCGCAGCAGCTCTGGCCAGTGCGCGGCGCCCGGGATGATCGCCTTGAGCTGCGAGAGCATCTGGCAGCCGTTGCACACGCCCAGCGAGAACGTGTCCTCGCGCGCGAAGAACGCGGCGAACTGCTCGCGCAAGGCGGGACGCTCCAGGATCGATGTCGCCCAGCCGCGGCCCGCGCCCAGCACGTCGCCGTAGCTGAAGCCGCCGCACGCCGCCAGGCCGATGAAATCCTCCAGCTTGCTGCGGCCTTCGATCAGGTCGCTCATGTGCACGTCGAAGGCATCGAAGCCGGCGCGCATGAATGCCGCCGCCATTTCGATCTGGCCGTTGACGCCCTGCTCGCGCAGGATCGCGACC
>JACSSF010000031.1 GCA_014879375.1 Lysobacteraceae bacterium
AAACGCGGGCGGATTTCATCGCGGAACTTGGTCTGGATCTGATACAGGTTGATCGGCAGCTGCTTGTAGCTGGCCAGCTCGAAACGGGCGAAATCGGTGACGACTTCCTCCGCGGTCGGGCCGTAGCAGTATTCGGCCTCCTTGCGATCCTTGATTTTCAGGAGCTGCCCGCCGAATTTCTGCCAGCGCCCGGTTTCCTCCCACAATTCCTTGGGCTGGATGGTCGGCATCAGCATTTCCACCGCACCGGCGCGGTTCATTTCCTCGCGCACGATGTTTTCCACCTTGCGCAGCACCCGCAGCCCCAGCGGCGACCAGGTGTAGAGACCGGCGGCCAGCTTGCGGATCATGCCGGCCTTGAGCATCAGCTTGTGGCTGACGATCTCGGCTTCGGCCGGGGTTTCCTTCTCGGTATGCAGGTGGAACTGCGACAGGCGCATGGCGAAACTCGCGGGAAAACAGTCCCGCATTTTGCCATGCGCAGGCTTGCCCGGTGGGTATCAGCCCGCCGGCGTGGCCGTGCAGCTGGTGCCGATGATGGATTCGGCCAGCTTCATCTGGGTGGCGTGTTCATCCGGTTTCATCAGGCGATCGGGCTTGCCGTCGCCGTCACTGTCGATGCGCACGTTGGGGCTGGCCTTGAGGATGGCCAGGTTGGCACGTGCCTGCGTGCACTGGGCGTTTTCCGGCTGCGCCGGCTTGGCCGCGACCGGCGCAGGCGCCACCATGCCGCGCTCGGTGTATTTGCCCGATGCGGGCGGCGAGCTGGTGTAATGGGTACGCCCGCTGGCGTCCTTCCACTGGTACACCTTCTGCTGGGCAACGGTCGGGCCAGCCAGCAGGCAGCCTGCGGTCAGCAGGCCAAGGGCGGTGAAAAGAGAGCGATTCATGCGTGTTTTCCCCGAAGGCAGGCCTGCATTGCAGCACCGCCGGGCGGGGCGCGCAAGTTGCGGGGTCCCGGCGTTCAATCGCGATTGAACCGCTAAACTGCCCGAATGGCCGAATCCAGCTCCCAGCATCCAGAACCCCGGCGCCCCGCGCGGGCGGTGTATCTGCTCCCGAATCTGTTCACCACGGGCGGCCTGTTCGCGGGCTTTTACGCGATCATCGCCGCAGGGCAAGGCAAGTTCGGGCATGCCTGCGTCGCCATCTTCATCGCCGCGCTGCTCGACGGCCTGGACGGGCGCATCGCGCGCCTGACCAATACGCAGAGCGAATTCGGCGTGCAATACGATTCGCTGGCCGACCTCGTCAGCTTCGGCATGGCCCCGGCGCTGGTGATGTATTACTGGGCCCTGCAGTACATGCGGCTGGATGGCCCGGCGCCCGGCAAGCTGGGCTGGCTGGCGGCCTTCCTGTACGCGGCCTGCGCGGCGCTGCGCCTGGCGCGATTCAACAGCCAGGTGAGCAGCGTCGACAAGCGCTGGTTCGTCGGACTGGCCAGCCCGGCGGCGGCGGCGATCATGGCGAGCTTGGTCTGGACCCTGCACGACAACGGCTTCCAAGGCGAGGCGATGCGCTACTGGGCGATTGCCGTCACCGTGGTGGTGGGCCTGTTGATGGTCAGCAACCTGCGCTACACCAGCTTCAAGGGACGTGGTGGCCCGCAAGGCGAGCGCGTGCCGTTCTGGACGCTGCTGCTGGTCGTCGCCGCGTTGATCGCGCTGGCGTTGTATCCGCCGGAAACC
>JACSSF010000183.1 GCA_014879375.1 Lysobacteraceae bacterium
CTACAGCGATTACGCGACCCGCAGCTGGTCCCACGTCACCCCGCTCGGCAACAAGCGGGGGGCGCTGGACATGATTGCGGAGCTGGCCGGACGACATGACATCGTCGGCCTGCAGGAGGCTGATCCGGGCAGCCTGCGCTCCGGCTTCACCAACCAGACGCATTACCTGGCCAATCGCGCCGGTTTCGCTTTCTGGACCCACCAGCCCAACCGCAGCGTCGGCGGCGTGGCCTCCAGCGCCAACGGCCTGATGAGCCAGATGGAGCCGGTCGAGGTCCACGATCATCCGCTGCCCGGCCGGGTCAAGGGCCGTGGCGTGCTGGTCGGGCGTTTCGGATCGGGCGACGAGGGCCTGCTGGTCGCCGTCGCCCACCTGTCGCTAGGCGCGCAATCGCGGCTGGCGCAGCTTTCGTTCATCGCCGAGATCCTCTCGGATGCGCCGAACGCGGTGTTGATGGGCGACTTCAACTGCCTCGCGCGCGAGCCCGAGATGGAAGTGCTCTATCGGCACACCCGCCTGCAGCCGCCCGACTGCGACGTCCACACCTTCCCGGCGTGGAAACCGCAGCGCGCCATCGACCACGTGCTGACCACCGACAGCATCCTCAGCACGATGCGCGCGGCCGTGCCGGCGGCGGCATCCGACCACCTGGCCCTGTCGGTGGAGCTGGACGTGCCGGAAAGCGCGCTGCGCCGCTGAACCGCGCGGGCGTTACGGCAGCAGGAAACTGGCGCCGACCACGAGCAGGAACAACGCGAACACCCGCTTCAGCATCGGCCCGCTGATCGCATGGGCGATGCGCGTGCCGAGCGGCGCGGCCAGCACCGAGGCCATCGCGACGCAGATCGCCGCCGGCAAATACACGTAGCCGATGGCGTGCGAAGGCAACGCCCCCGCCGGCGCGTTGAACGCGTAACCGAGCGCGCTGGCAAGGCCGATGAACACCCCGCAGGCCGATGAGGTGCCCACCGCACGCACCGGCACCACCCCGCGCCAGGTCAGCAGCGGCACCGTCATGCTGCCGCCGCCGATCCCGACCAGCGACGACACCGCGCCGATCCCGCCGCCGGCCGCCGTCAGCCACGGCCCGCGCGGCACGATGGACGCATCGCCGGCGTCACGCGGCCTGGACAGGATCATCTGCGCGGCGGCGATCAGGCAGTAGATCGCCACGCCCCAGCGCAGCCACACGCCGTCCAGCCCCACCGCGACCCGGCTGCCCAGCCAGCCGCCGACGAGGATGCCCGGCACCATCCACGCCACCGTCGGCCACAGCACGCTGCCGCGCTTGGCATGCGCGCGTGCCGAAGACATCGCGGTGAACACGATGCTGGCCAGCGATGTCGCGAGCGCCGCGTGCATCGCAGCCTCCGGCGGCACCACGCCCTGCGCCGGCAGCAACCACGCCAGCGCTGCCACCAGCACCAGCCCGCCGCCCACGCCCAGCAAGCCCGCCAGCACGCCCGCGACGGCGCCGAGGGCGAGGAAAACCAGCAGCATCCATGGGTCCAGCGACATCGCGACATCCCGATTCCGAAATCCGCCGCTATAGTCGGGTCATGCGATGGAACACGTCCACTCTGCTGATGTGCGCGATGTTGGGCGCAGGCTGCGCCGGGCATCGCGAGGCATCGCCTTCAAGCAACGCCATCCAGGCCGATGCCAGCCGCGCCGCCGCGACCGATCCGCAGGCACGCAGCGATGCCGCGTTGAAGGCCGCGATCGATGCCGCCAGTCGCGGCCAGCTGGACGCGGCGACCCGCGCCAGCATCCAAGGCCAGCCGGCCGCTGCATGGGCCGACTACGCACGCCTGCGCCGCGACATCGACATGCTCGCGCCCGAGGAAGCCGAGGCCTTCCTGCGCGCGCACCCGGATGACGCGGTGGGCCGCAGCTTCCGCGAGGATTGGCTGGCCGCACTCTCGCGCCGACAGGACTGGACCGGCTTCATCAAAACGTGGCGACCGACCATCGAGCGCGCCTCGCTGCGCTGCATGGCATTGAATGCACGTAACCAGATCGGCCAGGGCGATGCCGCCTGGATGCAGGACGTGCGCCGCGCGTGGCTGTCGGGCAAATCGGTCTCGGCCGAATGCGATCCGGCCTTCGCCGCGTGGCAAGCCAAGTGCGGGCTGGACGATGCGCTGCGCTGGCAACGTATCGACCTCGCCATCGATGAAGGCCAACCGGCACTGATACGCGCGATTGCCCAAGGCTTGCCGGAAGCTGATCGCGTCCTCGCCGACAGCTACGCCGCGGCGATGACCGGCGGCCTCGCCCAGACCGCATCGCAATGGCCACGCACCGCGCGCAGCCGCTCCGTCGCGACCGCCGCCTTGGTCGCGACCGCGAAGAAATCCCCGGCCAATGGCGAAGCGGCTTTCGCCACGTTCGCTGCGATGATAGGCTTGGACGATGCTCAGCGCGGCCGCGTGCTCTACGAAATCGCGCTGCAATCAGCCGCCTCGTACGAGCCCGAAGGCGCGCGGCGGCTCGCCGCGGTGCCCGTGGCCGCCTACGACGAGCGCCTGCATGGCCTGCGCCTGCGCGAGGCGATGGCGCGCAGCGACTGGGCCGGTGCGCGCGAGGCGATCCGGCGGATGCCGGCATCGATGCGCCACCAGCCGCAATACCGTTACTTCGATGCGCGCCTGATCGAGCTCACCGGCGGCGATCCCGCCGCGGCGCGCGCACAGTATGCGGAGGCGGCGAAATCGCCCGAGTTCCACGGCTTCCTCGCCGCCGACCGCCTCGGCAGTGCATACCCGCTGTGTCCCTGGCCGTATGCACCGACTTCCGCCCAGCAAGCCCAGGTCGCAGCGATGCCGGCGCTGCAGCGTGCGTTGGCGCTGTACCGGATCGGCCAACGCGACTGGGCGATGCGCGAATGGAACGATGCACTGAAGGGGCTGGACGATGCCGGCCGTCACATCGCGATCGCCCAGGCGCAAGACAGTGGCTGGTTCGATCGCGCGGTGTTCAACCTGGGGCGCGACGGCAAGCCGGAGGAGCTGCGCCTGTACACGCTGCGCTTCCCGCTGCACCACACCGACACCATTCGCCGCGAAGCCCAACGCAATGCCATCGACCCCGCGTGGATCGCCGCCGAGATCCGCGCCGAAAGCGTGTTCGATCCGCGCGCGCGCTCGCCCGCCAACGCAATGGGCCTGATGCAGGTGCTGCCGGCCACCGGGCAGGCGACCGCCGCCAAGATCGGGCTGCCGTGGCGCGGCGCGGAAGAAACCCTGTTCGATCCCGACAGCAACATCGCCATTGGCAGCGCCTACCTGCGCGAGATGCACGAGAAATGGGGCGACCTGCCGCATGCGATCGCCGCCTACAACGCGGGCCCGACGCCGACCACGCGCTGGCGCACGCAACGCCCCGACTTCGACCCCGACCTGTGGATCGAGACGATCAGCTACAAGGAAACCCGCGACTACGTGGCACGCGTGCTGGCCTTCAGCGTGATCTACGACTGGCGGATGAATGGCGATGCCTTGCGCGTGAGCGATCGCATCGAGGGCAAGCTCGATGCCAAGCGCGTCGGCTTTGCCTGCCCGCAGCCTGCCGCGCGCTAGGCCTGCGCGGCGCACGCCGTACACTGCCCGCATCGACATCACTGGGAGAAGCCGCATGGGCCTGATCGACAGCTTGCTGGGCCACGCCGGCGAGACGCCGGTGGACAAGCTAGAGCCCGAACTGCGTCCGCTGCTGGCGGCCGGAGAGCCGCTGGAAGCCGCGTTCACCTTCGTGCGCGACATGATCGTGTTCACCGACCGTCGCCTCATCCTGATCAACAAGCAGGGCGTGACCGCGAAGAAGGTGGAATACCGCAGCATCCCCTATCGCAGCATCGTCATGCATTCGCTGGAAACAGCGGGGCATTTCGATCTCGAATCCGACTTCAAGCTGTGGCTCTCGGGCCAGCCCGCGCCGATCGAGCTGAAGCTTGGCCGCGGCGAGGGTTCGACGCGGCTGGTGTCGTTGCTGTCGCAGCACATGCCGCGCTGAACCGACGATGCCCGGACGCACCTATCTCGTCGGCGGCGCGGTGCGCGATGAACTGCTCGGCCTGCCGCCGGGCGATCGCGACTTCGTCGTCGTCGGCGCGACGCCCGAGGCGATGCTGGATGCCGGCTTCCGCCAGGTGGGCCGCGACTTCCCGGTGTTCCTGCATCCGGATACCGGCGAGGAACATGCGCTCGCGCGCACCGAGCGCAAGTCCGGGGCGGGCTATACCGGCTTCATCGTGCATGCCGCGCCCGATGTCACCCTGGAGGAAGACCTCGCCCGCCGCGACTTCACCCTCAACGCGATCGCGCGCGATGAAGCCACCGGCGCGTTGATCGATCCCTTCGGCGGCGCGGCGGACATCCAGGCGCGGGTGCTGCGCCATGTCGGGCCGGCCTTCGTCGAGGACCCGCTGCGCGTGCTGCGCGCGGCACGTTTCATGGCCCGCTTCGCGCCGCTCGGTTTCAGCATCGCGCCCGAAACGATGGCGCTGATGCGCACGATGGTGGAAGGCGGCGAATTGGCCACCCTCACGCCCGAGCGCGTCTGGCAGGAACTCGCGCGCGCGTTGCGCTCGCCAGCGCCCTCGGCCTTTCTGCGCACCTTGCGCGAGGCCGGTGCGCTCGCGGTGGTGTTGCCCGAGGTCGACGCACTCTACGGCGTGCCGCAGCGCGCGGAATACCATCCGGAAGTCGATACCGGCGTGCACGTCGAGCTGGTCTGCGATGTCGCGGCCAGGCTCGCACCGGGTGACGACCTGATCGGTTTCGTCGCGCTCACGCATGACCTCGGCAAGGCGCTGACGCCCGTCGACGAGCTGCCACGCCACGTCATGCACGAGCAACGCGGCCTGCCGCCGCTGCGTGCGTTGGCTGACCGACTGAAGGTGCCGAACGCACATCGCCAGTTGGCCGAGATCGCCTGCCGCGAGCACCTCAACGTGCATCGCCTGTTCGAGCTCAACGATGCAACGGTGCTGAAGTTGCTGGAGCGTTGCGACGCCTTTCGCCAGCCGGCGCGAATCGCGCAACTCGGCGTCGTGTGCGAGGCCGACAAGCGCGGCCGCACCGGCCTGGAAAGCGCGCCCTATCCGCAGCGCGCCGAGCTCGAACGCCTGCACGCCGCAGCCTTCGCGGTGAAAGCGGGCGATGTCGCTGCGGGATTGAGTGGCCCGGCCGTGGGCGAGGCGATGCGCAAGGCGCGCGTGCAGGCCATCGCGCAGGCGCGTGGCAAGGGCTGAGACGCGTCAGCGACCGCCGTCGATGCGCAGCAACAGGTCGCGCGAGGGCATGAAACCGGTGGTGAACCCGGCCAGCACGCCCAGCGTGTTCGCCAATGCATCCATGCGATCGGCCGTGCGGCCGACATGCATCGCGGCCTGCAGCCACTCCAAGCCGATGCCGAGGAAAACCAGCAATACCGCCATCACCACCCATGACGCGCGTCGTGCATACAGCTGCACGGCGCCCGCCATCAACACGAAGTAGCCGAGGAAATGCATCACCTTGTCGTTTCCCAGCGCCTGCGCGGGCAAGTCGGCCGGCGGCAGCAGCGAGCCAGCGACGACCAGTGCCACCGCCAGCATCCACACTGCCGACCACAGCAACGGATGACGGAAAGGCTTGAGCGAACGCCCCCAGCGCATCACAGGCGCCAGCTCAGGTCGCCGGCCAGGAAGGCATGCTCCAATTCGACATCGCGCTCGAAGCCCATGAACTGGAAGCGCTCGCCCATCGCGTCCGGCAACGTCAATTGCTTCACTTCGTGGCGCAGACGCAGTTTCGCGGCCTCGTCCTTCGCGCGCGCCTCGGCCTCGGCCAGGCGCGAATCCAGCCCGTTGCCGAGCAGGAAGCTGGCCTGCGTGCAGTAACCGGCCAAGTCGAAACCGGCATTGGTACCGGCCTCGGCCAGCGCGGTGAAATCGACCGACGCGGTGATGTCCTGGAGGCCCGGGTACTGCATCACGTCGCCGACCACATGATGCTGGCGGAACGCGCGCAAGGTGCCGTCCTTGCGCCACGCGCCGTAGTACTCACGGCGCGGATACCCGTAATCGCAGAACAGCAGCGCGCCGCGCTTGAGCCGGCCGATCACCGCCTGCACCCAGTACGGCAGCTGCGGCAGGATCTCCGAGCGATATCCGGCAGGCAGCGGCTCGTCCAGCGAATCCTGCACGTGCTTCACCGCCGCCACCAGCATCGCGTCGGCATCGTGGACGGTCGTGAGGAAGCCGCCATCGGCGTAGCTGGACACGTATTCCTCGTGCACCTCGCCCTCCTCGCCGATCACGAAGCGGCTGGTCGGCAGCGCATCGATCACCTCGTTGGCGAAGACCACGCCTTCCCAGTCGCTGTCGATCGGGCCGTCGAGCCATTCCACGCAATCGAACACCGGCGGGATCAGGTGCGCACGCAGGCGTTCGCGCTGGCGTTCGCGCAGGTCCGCGCTCGGTTCGATGATCGCGTAACGCGCGGGCATCGCATCCTGCGCCAGCAGGCGCTTGATCGCGACTTCGGCAAACGCGCCACTGCCGGCGCCGATCTCCAGCCACTGTGCCTGCGGCCCGATCTGCTGCAGCACGGGCATCATCGCGTCGGCCACGCACGCCGCGTACAGCGGCCCCAGCTCCGGCGCGGTGACGAAATCACCGGCGGCGCCGAACTTGGTCGCGCCTGCGCTGTAGTAGCCCAGCCCCGGCGCGTACAGGGCCAGCTCCATGAAACGGGAAAACGGGATTGCCCCACCTTGTGCGGCGATTTCCTCGCGGATCAGCGCTTCGAGTTTGGCGCTGTGCGCGCGGGCATCGGCATCGGGTGGCGGCAGGGTTGCGGACATGCAGGCGACGGCATCGGTGGGGTGGTGCCAGCATACCCGCGCCGCATCGCCGCCTTCACCTCCTACTGATCGCCGTGCTTGCCCGCCTGCTTGTCTTCTTCGCGCATTTGCTTGCGGATGAACGCGCGTACCGCGAACGGCATCCCGATCAGGATGATCCCGCCGATGATCGTCAGCCAACCCACCGGTTTCTGCAGCATTTCCACCCATATCGGATGCATGGCTTTCCTCCCTTGGATACCGGCAGCTTCGGGCTTCCTGGCCCGGCGGTCCTTGATCCGGCTCAAATCCGGCCAAGATGCCCGCGATGCCGCTTCGGTTAGCATCCACGCATGAGCCCGGACCCGACTTCCACTGACCGCCGAGCTGCCCTGGTCACCGGCGGCGCCCGGCGCATCGGCGCGGCCATCGTGCGCCGCCTGCATGCCGCCGGTTACGACATCGCGCTGCACCACCAAGCCTCAATGGACGAAGCCCGGGCGCTGGCGGATGAACTCAACGCCCTGCGCACCGGCAGTGTGATCACGCTCGCTGCCGACCTGCGCGTGTTCGATCGCATCCCGGAAGTCGTCGCGCAGGCCGTCGGCCACTTCGGCCGCCTCGATGCGCTGGTCAACAACGCCTCGGCCTATTACGCCACGCCCTTCGGCCAGGTGACGCCCGCCGAGTGGGACGATCTCGCCGCGATCAACGCACGCGCGCCGTTCTTCCTCGCCCAATCGGCAGCGCCACACCTGGTGCATCGCCATGGCGCGATCGTGAACATGATCGATGCCTACGCCGAACAACCGCGCGCCGGCATCAGCGCGCACGCCGCATCGAAGGCGGCGCTCGCAGGCGCGACGCGGGCGCTTGCGGTCGAGCTGGCGCCGAAGGTGCGCGTCAATGGCGTCGCCCCGGGCGCCATCCTGTGGCCGGAGAACGGCATCGATGCCGACATCTCCTCAACGCTCATTGCGCGCACGCCGCTCGCACGCGCCGGCAGCGCCGAGGAAGTGGCCGAAGCGGTGCGCTGGCTGTTGCAGGACGCGACCTACATGACCGGCGAGATCCTGCGGCTGGATGGCGGCCGCAACGCGCTGGGGTGACGCGCTGCGCTCAGGCCGTGCCTTCGACTTCCACCACCTCAGCGGGCGTGCCGAAGTCGGGATGGAGCCGCCAGGCCTGCATCACCGTGTTGCCGGCACCCGCGATCAAGGCATCCGGCGCGATGTCGGCGAGTGGCCGCAACACGAACGCATGCCGGAGTTCCGGCCGCGGCAGCTTCAGGTTGCCCGGGCCTTGCATCTCCACCTCGTCATAGAGCACCAGATCGATGTCGATGTTGCGGTCGGAAAAGCGCGGGCCACTGCGGTCACGACCGTTGGCATCCTCGAACGCATGCAACCAGGCATCGAGCTCCTGCGGCGACAGACGCGTGTCGAGCACGGCGGCGGCATTGAGGAAATCCGCGCCATCGAAACCGACCGAAGCCGTGCGATACACCGGCGAGAAGCGCACGTTCTCGAAGCGGCCACGCAACGCGGAGAACGCCAGCGCCAGGTTCATTTCCGGGTCGATGTTGCTGCCCAGGCTCAGGTATGCGCGATGCCAACCGGCGTCCATCGGATCAGCCCGGCCGTGTGCCGCGCTCGATGATCACGCCGACCGCGCGCGACCCGGTGACCGCACCCGGCTTGCTCAGCTTCAGCCGCACCCACGGCACACCGAATTCCTCGCGGATGATGTCGGCGCAACGCTCGGCCAGCGATTCCACCAGGCCGAAATTGGATTCGCCGACGAACGCGATCATTCGCTTCGACACATCCTTGTAGTTGAGCGTGTCCACGATGTCGTCGCTGGCGGCGGGGCGGCGGTTGTCGAATGCCATCTCGATGTCGAGCACCACTTTCTGGGTGATCTGGCGCTCCCAGTCATAGATGCCGATGACCGTGTCTATCTCCAGCGCTTCGATGAAAACGATATCCATGCGCAAAGGCTATGCGTCTTGCCGCGCATCGGCAACCGCGGGCAACGTCGCCATGTCCCAACGCGGCGTGACGTGCACGCCGAGGTCCGCGCGCTCGCCCGCCTGCAGGCGCAATGCGCCGGCGAAGGCGATCATCGCGCCATTGTCAGTGCACAGTGCCGGCCGCGGGAACGCGACGCGGCCGCCGCGCTGTTCCGCCATCGCCTGCAATTTCGCGCGCAGGCGCTTGTTGGCACCGACACCACCGGCGACGACCAAGGTGTTGCAGCCCGCGGCATCCAGCGCGCGTTCGCACTTGATCGCCAGGGTATCGACCACCGCATCCTCGAAGCCGCGGGCGATGTCGGCGCGCGTCTGCTCGGACTGGTCGCTCGCCTTCCACGCCAGCAGCACCTGCGTCTTCAAGCCGCTGAAACTGAAATCCAGGCCCGGGCGGTCGGTCATCGGGCGCGAGAACTTGAACTTGCCCGGCGTGCCGACCTCGGCCAGCGCCGCCAACTGCGGGCCGCCCGGATACGGCAGGCCCATCAGTTTCGCGGTCTTGTCGAAGGCCTCGCCCGCCGCATCGTCCAGCGTTTCGCCGAGCAATCGGTAATCGCCAAGCGCCTTCACATCGACCAGTTGGGTGTGGCCGCCGGAAACCAAAAGCGCGACGAACGGCGGCTTGGCCGCATCGTCCTCCAGCAGCGGGGCAAGCAAATGCCCTTCCATGTGGTGGATGCCGATGGCGGGCAGGTCCAGGCCCCAGGCGAGCGACCGCGCAGCCGCCGCACCCACCAGCAGCGCCCCGACCAAGCCCGGGCCGGCGGTGTAGGCGACGCCGTCCAGCTCGTCCAGCGCGATCCCGGCTTCATCCAGCGTCTGCCGGATCAACGGCAGGAGCTTCCTCACATGGTCGCGGCTGGCCAGTTCCGGCACCACGCCGCCGTACTCGGCATGCAGGGCGATCTGGCTGTAGACGGCGTGCGCACGCAGGCCGGCGACCGTGTCGTACACCGCCACGCCGGTTTCATCGCAGGAGGTTTCGATGCCCAGGACCTTCATGGCCGCCAGCTTACCGCGTCCCGGCGGCTTGGTTGCAGGCTGCCCCCGCTTGGGTTTACCATACGCGGCTCACCAGGCCCGATGGCCGGCTTGTTACCAAGAGATCCCTATGCCCAGCGTCAAAGTTCGCGAAAACGAGCCCTTCGAATTTGCCCTGCGTCGTTTCAAGCGCACCTGCGAGAAGGCCGGTGTTCTGGCTGAAACCCGCAAGCGCGAGTTCTACGAGAAGCCGACCCAGGAACGCAAGCGCAAGGCTGCGGCCGCGGTGAAGCGTCAAGCGCGTCGTACCTCGCGCGACGTCACCAAGCGCCAGCGCCTGTACTGATCGTCATCCCGCGCGCAAGCGCGAGGTGCAGCGATGCGCTCCACGAAGCCGGCCCGCAAGCCGGCTTTTCGTGTTTTTCGCGCCCACCCCTTCAAGGAACCACGATGTCGCTCAAGACCCAGCTCACCGATGACATGAAGACCGCGATGAAGGCCGGCGACAAGCCGCGCC
>JACSSF010000004.1 GCA_014879375.1 Lysobacteraceae bacterium
GCGGCTGGCCGATTACCTTGGCCAGCAGCCGGTCAAGGAGCAGATGCAGATCTACATCGATGCCGCCAAAGGCCGCAGCGAAGCGCTGGATCACGTGCTGATCTTCGGCCCGCCCGGCCTTGGCAAGACCACGCTGTCGCACGTCATCGCCAACGAGCTCGGCGTTAGCCTGCGCGTCACTAGCGGGCCGGTGATCGAGCGGGCGGGGGACCTGGCCGCGCTGCTGACCAACCTGCAGCCGCACGATGTGCTTTTCATCGACGAAATCCATCGCCTCTCGCCCGTGGTCGAGGAAGTGTTGTACCCGGCGATGGAGGATTTCCAGATCGACATCATGATCGGCGAAGGGCCGGCCGCGCGCTCGATCAAGTTGGACCTGCCGCCGTTCACCCTGGTCGGCGCGACCACGCGCGCGGGCCTGCTCACCGCGCCGCTGCGTGACCGCTTCGGCATCGTCCAGCGGCTGGAGTTCTACAGCGCGGATGAACTTGCGCATATCGTGCGGCGCTCGGCGCAGATTCTCGGCATCGAGTGCCTGGACGAAGGTGCGGCGGAAATCGCGCGCCGTGCGCGGGGCACGCCACGCATCGCCAACCGTTTGTTGCGTCGCGTGCGTGATTACGCGCAAGTACGCGCCGGCGGCGTGATCAATGGCGAAGTTGCGGCCGCGGCGATGCAGATGCTCAAAGTGGACCCGGAAGGTTTCGATGACCTCGACCGGCGCCTTCTGCATCTGATCATCGAGAACTTCGACGGTGGCCCGGTGGGCGTGGAATCGCTGGCGGCGGCGCTCTCGGAAGAGCGCGGCACGCTGGAAGACGTGATCGAGCCATACCTCATCCAGCAAGGTTTCCTGGTGCGCAGCGCGCGCGGGCGCATGGCCACGCACAAGGCGTATCGACACATGGGTTTCAAGCCCAGGACGCGCGATGCCGGCCTGTTCGGCGAGGAGCCGCCGCAGTGAGCCTGCGCCTCGTCGCCAGCACGCCCGACATCGGCACGTATCGCCATTTGCGCCACGAGGCCGGCCTCAGCCCGAAGACCGTCGAGGCCGCCGCGATCGGCTTGCCCAACAGCCTGTACGCGGTGCAGGTGTTCGATGGCGAAGTGGTCGTCGGCATGGGCCGCGTCATCGGCGATGGTGGCCTGTTCTTCCAGGTGGTCGACATCGCGGTGTTGCCTGCGTATCAGGGACGGGGTTTGGGCAAGCAGATCATGGGCGCGATCAGCGACTGGCTACGTGCCAACGTGCCGGCATCGGGCTTCGTCAGCCTGCTGGCCGATGGGCAGGCGCAGCGGCTCTACGCGCAGTACGGCTTCGTGCCGACCGCGCCGGCCTCGGTCGGGATGCGTTACCAGCCGGATACAGCATCGACATGACGGATCCGACCGATTTCCAGCATCCCGTCCGTGTGTATTGGGAAGACACCGATGCCGGCGGCGTGGTCTATCACGCGCAATACCTGGCCTTCATGGAGCGTGCCCGCAGCGAGTGGATGCGCGCATTGGGTTTTGGCCAGGAAGCCCTGCGTGAGGCGAACCTGTGCTTCGTGGTGCGGTCGATGTCGATCGACTTCCGCCAGCCGGCGCGGCTCGATGATGGGCTTTCAGTCAGCGTGCGTCTTGCACAATGCCGCGGTGCCAGCCTGGTGATCGCGCAGGAAGTG
>JACSSF010000003.1 GCA_014879375.1 Lysobacteraceae bacterium
ACCGCTGACCTCCTGCATGCCATGCAGGCGCTCTCCCAGCTGAGCTATGGCCCCACGTCGTGGAGCGCGAAATTCTAGAGAGCTAGACGACCAACGTCAACACTTCTCTGCGCCGTTCAGGCAACGCCGGGCGCCGGGGCCGGCATCAGCGTGGCGACGCCATGGCCCTGCCCCGCCAGATGATCGAGCCATTTGCCCAGAAACGTGTTCATTTGCAGGCGATGGCCGATCAGTTCCGCCGGTGGCGGATACATCCCGATCACGTCCTGCCAGCGCCGGCCGACATAGCAATGGGTGGCTTCGGCCTGGCGGGCATCGCGATACAGGCGGATGTGCGCGGAGGGATCGGGCTCCCCGGTGACCGGGTCGCGCACGTCGTAGGTCAGGCGCAGCTCGGTGGTGAACTTGTGCTGCTCGATCACCTCCACCCGCAGCGGCAAGCCGGAAGCGCCCTTCGACAGGTAATGCCCGGACGCGAGGTTCGCGGGCACGAACAGGCGGTCCAACTTGCGGTGGTTCTCCGCGTACAGGCCCATCAGCCATGCGAATCGGCTCAGCTTGGGCAGGCGCGTGACCGGGGCAAGGACGGTGCTCATGCCTCCCGATCCTACAGCCTGCCGGGCCGTCTTGGCACCCCGTCAGTACATCTCGCGGTTGATGCCGAGCGTCTCCAGCACCCGGCTGGAGATTTCCTCGATCGAGGCATGCGTGGTCGAGAGTACCGGGATGTTTTCCGTACGGAAGATCACGTCGGCGGCAGCAACCTCGCGGCGGCAGGTGGCAAGCTCGGCATAGCGCGAATTGGGCCGGCGTTCCTGACGGATCTCGTGCAGGCGCTCGGGGTCGATGGTGAGCCCGAAGATCTTGTGCTTGTACGGCCGCAGCTTGGCCGGCAGGCGGTCGGTCTCCAGATCCTCCTCGGTCAGCGGATAGTTGGCCGCGCGCACGCCGTGGTGTAGCGCCAGGTAGACGCACGTCGGCGTCTTGCCCGCGCGCGACACCCCGACCAGGATCAGGTCGGCATCACTGTAATCCACCCGCATCCCGTCATCGTGGGTCAGGGCGTAGTTCATCGCGTTGATGCGCTGGTGGTAGGTGTCGAAATCGACGATGCCGTGCGCCTGCCCGACTCGCGGCTGGCGCTGGCTGCCCAGTTCATCCTCCAGCGGGGCGATGAACGGCGCGAACACGTCCAGCATCAGCGCGCCGCTGTCGGCGAGGATCGTGCTCAGTTCCTCGTCCACGCAGGTATTGACCACGATGGGGCGCATCCCCGAGGTTTCACCGGCCGCGCGGATGATCGCGGCGGCCTCGCGGGCGCGTTCGGGCGTGTCCACGAAGGGAATGCGGTCGGTGTCGAACCGCTGCTGGGTGAACTGGGTGAGCAGGCTGTGGCCGATGGTTTCGGCGGTAATGCCGGTGCCATCGGAGACATAAAAGACCGGGCGAGCGTCGGACATGGGCGTCGGGGTGAAAACGGATGCGTAGGGATTGCTAAAATAGCCTGCTGACGGCCTGCCGTCCCCCATGACCAACACGGAGCCTGCCTTGAGCGCCCTCGCCTCGAACACCAACGTCCTGTGGCTGAAAGACCTGCGCCTGACCGATCTCGCCCAGGTGGGCGGCAAGAAT
>JACSSF010000002.1 GCA_014879375.1 Lysobacteraceae bacterium
GATGTCGATCACCCGGGTGTTGCGCAGGTCCGGGCAGTTCTCCTTGAACGCCAGGCCCAGCACCAGCACCCGCGCGCCGACCGGATTGATGCCCTTGCGGATCATCAGCCGCACGGTCTGCGCGGCGACATAGCCGCCCATGGCGTCGTTGGTGCGGCGCCCGGCCAGGATCACGTCGGGATGGTGGCCCACTTCCTGCGCCTTGTGGGTCAGGTAGTAGGGGTCCACGCCGATGCAGTGGCCGCCGACCAGGCCGGGCCGGAACGGCAGGAAGTTCCACTTGGTGCCGGCCGCTTCCAGCACGTCCAGGGTATCGATGCCGAGCTTGTCGAACAGGATCGCCAGGTCGTTGACCAGGGCGATGTTCAGGTCGCGCTGGGTGTTCTCGATCACCTTGGCCGCCTCGGCGACCTTGATGCTGGCGGCCTTGTGGGTGCCGGCTTCGATGATGCCGGCGTAGAGGGCGTCGACGAAGTCGGCCACCTCCGGGGTCGAACCCGAGGTCACCTTGAGGATGCTGGTGACGCGGTGGGCCTTGTCGCCGGGATTGATCCGCTCGGGGCTGTAGCCGACGAAGAAGTCGCGGTTGAACGCCAGCCCGGAGATCCGCTCCAGCACCGGCACGCACGCTTCCTCGGTGCAGCCGGGGTAGACGGTGGATTCGTACACCACCACGTCGCCGGGCTTGAGCGCCCTGCCGATGGTCTCGCTGGCCTTGAGCAGCGGGGCCAGGTCCGGGCGGCGGGCCCCGTCGATCGGGGTGGGCACGGTGACGATGTAGACGTTGCAACCGGCGATGTCGGCCGGGTCGTCGCTGTACGCCAGGCGGGTGGCCTGGGCCAGCAGGTCCGGCTCCACTTCCAGGGTGCTGTCGCGGCCGCCGCGGAGCTCGGCGATGCGGCCGGCGTGGATGTCGAAGCCGACGGTGTCGTGGTGCTTGCCGAATTCCACCGCCAGCGGCAGGCCGACGTAGCCGAGCCCGACGATGGCGATGCGCGCCTCGGCGGGCGTACGCGAAAACCGCATGTGGTCCACTCCCTTGTCTCAGCTGTTCAGGTCCCGCTGCCTTGCAACCGGCTGCGCCGGGACAACGTCCGGCAGACGGACCGCGCCCCGATTGTCGCATCATCGAGGCCGCACCCCGCCGGGAGGCGCGGGCCGCGGTTGCTCAATACCGCTGCTGGCGATGCCAGCGCCAGGCGCTCTCCACGACCGGCGCCAGTTCCGTCCATTGCGGATGCCAGCCCAGCTCTTCGCGCGCCTTGCGGCTGGAGGCGACCAGCGTGGCCGGGTCGCCAGGCCGGCGCGCCGCCAGCTCGAAGGGGATGTCGGTGCCGGCCACGGCGCTGGCGGTGGCGATCACTTCGCGCACCGAGAATCCCCGGCCATTGCCCAGGTTGAAGGCATGCGCGCCGGGATGGGTGTCCAGGTAGTCCAGCGCCAGGGCATGGGCCCGGGCCAGGTCCTGCACGTGCACGTAGTCGCGCACGCAGGTGCCGTCCGGCGTGGGGTAGTCGTCGCCGAACACCTTCAACGCCGGGCCGGTGCCGAGGGCGGCGCGCAGCACGTTGGGAATCAGGTGGGTCTCGCAGGCGTGGGCTTCGCCGATGCCG
>JACSSF010000057.1 GCA_014879375.1 Lysobacteraceae bacterium
CTGCGCCGCCAGATGGCCGCGCGCGACTGGCAGGAGGCGATCAATTACGCCTTCGTCGATGCCGCCTGGCTGGCCAAATGGCAGCTGCAGGGCGGCGTGGCGCTGGCCAATCCGCTCAGCGCCGAGCTTGGCGTGATGCGGCCGATGCTGCTGCCGGGTTTGACCGCGGCGCTGGCCCGCAACGTGGCGCGCCAGCAGCCGCGCGTGCGTCTGTTCGAAGTCGGGCGTGTGTTCGATGCGCCCGCTATTGCCGGTGACGCCCCGGTGGAAACGCCGCGCATCGCCGCCATTGCCTGCGGCAGCGCGCGCGCCGAACAATGGGGCGAACCCGATCGCGCCATCGACTTCCACGACCTGAAAGGCGCGGTCGAATCGCTCGCCGCGATGGCGAACGCAACGCTGGAATTCCGCCGCTCGATGGAGCCGTTCGGTCACCCGGGCCGTTCCGCCGACGTATATCGGGAAGGCGTGCGCATCGGCTGGGTAGGCGAGCTGCATCCCGCCCTGCGCGCGCAGCTGGATCTGGACGTGCCAGCGATCGGTTTCGAGCTGGATCTGGCCGCGATCAGCCAACGCGCCCCGGCCAGACACGAAGTCGCATCCAAATATCCCTCGGTGCGCCGCGACCTGTCCCTGCTGGTGCCGGAAGATGTCAGCTGGCAGGGCCTTGCCGACGCCGTGCGTCACGCGGCCGGGCCAAGCTTGCGGGCGGTGCGGTTGTTTGATCGCTACGTCGGCAAAGGGGTCGATTCAGGTTTCAAAAGCCTCACTATGGGCTTGATTTTGCAGGAAGAATCCCGCACCCTCACGGAACGCAAAGTGGAAGCCGTGGTGGCCGATGTGATGGCCGCCTTGGGGCGCGATTACGGCGTGAAGATCAGGGGATAGTGGCATGGCGTTGACCAAGGCTGAGATGGCCGAACGTCTTTTTGACGAAGTCGGTTTGAACAAGCGCGAGGCGAAGGAATTCGTCGATGCGTTCTTCGATACGCTCCGCGAAGGGTTGGAAGGCGGCCGTCAGGTCAAGCTCTCGGGGTTCGGCAATTTCGATCTGCGCCGCAAGAACCAGCGCCCCGGCCGCAACCCCAAGACCGGCGAGGAAATCCCGATCACTGCCCGCACCGTGGTCACCTTCCGCCCCGGCCAGAAACTCAAGGAGCGGGTGGAGGCTTATGCTGGACCCAGGTAGCAACAAGGAACTCCCGCCGATTCCGGCCAAACGCTACTTCACCATCGGTGAGGTCAGCGAGCTGTGCGACGTCAAGCCGCACGTGCTGCGGTATTGGGAGACCGAGTTCCCCAGCCTGTCGCCGGTCAAGCGTCGCGGCAACCGCCGCTACTACCAGCGTCACGACGTGCTGATGGTGCGCCAGATCCGCGGCCTGCTGTACGAGCAGGGCTACACCATCGGCGGTGCGCGCCTGCGCCTGGAGGGCGAGAGCGGCAAGCAGGAATCCGCGCTGTCCTCGCAGATCATCAAGCAGGTGCGGCAGGAGCTGGAAGAAGTCCTGCAATTGCTGCGGCGCTGAACCACGTGCATCGTCTATAATGCGCGCCTCTCGGGGTATAGCGCAGCCTGGTAGCGCACTTGTCTGGGGGACAAGTGG
>JACSSF010000081.1 GCA_014879375.1 Lysobacteraceae bacterium
CTTGTTGATCGTCTCGATCATGTGCACCGGGATGCGGATGGTGCGCGCCTGGTCGGCGATCGAGCGGGTAATGGCCTGGCGGATCCACCACGTCGCGTAGGTCGAGAACTTGAAGCCGCGGCGGAACTCGAACTTGTCCACCGCCTTCATCAGGCCGATGTTGCCTTCCTGGATCAGGTCGAGGAACTGCAGGCCGCGATTGGTGTACTTCTTGGCGATGGAGATCACCAGGCGCAGGTTGGCCTCGACCATCTCCTTCTTCGCCTTGCGCGCCTGCACCTCGCCGTAGGCGACGGTCTTGCAGATCTCGCGGATGTCGGCGAGGGTCAGCGACGTGCGCTCTTCCAGGCCCAGGATCATTTCCTGCTGGGCGACGATCTGGTCCTTCACGTCACGCAGGCCCGAGCCCCACTTCTGCTTGCGCTTGAGCAGCTCGTCCACCCAGTCGAAGTTGACCTGGTTGCCGTCCCACGCCTTGAGGAAGTCCTTGCGCGGCATGCCGGCCTGCTTGGTGGCCAGCTCCATGATGCGGCGCTCGCGCATGCGGATTTCCATCTGCACGTCGCGCAGCTGCTGCACCAGCGCATCGAAATACGGCAGCGGGAACTTGAAGGTGATGAAGATGTCGGCCATCTCCTGGCGCAGCTTGCCGACCGACTTGTGGCCGGGGCCGTGCTTGGCCAGCGCCTTCTCGAACTTGACCCACAGCTCCGCCATCGCGGTCATGCGCGCCTTGACTTCTTCCGGGTCCGGGCCGGAGGGTGCGGCTTCCTCGCTGCCGCCTGCGTCGTCGTCGGCATCGTCCTCGTCGGCATCGGCATCGGCATCGACGCTCGTGTCGGTGGCATCTTCTTCCTCGGCGGCCGCGGCGGCGTTCTGCTCTTCGACGTAGTCGTTGAAGCCGGCGACGACTTCGGCCAGGCGCTTCTTGCCTTCGGCGTGCAGGGCGTAATCGTCCAGCACCAGCTTGACCGACGGCGGGAACAGGGCCATCGCGGCCAGCATCTGGTTGAGGCCTTCCTCGATGCGCTTGGCGATGGCGATCTCGCCTTCGCGGGTCAGCAACTCGACCGTGCCCATCTCGCGCATGTACATGCGCACCGGGTCGGTGGTGCGACCGGTCTCGGTATCGAGCGCGGACAACTGCGCGGCGGCTTCTTCCGCGGCGGTGTCGTCGACCTCGCGGTTGCTGCCTTCACCGGCGATCAGCAGGGTCTCGGCATCGGGCGCGACTTCGTGCACGTCAATGCCCATGCCGTTGATCATGCTGATGATGTCTTCGATCTGTTCCGGATCGACAAGATCATCGGGCAAGTGATCGTTGACCTCGGCATAGGTCAGATAGCCTTGTTCCAGGCCCTTGCTGATGAGCTGTTTGATTTCGGACTGGGCCTGGCGTTCGTTGGCCATGCGGGCTGCCACCTGAGCGGAAGTGAACCCCTAATTATACCAGCTGGATGCCTGCCCGGGGGTTCAAGTCCGCAGCAGGAAGGTCACCGGGCCGTCATTGACCAGGCTGACTTCCATATGGGCCCGGAACCGGCCGGTTTCCACCCCCCGCGGGTGCCGCTTCGCGCATTCGATGACCAGGCGGTCGTAAATCCGTTCAGCTTCCGCCGGTGCGGCGGCCGTGCTGAAGCTGGGGCGCAGGCCGCTGCCGGTATCCGCAGCCAGGGTGAACTGGCTGACCAGCAGCAACTCTCCGCCCACATCGGTCAGGGAGCGGTTCATCCGCCCGTTCTCGTCGCCAAACACACGATAGGCCAGCAACTTTTCGGCCATCCGGACCACCCGCGCATCGTCGTCGCCGGGCTCGGCGCAGACCAGCGCCAGCAATCCGTGACCAATGCGACCGACGGTCGCGCCCTCGACGGTGACCTCGGCACGGGTGACACGTTGGATCAGGGCAAGCATGACGCTCCGGCGGGAAGGATCTGATGCGGCATCATCCCCAGCGCAGGCTCCGATGTCGATGTCGCCGCTTACACTGCGCGGATGTCCAAGGGCTCGACTTCCGCCTTCCTGTTGTTCCTGTTGGCGCGCCTGATCGGCCTGCTGCCGTGGTCGGCGCTGCGGGCGCTGGGTGACGCGATGGCTCGCTTCTGGCGCAGGCGCAACGCACGCGAAAGCCGGGTGGCGATGCGCGGGCTGGAGCTGGCCTACCCCGAACTCCCCGCGGACGCGCGCGCGGCGCTGCACGAGGCGGCACTGAAAAGCACCGGCCGACAGACGTTCGAGACCCTGCGCATCTGGACGCGCCCGGCCACCGACAGCCTGTCGATGCTGGACGAAGGCCCGGGCGTGGCCTTGTTCGATGCCGCGCTGGCGAGCGGACGAGGATTGATCGTCGCGGCGCCACACCACGGCAATTGGGAGCTGCTCAATCGCTGGCTGGCCTCGCGCACGCCGCTGGCGATCCTGTACGCGCCGCCGGAATCCCCCACGGTCGATGCCTTCCTGCGCCGGGTGCGCGAATCGCAAGGCGACGATGGCCGCGTGGAGCAGGTCCGCGCCGAGGGCATCGGCATCCGCCAATTGTTCAAGCGCCTGCAGGCGGGCGGCGTGGTCGGCATCCTGCCGGACCAGCAGCCCAAGCAGGGCGACGGCGTATGGGCGCCGTTCTTCGGCGTGCCGGCACTGACGATGACGCTAATCGGCCGGCTGGCCGAACGCACCCGGGCCGAGGTCCTCTACGCCTGGTGCGAGCGCCAAGGCAACGGGCCGCGCTTCACCCTGCACGTCGAGCCAGCACCGCCAGGCATCGCCAGCAGCGACGCGCTGATCTCGGCCAGCGCGCTCAACGCGGGCATCGAGGCACTGGTCCGCCGCGCCCCGGCGCAATACCAGTGGACCTACAAGCGCTGGTCGCAGCAGCCCGAGGGCAGTCCGCTCGGCAACCCCTACTGGCCGGATTGCTACTGAGCCGACGTGACATCCGGCACGCCAGCCGGCCCGGCAAACCGGCTAGGCTTGCGTGATGAACGACGCCCTGCCGCCTTTGCCGCCGACCCCGGCCACCCCGCTTTCCATTGTCCACCCCGATGTCTGGCAGCCCTTGCCGGCGCGGGGCCGCGCGCTGTTCCGGCTAGGCCACGCGACGTGGCTCGGACTGACCGGCGCCGGCGTGGGCACCGGCATCGGCGTGCTGGCGCATGGCGTCTTCGACACCCCGATCTGGATCGGCCCGGTCACCGGCCTGCTGCTGGGCGCGCTGTATGGCGCGTGGCTGGGTGGACGCCGCCACGGTTACTACCGCTGGAAGCTGGACGATGAAGGCTTCGCCGTGCGCAAGGGGCGGATGTGGCAGAGCGAGACCCATGTGCCTGCGACCCGCGTGCAGCACCTGGACGTGAAGCGCGGACCGCTGGAGCGCAGCCGCTCGCTGGCGACGCTGCTCATCCACACCGCCGGCACGCGCCTCGAATCGATCCGGGTGCCATGCCTGGACGATGGCGATGCCGAGGCCCTGCGCAGCACGCTGGCCGCGCGCACCGAACCCGAACGCGATGACGACTGACGCCGCCACGCCCCCGCCGATCCCCGCGCTTGCGATCGACGGCGGCGAGCATCGCCTGCACGCATGGTCGTGGCTGTTCGTCACCTTGCAGCACATGAAGCAGTTCATCCTGCCGCTGCTGGTGCTGCTCTTTGCCGGGCGTGGCGACCGCAACGAGCTGTGGCCGCTGATCGGCGTGGGCGTGCTGGCGCTGGCCTCGGTCTGGCAATACTTCACCTACCGCTACCGCCTGCTGCCCGAGCGCATCGAGATCCGTAGCGGCCTGCTGGAGCGCAAGCTGCGCCAGATCGCCTACGCGCGCATCCACAACGTCGCCCTGCACCAGACCTTGCTGCATCGCATCTTCAACGTCGCGGAAGTCCGCCTGGAATCGGCCGGCGGGATGAAGCCGGAAGCCGAGATGCGGGTGCTGCGCTACGACCAGGCGCTGGCGCTGGAACAACTGGTGCGCGAGCGCGGCGGCGAAGCGGCACCGACCACCGGCGAGGCAAGCGCGGGTGAAGTCGCATCGGCCACCCTGCTCGCGCTGCCGATCGCCGAGGTCATCCGCCACGGCCTCATCTCCAATCGCGGGCTGGTGCTGGTCGCCGGCGGCTTCGCGGCGGTCTCGCAGTTCTCGCCCAAGCTCTTCGCCAACGTCAGCGAGCGCTGGCTGAAGCTTGGCGCCGGCTACGTGGAGAGCCACCGGTTTGGCTGGCTGGATTACGCCATCGCGGTGTTCTCGCTGCTGGCAGCGTTCGTCATCGTATTGCGTGCCCTCTCAGTGCTGACTTCGCTGCTGCAGTACTACGGCTTCACCCTGTCGGAAACGGGCCGTCGCCTGACCGTGATGCGCGGCCTGCTGACGCGCCTGCGCACCAGCGTGCCGAAGCGACGCATCCAGGCCTGGACGCTGCGCGAGACCGTGCTGCACCGACTGTTCAAGCGACGCGCGTTGTCGATCGACACGGCCGCAAGCCAGGGCCAGCAACAACAACGCAGCCTGCGCGAGCTGGCGCCCATCGCCACGCCAGCCGTGTGCGACGACCTGATCCATCACCTGCTACCCAACGCGCAATGGCCGCCGGCGCAGTGGCAGTCGTTGCATCGGCTGGCATGGCTGCGCATCTGGCTGGGCGACGTGCTGTGGGTGCTGCCGGTGACGGCGGTGCTGGTGTGGCGCTTCGGTGCCTGGGGCGCGTTGCTGCTGCTGTGGTTGCCGTGGGCCGCCGTGCTGGCATGGAAGGCGGCGACCAAGGCCGGCTGGAGCCTGGATGGACGGCTGGTCGCGATTCGCCGCGGCTGGTGGTCGCGGCAGTGGCGCTTTGCCGAAGTGGACAAGCTGCAGGCCTTGCGGGTGTCGTGCTCGCCGCTGGATCGCCTGTTCGGCATGCGCGGCCTGCTGCTGGATACCGCCGGCGCCAACCCGATGTCGCCGACGATGCAGATCGCCTATCTGACCCCCCAGGCCGCCGAGCACCTACAACACGCCCTGTCCAAGCGCCTCGCGCGCAGCGCGCTGCGTTGGTGAGGATCAGCCGCGGGCGATGACGGCGCGGTAGAACGCCTCGATCTCCGCCAGCTTGTCGTCGATGTCGAAGCGCTGCATCGGGTATTCGCGGCGTGCGGGACGGGCCTCGAACATCGCGCGCAGCGCGGTGGCGAGCGCATCGGCATCGCCCACCGGCACCAATGGCGTGCCGATCACCTCGCGCAGGTGGGTCGCGCCTTCGCTGGCCGAGGCGAGGATCGGCAAACCCGCGCCCATCGCTTCGAGCAGCACCAAACCGAACGGCTCGCTGCGCGCGGCGGACACGAACACGTCGAACGCCTCCAGCCAGTCACGCGGTACGTCGGTGAAGCCGGGCATCACCACGTCAGCGGGCGCCTGCGCGCGCAGCGCCTGCCATGCGCCGCCCTGGCCGACGATCACCAGACGCGCATCCGCCGGCAGGGCCGCACGCTGCCATGCAGCGACCAGCACATCGAGACCCTTGCTGGCTTCCACCCGCCCCAGCGCACCGAACACGAACGCATCCCGGGCGATGCCGAACTCATCGCGCAGGCGCGTGCGTGCATCAATGGATGGCGCGCTTGGCACCGTCCAGTTGTCGATCTGCACGCTGCGCTCGCGCATCGCCGGCGGCATGTCCTCGAACTGCCAGGGCGCGATCGCGATCAGGCCGTCGAGTCCTTGGTGTTGCTGCGGCTTGTAGCGGATATGCAGGGTGGCGATGCGCGCGGTGGCGACATCGCGCCAGCCCTTCAACGCACGCGCACCGCCGGACAAATGTGCGTGGGCGATGTCGGGCCGCAGCTTCTTCAACACGCGACGCGCCTGCCATGACGACAACAGATTGCCTACCACGACCACCTGCACGCGCGGGTCGACACGATGAGCGATGGCATCGGGCCGGTCTTCCGCGCCAGCCTTGCGCAGGATCAGGGTGACATCGTGTCCTTGCGCGGCCTGCGCGTTGGCGAGTTCCACCGCGTGCCGCTCGGTACCGGCGAAGCGGCGGGTGAGCAGCACATGGGCAATGGACAGGGGCGCGTCGGCGGTCATCTCGAAAGTGTCGCATGACATACTCGGCGCGATGAATCCCGCGACCGACATCGACGCAAAACCGCCGCTCACGGGCGTGGTGGTGGCGAAGAACGAGGGCGACCGTATTGGTCGCTGCATCGCCTCGCTGATGCCGGTCTGCCGCGAGGTGATCGTGCTGGACTCGGGCTCCACCGACGACACCGTGGCCGTCGCGCGCGACCTTGGCGCACGGGTCGAGCACCGCGACTGGGACGGTTTCGCGCGGCAGAAGAACGCCGCGATCGAGCGCGCCGCGCAACCGTGGGTGATCTTGCTGGATGCCGACGAGTGGCTAGAATCGGACGCACAAGTCGAATTGCAGAAACTCTTCGCCGGCGACATCGAGCAGGCCGATGTCTGGCTGCTGCTGCGACGCACGCACTGGCTGGGCACGCCGATGCGGCATGGCAGCTTCGCCCACGAGGCGATCGAGCGTCTGTTTCGCAGCGACCTGCGCCATGCCGACATCCCGGTGCACGAATACCTGGACACGACCGGCCGCACGGTGAAGCGCTCCCGCATCGAACTGGAACACGACACCGCGCGCAGCGCTGGCGAATATCGCGCCAAGCTGGAGAAATACGCGCTGCTCTGGGCGCAGCAACGCGCCGCGCGCGGCAAGACGGCATGGCCCGGTCGCGGCTTGCTGGCCGCATCGGCCTACGCGTTGAAGAACCTGATCCTGCAAGGCGGCGTGCTGGATGGAAAAGCGGGCATCGCCTTCCATCGCGAGCACATGCGCTACGCCGCGCTGAAGTACCGCCTACTCCGCGAGCTCGGCCTGCGGCGTTGAGGCAGGCTTGGGCACACAGCCCACGCGCATCGCCGCAGCCGGCAACAGCAACCAGCGCCGCCGGTTGTAGATGCCCATGTCGATGGCACGGGTTTCATCGATGCAGTCGTCCAGCGCGATGTCGTGCAGCAGTATCCAGCGGGTCGCGAGCGCCTCGGCCTGCCAGCGTCGTGCATCCGCCAGCTGCAGGGCGAAGTCGCGCTTGAAGCCGAACGTGCGCGCCGGACGGTCCGCCATCAGCAGGTTCTGCTCCTTCCATGCGACGAGGGCAAGCTCGGCATCGGGGCCGATCTTCGTGCCGACCGCGCGCATCAGGCCGTGCGAGGAACTGGCATCGTTGAGCAGCGGGTAGCCGATGAAGCTGTAGCCGAGCCACAGCGCGGCGAGCACGGCGTAGAGCGCGGCGACACCACGTTTCGGGCGCAGCACAAGCGCCGCAAGCAGGCCGGTGCCGCCGATGATCGCGAGCATCCAGCCCAGCGCATCGCCATCGGGCGTGCCGCGGATCGACGCGAGGCGGTCCTCGAAACCGGGATGACCCAGCGCCGCGGCCAGCCCTGCGCCGAGCAACACGCCCGCGAACAACACCGCGGCGATGAACGCCCCGATGCGCACGCCACGCCGGGACACCACATCGCCCAGCCACGGTCCCATCGCCACGCACAGCATCGGCAGCGCGGGCAGGATGTAGACCTCGCGCTTGCCGCTGGAAAGCGAGAAGAACAGCACGACCAGCAGCACCCAGCCGAGCAGCAGCAGGATGCGCGGATCACGCGCCTTCAGTGCATCGCGCCAACGTGGCGCGATGAAGGGCACGGCGGCAATCGCCGGCAACCACTGCGTCGCCATCACCATCAGGAAGTACCACCACGGCTGATGGTGATGCCAGGCATTTGCGTAACGTTGCGCGGTCTGTTTCAGCAGGATGTTGTCGGCGTAGCCCTGCAAGGCCGGATCGCCGCTGGCCTTGACGCTGAGCAGCATCGGGATGAGCCAGAGCAATATCGGCAACAGCAGCATGATGACGCCGCCGAGCCACTCGACGGCGCGCACGCGGCCGATGCCCGGCCATTGGCGCCACCACGCGAACGCGGCCGGGATCAGCACCAGCAACGCGATGACGCCGACGCCCTTGCTGATGACGCCCAGTCCCGCCGCGCACCAGCCGATCAGCCACCACGCGCGGTCCGGTCCGCGCAGCAGGTGGCGCAGGATGCCGTAGACCGAGAGCGTGATGCAGAACACCACCAGCGGATCGATCTGCGCGCGCTTGGCCTGGAAGGTGAACTGGAAGGCGAACAGCAGCGCCCACGCCGCGTACGCCCCCGCCTGCGGATTCCACAAGCGGCGACCGAGATCACGCACCAGTGCCAGCGTGCCGAGCGAGGCCAGCAGCGACGGCAGCAGGAACGAGAATCGCACCGAGCCAGTCAGCGAATAGAAGATCGCCTGCAGCCACATCAAGAGCGGCGGCTTGTCCGGATAGAGTTCATCGCCGCGCATCGGGAACAGCCACTGGCCGCTCTCGACCATCTGTTTGGCGACGAGCGCGAAGCGCGGCTCGTCCGCCGGCCACGGATCACGCAGGCCCAATCCGGCGAACAGCAGGACGATGGCGGTCAGCCAGAAGAAAATTCGTTCGCGGCGGACGTCGGCTTCGGTCATGCCGCGCAGGATAACGGAGCGCTCAGGCCGATTTGACGAGGCGCGCGTAGAAGAAGCCATCCAGGCCGTTTTCGCCGGGCAGGCGCTGGTGGCCGTGGCCGGTGTCTCGGCCGAAGCGCGCATCGAGCGGCTGCAACGCGGCATCGGCGTGGCGCGCGATGAAATCGGCCACGTTGCGGCCGTTTTCCTCCGGCAGGATCGAGCAGGTCGCATACAGCAGCGTGCCGCCGGGTTTCAGCATCGACCAGCTCGCTTCCAGCAGGCGGATCTGCAGGCCGATCAGCGCATCGATGTCGTCCGCGCGACGGTGCAGCAGGATGTCCGGCTGCCGGCGCACGATCCCGGTCGCGCTGCACGGCGCATCGATCACGATCGCGTCGAAGCCGCCCTCGGCCGGAACGCTGGCGGGCGATGTCGCATCGGCGACGCCGGTGGCGATGTCCAGCCCCAGGCGCGCGAAACCTTCCTGCATCCGGCGCACGCGACGCTCATCCACGTCTATGGCGAGCTGACGCACGTCAGGATGACGTTCGGCCAGATGCGCGGCCTTGCCGCCCGGCGCGGCGCAGGCATCGAGCACTTTGGCTTCACGTGGCAGTTCGAGCGCATCGACGAGGCGCTGCGCGCTGCCGTCCTGCACCGAGACCTGGCCCTCTTCGAAACCGGGCAGCGCAGTCACCGGAAGCGGCGTGTCCAGGCGGATCGCATCGGCCAGATCATCGGACAGGTGATGGGCGATGCCGGCTTCGGCCAACCGCTCGGCATACAGGGCGCGCGGGATTTTCCGTCGATTCACCCGCAGCCACATCGGCGGCGGTTCCGCGCTGGCCTTGAAAATGGCTTCGGCATCATCGGGCCACGCGGCGCGGATGCGATCCGCCAACCATTCGGGCCATGCGGCATCAACGGGCGCGGGCGGCAGCGGCTCGCGCAGCGCGCGGCGGAGCAACGCATTGACGAGGCCGGCCTGATGCGCGCGGCCGGACAGGCGCGCGGCCTCCACCGTGGCATCGACGGCCGCGTGGGGCGGCAGCTTCATTGCATCGATCTGGGCCAGGCCGATGTAGATCAGGCTGCGCAGCAGGCCGTCGCGGGCACCGGGCGGGCGCGACATCCACTGCGACAGCGCATCGGCATAGCGGCCGTGCTCGCGCAATGCCGCCATCACCGCCGCCTCGACCAGCGCGCGATCACGCGGGTCCGGCAGCCTGGGCAGCGCGCTGGAAAGTTCCGCTTTCAGCGAGCGGCCGCGATGCAGCACCGCGTCCAGCACGTTCGCGGCGATCATCCGGGTATTGGCGCCGCTCATCGGCTCACTGCGTGCGGCGGGCGTTGAGATAGTCGGCGGCGGTGATCGCCTTGCCGCCTTCGCGTTGCAGCACGCGGATGCGCAGCAAACCGTTGCCGGTCGCGACATCCAGCCCTTCGCGGCCAGCGCCGACGATGCTCCCCGGCGCCGCGCCGTCCCCGCCCGGCACCGCGATCGCGCCGTGGATGCGCACGCGCTCGCCATCGATCATCGCTTCGGCGATCGGCCACGGGTTGAACGCACGGACCTTGCAGGCGAGTTCATCGGCGGGCCGCATCCAGTCCAACGGCGCCTCGGATTTTTCCACCTTGTGCGCGTAGGTCGCGCCGATCTCGCTCTGCGCCTGCGCGCCCGGCAACAAGCCGATCCGCAGCAAGCCCAGGCCATCACCCAACAGCTGCGCGCCCATGCCGGACAGGCGCTCGGTCAGTTCACCGCCGGTTTCCAGCGGGCCGATGGGCGTGGACTTGCGCAGGTACACCGGGCCGGTATCCAGGCCCTTCTGCATCCGCATCAGACACACGCCGGTGTCGGCATCGCCCGCCTCGATCGCGCGCTGCACCGGCGCGGCGCCGCGCCAGCGCGGCAGCAGCGAGGCATGCACGTTCCAGCAGCCGTGGACCGGGATGTCGAGGATCGACTGCGGCAGGATGAGGCCATAGGCCACCACGATCATCACGTCCGGCTGCAACTCGCGCAGCGCCTTGCGTGCCTCGACGGTGCGCAGCGACTCGGGCTGGCGCACCTCGATGCCGGCTTCGAGCGCGGCCTGCTTGACCATCGACGGCTGCAGTCCGCGACCACGGCCGGCCGGGCGATCGGGCTGGGTGTAAACGGCGACGACATCACCCTTGCCCATCGCGGCATGCAGGGACGGCACCGCGAAGCCGGGGGTGCCGGCGAAGACGATTCTCATCGATGTGGCCTCAGGCGGCCTTGCGCTGCTTGGCGAGCTTCTTCCTCACCATCTCGCGCTTGAGCGGCGAGAGGTAATCGACAAACAGCTTGCCTTCCAGGTGATCCATCTCGTGCTGGATGCACACGGCGAGCAGGCCATCGGCCTCCATCTCGAACGGCAGGCCGTCGCGGCCATGCGCGCGCACGGTGATGACGTCGGCGCGGGTCACGTCGGCAAAGATGCCCGGCACCGACAAACAGCCTTCCTGGTAGACCTGCTCGCCCTGCCTGGCGCTGATCTCGGGATTGATGAAGACCAGCGGCTGGTCGTGCTCCTCGCTGACATCGATCACCATGAAACGCTGGTGGACGTCCACCTGGCTGGCCGCCAGGCCAATGCCCGGGGCTTCGTACATGGTCTCGAACATGTCGTCGAGGAGGCGCTGGAAGCCGGTTTCGCCGATTTTGGCCACATCGACCGGCACGGCCTTGGTGCGCAGGCGGGGATCGGGGAATTCGAGGATGGGGATCAGGGCCATGGCGGAAATCCAGCGCTGGCCGTGGGGATACGGCCAAACAAGTCACAGGGTTAGGCGTGAATTCTACCGCGATACTTGTGAATCGAGCCCGGATATGGTCTAAATGCCTCGCTAACGGGGAAATCCGTGGGGAAACGACTGATGGCCGTCAAAATCAAGCGCATCCGGCAGTGGATGTGGGCTCCCATGCTTGCCGCCGGTCTGGTGGCAGCCGCCGGGCTGGCAATCGCGCAGGAATACCGCGCAGGCCACCCCGATACCTATGTCGTGCAGAAGGGCGACACCTTGTGGGACATCGCCGGGCGTTTCCTCAAGCGTCCGTGGCTGTGGCCGGAAATCTGGCAGGCCAATCCGCAGGTCAAGAACCCGCACCTGATCTACCCGGGTGACGTGCTGAGCCTGGCCTATATCAATCGCGGGCCGATGACCGGTGCGCCGATCCCGGGCGTGCCGCTGGCCCAGGTCGAGCCGTTCCTGAAGGACCTGCGCATCTACGACAAGGTCGACGACCTGCCGTACGTGGTCGGGCTGGAAGAAGACCGCATGCGCAGCATCCGCGGGCAGGCCGTGTACGTGCGCGGTCTGGCTGGCGCCCAGGTGGGGCAGCGCTTCGCCGTGCTGCGCCCGACCCTGCGCTACACCCGGCTGGACCGCAAGACCTGCTGCGACATCATGTTCAGGGACCAGCTGAATTATCGCGGCCGCCGCACCATCGATTTCGCCAACTTCTGGACCTCGGCCGTCACCCCGGACAACGGCCACGAGCTGCTCGGCTTCGAGATGCGCCGCGTCAATGCCGGCGTGATCACCCGCGGCGAAGTCGGCGGGATCGAGGCATCGACCCTGCTGCTGGACGACCCCAGCTACGAAGTGCGCATCGGCGACCGCGTGGTGCCGGTCGAAAGCATCCCCTACGACCTCACCTTCGTCCCGCATCCGCCCAAGCAGCAGTTCCCGTACCAGCGGGCGCAGGTGCTGTCCGTAGCGGACCGTGACCACATCGGCGGACCGCGCGACGTGGTGGCGCTGTCGGTCGGCGCGCGCGACGGCATCGACAACGGCACCGTGTTCTCGATCTGGCGCGTCGGCAGCAACGCCGTCGACCGGGTGAAGGTCCCGGAGCGCGATGCCGCGTTTGTCGGCAGCGCCGACACGGTGCGCCTGCCGGACGAGTTCGCCGGCCACGTGATGGTGTTCCGCACCTTCGACAAGGTCAGCTACGGCTTGGTGATGGACGGCATCCGCCCGACCCGCGCCGGCTACGAACTCAAGCACCCGGACGCGACCTACTGATCGGGGTTTCCTGACAGTCTTCCGCAACGGCGCCCTAGGGCGCCGTTTGCTTGTGGGCGCGATGCTGCCCCCATGTCGATGCCGCCCCGCCATGCCCTGCTCCGCCTGTGCCTGGCCGGTGGCCGGCTGGGCCCGCGCCGGCGCCTGCTGGAAACCCATGGCGGCAATGCCGAGGCCGTGCTGGCGATGGGCCCGACTGCGTGGCGCGAGGCCTGCCTGACTGCCGCCCAGATCCACCGCCTGCAGGGCCTGGATCCGGCGACCGACGCCGTGGAAACCCGAGCCCTGCGCTGGCTGGACACGCCCGGCCATCACCTGATCGGCTGGGGCGATGCCGATTACCCGCCGCAGCTGCGGCGGATCGCCAGCCCGCCCCTCACCCTGTATGTCGATGGCGACCCGGCCTGCCTGTGGCGTCCGCAGGTCGCCATCGTCGGCAGCCGCAACGCCACCCACGGCGGTCAGGACAACGCCCGGCTGTTCGCCCGCGCGCTGGCCGAGGTCGGCATCGCCATCACCAGCGGCCTGGCCGCCGGGATCGATGCTGCCGCCCATCTCGGCGCCTTGGGGGTGGCGGACGGCGTGACCATTGCCGTGGTCGGGACCGGGCCGGATCGCGCCTATCCGGTGTCGCATGCCGGCCTGCGTGACCACATCGCCCTGCGCGGCGCGGTGGCCAGCGAGCATCCACCCGGCACCGCGCCGTTGCGTCGGCATTTCCCCGCGCGCAACCGGCTGGTCGCCGGGCTGTCGCTGGCGACCCTGGTGGTCGAGGCCGGCGAGCAGTCCGGTGCACTCATCAGTGCCCGCATGGCCGCCGAGGCCGGACGCGAGGTCTTCGCGTTGCCCGGTTCCATCCACAACCCACTGGCCCGCGGCTGTCACCGCCTGTTGCGCGAGGGTGCGCAGCTTGCGCAATCCCCGGAAGACCTCATGCAGGCGCTCGTTCCCTACGTGCAGGGCGCTGTCACGGGCTTGCGCCAGCGCCTTGGCACCCCCATTTCCCCTGCAGTCGCGGTTTGCGGCGAGATCCTGGGCGACCCCCACCGATTGTGGGAAGCCCTAGGCCATGACCCCACCCCTATGGATGCACTGGTCATCCGCACGGGATTGACGGTGGCCCAACTCTCGCCCATGCTGCTGGCGTTGGAACTACAAGGCCGCCTGTCGGTCGAACATGGTCGCTACGCCCGCAAGTCCGCTTGATCCGATACTCCATCTGCATCGCGCCGTCGGCGCAGGGCGAGGGAAATGAAAGAAAGCATCCTGGACGTGCTGCTGTACCTGTTCGAGCACTACTTCACCAACGAGGATGTCGATCCCGGCGTCCGCGACCAGGACTCCCTCCAGAAAGACCTGTTGCAGGCGGGTTTCAGCCCGGCTGAGATCACCCGTGCCTTCGAATGGCTCGAGGCGCTGGACAACGGCCGCCCCGGCGATCGCCCGGCCCGCGTCGGTGGCCCGACCCGCGTCTTCCACGGCCCGGAGCTCGACAAGCTGGACATCGAGGCGCGCGGCTTCCTGCTGTACCTGGAGCGCCACGGCATCCTCGACGGCGACCAGCGCGAGCTGGTGCTGGACCGCGCGATGGCGCTGGACCAGGACGACATCGACCTCGACGACCTCAAGTGGGTGGTGCTGATGGTGCTGTTCAACCAGCCCGGCGCCGAGGCGGCGTACGCCTGGATGGAAACCCAGATTTTCAGCGACGAGCCCGAACCGCTGCACTGAACCGACCCATCGCCATGCCTTGTCGCTTACTATCCCCGGCATGAACGAGACTCCAAACGACGATTCCTGGTTCTTTGTCGATGCCGCGCGCCAGCAGCAGGGCCCCGTGTCCGCCGAGGACCTGCAGGTCCGCTACGCACGCGGCGAGCTGCGCGCCGACACCCTGATCTGGCAGACCGGCATGGCCGAATGGCAGCCGCTGCGGCTGGCGATGTCCCTGCCCGAGCCGGTCGTTCGCGCGGCCCAGGACCCGTTGCCGGCCAACCCCGCGATCATGGCACCGGGCACCCCAATCAACCGCACCGACATCGTCTATGCCGGCTTCTGGCGCCGCGTGGCCGCCTACCAGCTGGATTCGTTCATCCTCAGCATCGCCTCCTACATCGTCATCCTGCCGGTCATGATGGTGATGGGGATGGGCGCGCAGCAGGCCATGCTGCAGCAGTCGGACGACCCCTCCGCGGTGCTCGCGACGATGTGGCCGATGATGGCCGTGACGTATTTCCTGATCTTCGCGTTGCAGACGGTGTATTTCGCCTGGATGCACTCGCGCCGGGAGCAGGCGACGCTGGGCAAGATGGCGGTCGGCATCAAGGTCGCGCGCTCGGACGGCAGCCGGATCAGCTTCGCGCGCGGCATCGGGCGCTATTTCGCGATGTTCCTGTCGGCCCTGCCGCTCGGCATCGGCTTCCTGATGGCGGCCTTCACCGCGCGCAAGCAGGCCCTGCACGACATCATCTGCGACACCATCGTGGTCGACCGCTGGGCCTACACGGACCGGCCCGATCTGCAGAAGCGCGGGCTGGACGGGGTCACCATCGCCATCCTGGTCATCCTTGCCCTGATGCTCCTGTTCTTCATCGGCCTGGGGCTGATGCTGGGCGCCGCGCTGGCCTCCGGGGACTGGCGTTGAGCCCGGGGCCGGCTTGACAGCGCGGTCACTGGCATGATTCCACTATATAAATAGAGCACGGCTCTAAACAGAAGCACGACACCCGGGCCTGCCCGGGTGCTGCTATTTGCATTCCACCCGATGCGGCGGCGCCGCAGGGAAGCCCCATGTCCAAGCACCTGCTCATCGTCGAGTCCCCTGCCAAGGCGAAGACGATCAACAAATACCTCGGCAAGGACTTCCATGTCCTCGCCAGCTACGGCCACGTCCGCGACCTGGTGCCGAAGGAGGGCGCGGTCGATCCGGCCGACGACTTCCGCATGCGCTACGACCTGATCGAGAAGAACGAGAAGCACGTCGCCGCCATCGCCAAGGCCGCCAAGGTGGCCGAGGACATCTTCCTCGCGACCGACCCGGATCGCGAGGGCGAGGCGATCAGCTGGCACATCGCGGAAATCCTGAGGGAGAAGAATCTCCTCAAGGACAAGCCGCTGCACCGCGTGGTGTTCACCGAGATCACCCCGCGCGCGATCAAGGAGGCGATCGCCTCGCCGCGCAGCATCTCCATCGACATGGTCGATGCGCAGCAGGCGCGCCGCGCGCTGGACTACCTGGTCGGCTTCAACCTCTCGCCGGTGCTGTGGCGCAAGGTCCAGCGCGGCCTGTCCGCCGGGCGCGTGCAATCGCCGGCGCTGCGGATGATCGTCGAGCGCGAGGAAGAGATCGAAGCATTCATCGCGCGCGAATACTGGTCGATCGAGGCCGAGTGTGCGCATCCCTCGCAAACCTTCACCGCCAAGCTGGTGAAGTTCGATGGCAAGAAGTTCGAGCAGTTCACCATCACCGACGGCGAAACGGCAGAGGATGCGCGCAAGCGGATCGTCGCCGCGGCCAATGGCCGGCTGCACGTCACCGATGTCGCCAGCAAGGAGCGCAAGCGCCGGCCCTCGCCGCCGTTCACCACCTCCACCCTGCAGCAGGAGGCCGCGCGCAAGCTGGGCTTCACCACCCGCCGCACCATGCAGGTCGCGCAGAAACTCTATGAAGGCGTGGCGATCGGCGATGAAGGCACGGTCGGCTTGATCAGCTACATGCGTACCGACTCGGTCAGCCTGTCGCAGGACGCGCTGGGCGAGATCCGCGATGTCATCGCCCGCGACTTCGGCACCGGCTCGCTGCCGGACAAGCCGAACCTCTACCAGACCAAGTCGAAGAACGCACAGGAGGCGCACGAGGCGATCCGCCCGACCTCCGCGCTGCGCACGCCCACGCAGATCGCGCGCTACCTCACCGACGAGGAACGCAAGCTCTATGACCTGATCTGGAAGCGTGCGGTCGCCAGCCAAATGATTCCGGCGACGCTCAACACCGTGTCGGTGGAACTCGCCGCCGGCACCGAGCACGCCTTCCGCGCCAGCGGCACCACCGTCGTCGTGCCCGGCTTCCTTGCCGTGTATGAGGAAGGCAAGGACAGCAAGACCGCGGAGGACGACGACGAAGGCCGCAAGCTGCCGCCGATGAAGCCCGGCGACAGGGTGCCGCTGGATCGCGTCGATGCCAACCAGCACTTCACCCAGCCGCCGCCGCGCTACACCGAGGCCTCGCTGGTGAAGGCGCTGGAGGAATACGGCATCGGTCGTCCCTCCACCTACGCCGCGATCATCCAGACGCTGCTGTTCCGCAAGTACGCGGAGCTGGAAGGCCGCGCGTTCAAGCCGACCGACGTCGGTCGCGCGGTGTCGAAGTTCCTGTCCTCGCACTTCACCCAGTACGTGGACTACGACTTCACCGCCAAGATGGAGGACGAGCTCGATGCCATCAGCCGCGGCGAGGAGGACTGGATCCCGCTGATGCGCAAGTTCTGGGGCCCGTTCAAGGAACTGGTCGACAACAAGACCGAGAGCGTGGACCGCACCGATGCCGGCAGCGCGCGCGTGCTGGGCATCGACCCGGTCAGTGGCAAGGAGATCAGCGCGCGCATCGGCCGCTTTGGCCCGATGGTGCAGATCGGCACCGTCGAGGACGAGGAGAAGCCGAAGTTCGCCTCGCTGCAGCCCGGGCAGAGCATCTATTCGATCTCGCTCGAGCAGGCGCTGAAATTGTTCGACATGCCGCGCAAGCTGGGCGAGTCCAACGGCGAGGAAGTGAGCGTCGGCGTGGGACGGTTCGGCCCGTTCGCCAAGCGCGGCTCGACCTATGCCTCGTTGAAGAAGGAAGACGATCCCTACGCCATCGATTTCGATCGCGCCGTGTTCCTGATCGAGGAGAAGGAAGAGATCGCGCGCAACCGCATCATCCAGCAGTGGGATGGCAGCGACGTGCAGGTGCTCAACGGTCGCTTCGGTCCGTACATTTCCGACGGCGCGATGAACGGCAAGATCCCCAAGGACCGCGATCCCAAGTCGCTGACGCTGGAGGAGGCCACGCAACTGCTGGCCGAGACCGGCAAGCCGGTGCGCAAGGGCTGGGGCAAGAAGGCGGCGACCAAGAAGGCGCCGGCCAAGACCGCGGCAAAGAAGGCGCCCGCCAAGAAGGCTGCGAAGAAAACCACGGCGAAAAAGGCAGCCAAGAAGGCCGCCGCCAAGAAGGCCACCAAGAAAACCGCGACCAAGAAGACGGTGAAGAAGGCAGCGAAGAAAGCCGCATCGCCTGCCGGTGACGACGCGCCCTTCTGATCGATTTAACGCGGCCTGTCGCATCATCGGGCAACGAGCGGGCATCTCCCATGCCCGCCTCGCCTCCCCTGCACAGGAAACCCCGCGATGAACAGCCTAGACAAAGTCCTCTACACCGCCCGCGTCCACACCACCGGCGGCGGCCGTGATGGTGGCGTCTCCAAGAGCGACGACGGCCATCTGGAAGTCACCCATACGCCGCCCGGCAAGGGCAACGGCACCAATCCCGAGCAACTGTTCGCCGCCGGCTATTCGGCCTGCTTCATCGGCGCGATGAGGGCGGTCGCCGCCAAGCAGGGCATCAAGCTGCCGGAGGGCCTCTCCATCGATGCCGAGGTGGACCTGGGCCCGGTGGGCCAGGCCTATGGCGTCGCGGCCCGGCTCAACATCCACCTGCCCGGCATGGACCGCGAGGCCGCGCAGCAACTGATCGATGCCGCGCACCAGGTCTGCCCGTATTCCAATGCCACTCGCGGCAACATCCCGGTCACGCTGACCCTGGCCTGAGTCAGCCTTCGCCTAGAGGTCCTGCCGATGACGCCCCTGCTCAGCCATGCGCAAGCCGCCGACGTCGCCCGCCACGGCGGCGTCATCGCCTATCCGACCGAGGGCGTCTGGGGGCTCGGCTGCAACCCGCTGGACGAGGCAGCGGTCACCCGCCTGCTCACGCTCAAGCAACGCGACATCGTCAAAGGCCTGATCCTGATCGCCGCGCGCGAGGCGCAACTCGAAGACTTCATCGACTATCCCGCGCTGCCACGTGAACGCCTCGCCGCGGTCCGCGCGACCTGGCCCGGGCCGAGCACCTGGGTCATGCCTGCCAGCATCTACGCGCCTGCGTGGATCACCGGCGCGCATCGCGGCATCGCGGTGCGGGTGAGCGCACATCCGGATGTCGTCGCGCTGTGCGAGGACTTTGGCGGCGCGCTGGTCTCGACCAGCGCCAACCTCGCCGGGCAGCCCGCACCCAGCCGTCGCGAAGACCTGGACCCTGCGCTTTTGGCCGCCATCGACGGCGTGTGCGAAGGCGGCACCGGTGGGCGCAGCGGACCGAGCGTGATCCGCGATGCACGGACCGGCGACATCCTCCGCGCCTGACGCCGGCGCGACGCGGGTGGCCGTGTTCATGCGTGGTCCCGGCGTGCACCGCATCATGGCCGCATGTCGATGCGTGCGCTGATCTTGCTGTCCATCTTCCTGCTGGCCTTGCTGGGCAGCGATGCGGCGCGCGCCGAGCAACTGACCATCTATCGCTGCACCGATGCCAAGGGCAAGCTGACCCTGCGCGATTCACCGTGCAAGCGCGGCGAGAAACAGCAGACGCAGGAAATGGTCCGTCCACGCGACGCCGAACCCCGCGTCGTCCGCACGCCCAGTGCGCCGCCCGTGCGCGAAGTGGAGACCGTGCGTTACGTCATGCAGCAACCCATCCGCCCGCTGTATGCCTGCGTCACACCCGACGGGCAGCGTTACCTGAGCGAGAACGCCGAAGGCCAGGCGCGCTGGATGCCGGGCTGGGCGGTCGATCCCTATCCGCGCCCCTACCCCTATCCGCCGGTGACGATCGCGCGCGTCGGCGGCGACCTGCACTGGCGCAATCGCAACAGCAGCGTGCGCATCGGCGGCGAGCGGCAATACATCGCCGGTGCGCCGGTGATCGGCTCGCCCGTGCATCCGGTGCCGGTGATGGCGACCGGCGGTTACTGGGCGCGCGATGCATGCGCGGCGTTGTCGACTGCGGAAACCTGCGAGGTGCTGTCCGATCGCCGGCACGAGATCCGCGTGCGTTACGCGCAGGCGATGCCGAGCGAACGCAAGTCGATGGATGCCGAATCGGCTACGCTCGACACCCGCCTGCACCAGGAATGCGGCACGTGACGACGCGACATCCTCCCCTCCTGCTTGCTTGCGCCGCGCTGATGATCGGCTGGGCGATGTGGTTTGCGCCCATGCGCACGGCCATTGGCCAGCAAGTGACGATCTATCGCTGCACCGATGCGAGTGGCAACGTCACCCTGCAAAACGGCGTGCGTTGCCCGAAGGGACAGAAGCAAGAAACCCGTCACCTGCAGGCACCGGCATCAGCCGAGCCCGCCTATATCCCGCCCGCATCATCCATGCCTGCCCCTGCATCCACATCAGCTTATTCCGCGCCGGCATCCACATCCGCGCCGGTTGCCAACGTAGCGCCAGCGCCCACGACCTTGCCGCCACCGCCGCTGTATCGCTGCCACGCACACACCGGCAACAGCTATCTGAGCGAGGACGGTGCACCGAAGGATCGCTGCGTGGAGCTGCAGGTCACCGACCTGTCCGGCACGCAGAACCGCAGCGGCGCGCAGGCCTGCGAAGTGCAGCAGGACCGTTGCGAGCGCATCCCCGACCAGCAGCTGTGCGAGGCCTGGGCGCAATACGACAAGCAGGCGCAATCGCTGGTGGCACTGGACAACCCCGACATCGCGGGAAAGGCCAACGCGATGCATAGCCGCACGCAGAAAGTGATGACGGCAACCAGCTGCGCTCAGAACCCGTAACGCAGGAACCCGCCATCCACCGCGATGCATTCGCCGGTGATGTAGCTCGCCGCCGGCAGGCACAGGAACGCGACCGCCGCGGCGACTTCCGCCGGTTCGCCCACGCGCCCCATCGGCGTTCGCAGCAGCACTTCGTCGAGATAATCGGGATCGGCCAGCTTGGGCGAGGTGCGCCGCGTGCGGATGTACCACGGCGCGACGGCGTTCACGCGTACGCCATCCTCGGCCCATTCGACCGCCAGGTTGCGTGTCATCTGGTGCATCGCCGCCTTGCTCATGCCGTAGGCGACGCCGGTGCGCACGTGGGTGAGCCCGGACACGCTGCCGACGTTGACGATGGCCGAGGTCGCATGCCGGGTCAGCAGCGGATGCGCGTAGCGCGAGAGTTCGAGCGCGCTGAAGGTGTTGACCTCGAAGATGTCGCGCCACTCCTGCTCGCTGTAATCGGTCGCGGCGCGGGTCAGGTTGCCGCCGGCATTGTTGATCAGGATGTGCAGACCATCACCGAAATCCTCCACCCAGTCGAGCAGGGCGCGGCGGTCATCGGCATTGGCGACATCGGCGGCGAAGGTGTGCGCCTCGCCATCGGGAATCTCCGCTTCCAGTTCCTCGCGCACGTTCTCCAGCGTGGCCTCGTCGCGTGCCACCATCAACACCGTCGCGCCGAAGCCCATCAATTCGGCGGCGATGGCGCGACCGATGCCTGCGCTGGCGCCGGTCACCAATGCCAGTTGTCCATCCAGTCGCCAACGCTGCGTGGCCATGGCCGTTCCCGTGATGCGATGCACCTAGGATAACGATCCACGGCCACGCTTGCGCCGGACGCTGCGCGATCAATCCACGCGTGTCCAGGTCGTTCCCTGCATCCCCTGGGTACGCGGCGCGCAAGGGTCTTCGATCACGGTGAACTTGAGCTGGTTGCCACTGACCGCCCAGCGATAGCGGCCCGGTATCTCGATGCACTCGGGCGAGGGCATGTCGGCGGCATGCCATTCGTCGGTGATCACCAGCGCGCCTTCCTCGACGCGGTAACGTCCACGCCCCCAGGCCTCTCCCGTGGCACGCGAAGCACCTTCGGTGCGTCCATCGGCGCTGAAGGCGATCAGCACGTCACCGCTGGCATAACGCCCGGCGGGAAAGGCAGCGGCGCCGGAAGGCGGCGTGCTGGCACAGGCCACAAGCCCGGTCGCCAACAGGCCGGCCACGACATAACGAAACGTATTCATCATCCTTCTCCCGGCGCTCCATGCGCCTGTATCGACGCTAAGCCCGGGCGCGGGATGCGAGTGCCGGAATCTTGCTATCTTCGCCGCATATCCCGTGGCATTCCGGGGGCAGTATGCAGGACGAGATCGCACCGGCCGCACTGTGCAAGATCCCGCCAGAGATGGCGGACCTGGTTTCGGCGCGCGGGGCCTGGTCGTTCTGCGCGCTCGAATGCTCGCGCTTCGGCCCCATCCACATGGATACGCCCGGTGCGCCGTTCCATCACATCGGCCTGCAGCTTGACGATGCGCCCTTGCAGCTCGGCATGGCGGCCGACAGCGGACGCATGCACGGCTGGATCCATCGCGATGATGTCTCGATCATCGCCGCCGACGACGGCGGGCAGTTCTGGTGGAACCGCGAGGCGGAAAGCGCCTGCGTGTATTTCACCGATGCCGCGCTGGCCCGCGCACTGGGCCGCCCGATGGCGCAGGTCGACCATCGCCTGAACTCGCAACTGGCGCTGCACTCGTCCGTGATCAGCCACCTGCTGCGCGCGCTGTTGGCGGACATCCGCGCCGGCCAGCCGCATGGCGCGCTGGTGGGTGATGCGATCTTCATGGCGCTCGCCGCGCAACTGCTGCCTGCCGCCGCGCTCAGCCACGACGCGCAACGGGCGACCGGGCAAGACCGTCACGTGCGACGCGCGCTCGATTACATTCACGCGCACCTGGATGATGCGACGTTGAACCTGGAACGCGTCGCGGCGGCGGCGGCGAGCAGTCCGTTCCACCTCAGCCGCTGCTTCCGCTCCGCGGTGGGCTGCTCGCCCTGGCAGTACGTCCTGCGCGAACGTGCGCGAACGGCATTGTCATTGATGCCGCATCGGCGTCTGTCGCTGGAGGACGTGGCGCGGCGTGCGGGCTTCCACGCGTACTCCAGCTTCAGCGCGACGATGCATCGCGAGTACGGCCTCGGCCCCGCCCGCCTTCGCGACGCGCTGCAGAACCCCAAGCACGCGACGCAGCACTGACCTGCAAAAAAGAAGGCGCCGACATGCGGCGCCTTCGTCATTCGGGATCGCTTGCAGTGCTCAGGTGCCGCAGAAGCAATGCGCGGTCGCGCGCACGCGCGGGCCATCGCGATCCTTCGCCTGCGCTTCCAGATAGCGCAGCGGCTCGGCGAGTTCCGGCGCGGCCAGACCCAGCACGCCGCGCAGCCAGCTGGATTCCTGCAGCATCGCCATGCCCACGCGCGCCTGGGCGAAACGGCCCAGCCAGTTCTCGAACGGCGTCACCGGCTCCTCGACGTAGCGCACCACGTAGCTGTCGGCTTTTTCCAGCTTGGCGCGCTGGGCGGCATCGATCACCGCATCCTGCACGCCGCCGAACGCATCGACCAGGCCGCGCTCTTTCGCCTGCGCGCCGGTCCACACGCGACCGCGCGCGACCGCGTCGATGGCGGCGACCGGCTGCTTGCGCGCGGCAGCCACCTTGCCGGTGAACTCGCGATAGCCCTTGTCGATGACCGACTGGATCACCCGGCCGACCTCCGGGTCGAGCGGACGCATCGGGTCGAACGCGCCGGCCCAGCGCGTGGTGCCGACGCCATCGGCATGCACGCCGATCTTGTCGAGGCCACGGGTGAAGTTGGGGATCAGGCCGAAGATGCCGATGGAACCGGTGATCGTGTTCGGGTCGGCGTAGATGCGGTCGGCGTTCATGCTGATCCAGTAGCCGCCCGACGCGGCGACATCGCCCATCGACACCACGACCGGCTTGCTGGCCTTCTTCAGCTGCTCGACTTCGCGGCGGATCTGCTCGGATGCATACACGCTGCCGCCCGGCGAGTTCACCCGCAGCACCACCGCCTTGACGTTGTCGTCGTCACGCGCGCCGCGCAGCAGCGCGGAGACGGTCTCGCCGCCGACCGTGCCGCGCGGCTGGTCGCCATCGACGATCTCGCCCTCGGCCACCACCACCGCGACCTGCGGACGCGGGTCGGCCTCGATCGGCAGCTTGGGCGCGATGTGGCGCATGTAGTTGCCCAGGGTGATCTGGCGGAAGCCGCCTTCGGCGTTGTCATCCTTGACGCCGCGCTCGGCCATCAATGTCTCGACCTCTTCGCGCGTCTTCAAGCCATCGACCAGCTTCTGCTGCAGCGCGTACTGGTTCATGTCGCCGTCCGCGGCCTCGATGCCGGCGGCCATGTCGTTGATGCCGGCGGTCAACGCCTGCGGATCGATCTTGCGCTGCGTGGCGACCTGACCGAGGTAGCGGTTCCACACGTCGCTCATCCAGTAGAGCGAGGCTTCCTTCGCCTCGGGCGAGGCCGAATCGCGCACGAAGGGCTCGGCCGCGGATTTGTACTCGCCCACCTTGAACAGCTGGAAGTCGATGCCGAGCTTGTCCTGCAGGCCTTCGCGGAAATACGGCTGGTAGCTGGACAGGCCTTCGAGGATGACGCCGTAGCCATCCGGGTCGAGGTAGATCTCGTCGGCCTGCGCGGCGAGCAGGTACTGGCCCTGGCTCATGCCCTGGCTGAAGGCGACGATCTGCTTGCCCGACTTGCGCAGGCGCTGCAGCGCGCGGGTGACTTCCTCCAGCGAGGCGTAGCCGCCGGGTTGCAGGTTGTCGACATCCAGGAACACGCGTTCGATGCGCTTGTCCTTGGCGGCGGCGTCGATCGCGCCGACCAGGTCGCGCACCTGCACCTGCCCGCTGCGGTTGTCGCGACTGGCACCGGCCAGCGCGCGGCTCAGGGCATCGCGGCTGTCCTGCTCGACCAGCCGGCCTTCAGGCGCGAGCACCAAGGTGGTGCGCTCGGCCAGCGTCGCGCCCTGCCCGCCGCCCACGACCACCGCGAACACGATGGCGAGGATCAGGAACAGCAAGAAGAAGAACAGCAGGTTGAAGATCAGCTGCCGGGTGAAGTTCATCGCGTTCCACAGGCCGATGAAGAAGCGCGCGATCGGGCCGTGCTGCGGGGGCGCCTGCGGCGCGGAAGGGGCCGGGGTGGCGGGCACGGGCGGCGGCTGCGGAATGGTGTTCATGGGGTACCGGTATCCAAAAGTCTGTGTACAGGCTAGCGCGCGCGGCGTGACCGGCGCATCCACCAAAGGTCACGCCATCGGTCAGGCGTCCTGGCCCGAGATGGGGATGCGGCGGGCGCTCCACAAGAACCGGCGCGCCAGCAACACCGCCGCGCAGCACAACCCGGCGATCAGCCCGATCCACATGCCCTTCGGCCCCCAGCCCAGGCCCAGGCCCAAGCCGGCGCCGAGCGGCATGCCGATGCCCCAGTAGGCCAGCGCGGCCAGCAGCATCGGCACGCGGGTGTCTTTCAGCCCGCGCAGCGCGCCGCCCGAAAGCACCTGGATGCCGTCCGGGAACTGGAAGGCGGCGGCGTAGAGCAGCAGGCTGCCGGCGAGGGTCGCGACCGCCACGTCGGCGGTGTAGCGCGAGGCGATGAAATCGTGGCCGAACACCATCAGCAGGCCCGACAGCAGCTGCGTGCACAGCACCAGCACCAGGCCCGCGCGGGCCGCGCGCAGGATGCCGGTGCGATCCGCGCGGCCCAGCGCATTGCCCACCCGCACCGTGGTCGCCTCGGCGATGCCGAACGGGATCATGAAGCACAGGCTGGCCACGTTGATGGCGATCTGGTGCGCGGCCGCCGGCACTTCGCCCAGCCGCCCGATCAGGAGCGCCGTGACGATGAAGAGGCTGCCTTCCATCGTCACCGTCACGCCGATCGGCAGGCCTGTCGTGAGCAACCCCTTGAGCGCAGTCCGTGAGGGCAGGTCGAAACGGCCGAACAGGTGCAGGTCGGTGAAGCGCTTGCTGAGCGCGAGATAGAGCGCGAAGCCGATCGCCTGTGCCCACATCATCGCACTGGAGGCATAACCCAGCCCGCCCGCACCCATTTCCGGGAAGCCCCATCGACCAAACGCCATCGCCCAGCCGAGCGGCGCCAGCACCAGCAGGCCGCCCAAGCCAAACAGCATCGTCGGCAGCGACCAGTGCAGGCCGTCGCAGAGGTAGCGCATGGCCAGGTACAGGGTCAACGCCGGCACGCCCCAGCGAATGCCGTGGATGAACGCCGTCGCACCGGGGCGGATATCGGGCGCGATGCCGATCATGTCCAGCACCAGCGGGAACAACGACATCAGGCCAAGCAGCAGGATGCCGAGCACCAGCGCCAGCCACAACGCCTGGCGGAACAGGGGCGCGATTTCATGGCGGCGGCCGGCGCCATCCAGATGCGAGATCGACGGCGGCAGCGCCATCAGCGTGCCCATCGGGATCATCATCGGCAGCCAGAACATCGCAGTACCGACCGAGACCGCAGCGAGCGTCGCGGTGCCGTGGCGCCCGGCCACCAGGCTATCGACCAGGCCGATCATCCCGGTCGCCACGTGACCGGCCGCCAGCGGCGCGGCCAGGCGCGCGGTGCGGGCCAGTTCCTGGCGCATCGAAAGTCGTGGGTTCGGGGCGTTGGGCGAAGACATGGGCGTGCGGCGCGGCGATCCGGCATGGCGCCGAGCGTGAACGGCCCGCTATCTTACGCGGGCACCCAAGGATGAACGATGACGAAGCCGCAAGACCCGATCGAACCGACGACCGCCAGCTACCCGCCGCATGCCCCGCCCAGCGGCAGCAGCTGCCAGAACTGCGACAGCATGCTGCAGGGCGGCTACTGCCACGTCTGCGGCCAGCACGCGCACAACCCGCTGCGCAGTTTCCGCCACGCGGTCGAGGACGTGTTCGAGTCGTTCTGGCATGTCGATGGCCGCATCTTCCGCACCCTGCGCGACCTCTTGGTGCCCGGCAAGATCACCCGCGAATACCTGGCCGGCCACCGCGTGCGCTACATCCCGCCGCTGCGCCTGTACGTGATCCTCTCGCTGATCACCTTCTTCGTCGCGCATTTCGTCACCGCCGGCCTCAAGGGCGGGCTGGATGTCGTCACCGACAACGACAATCCCTTCGCCGCGCAAACGAAGGTGGAGGATGTCGTGCGCGAGCGCGACCAGAAGCTGGCCCAGCTCGACCAGTCGCTGGTCGACGTCCGCGGCGCGGGACAGGGCGTGGCGGCTGGCGCCATCGTCACCGCCCGCGACATGGTGCAGAAGCAGGCGCAGGCACGCATCAACGAGATCAATGGGAAATCCCCTGATGGCGGCGCCCCGGTCGTCAGCGCCGGCGGCGGCATCCTGCAGATCAAGGCGGATCCTGCATCACCTGCCACGTCCACATCGCCCACGCCGACGGCCGCCAGCCAACCCGAGACCACCGAAGAAAAACTCGAGCGCACTGCCAACGAAAATGCGCAGCTGTTCGCCAAGGACAAGCGCGCCCTCGCCGAGCGCGTCCTCACTCATACCCCCGGCATCCTGCTGGTGCTGTTGCCGGTGTTCGCGTTGGTGCTGCGCATCGTCTATCCGCTGCGCCCGATGGGCTACCTGGAGCAACTGGTCGTCGCGCTCTACAGCCACGCCTTCTTGCTGCTGGTGGCGCTGACGTGGATGCTGATGCTGCTGCTCGATCGCGCGATGGGCACTGCCCTGCTGGGCGGCATCGCGGTCGCCGTGTTCCCCATCCTGGTGCCGATCTACCTGCTGTTCTCGCAGAAACGCATCTATGGCGATGGCTGGCCGATGACGCTGTTGCGCTTCGCGATCATCGCCCTGCTCTACTTCGCCCTGGCGGTGCTGGCAGTGGCCGCGGCCTTCGCGATGGCGCTGCTGCTGGAGGGATGATCACGGCATGATCGTCTACGAGGTCAACCTGGAGATCGATGCCGCGCTGCGCGATGCGTACCTGCCTTGGCTGCAGGCCCATGTCGCCGAGATGCTGCGCTTCGACGGCTTTGCCGCCGCGACGATCGAGCACGTGGTCGATCCCGCCCCGGCAGCGGGCCGCTTCGCGTTGTGCGTGCGCTACCGGGTGCGCGACCAGGCCTGCCTCGATGATTATTTCGCTCGTCACTCGGCGCGCATGCGCGAGGACGGCATCGCACGTTTCGGCGACGGTTTCAGCGCGACGCGGCGGGTGTTGATGCCAATCGCAGACAACTGAATCAGCGCTCCATCTGCACCATCAACCAGTGCAGGCGACCCGCCCCGGGCTGGCGGATCAACGCCTGGCGCAGGGCATCGCGCCCTGAGGGTGGCGTGGAGAACACCAGTCGCCCGAGCAGTTCCAGTTCCTGCGGCGCCATCGCATGCAAGGTCTGCAACAGCGGCGCGCGCTCCGCCGGCGGCACGTAGGCGATCAACGGATGCAGGCGCGGGTAATACGGCCCCAGGTCCGGGCCCAATCGCCAGCCGTGTTGTTGCTCGGCGGTCAGCGCGGCGAACTTCACCCGCATCGCGGCCTGTTGCTCGGGTGGCAGGCGGGCGAAGTCTGCCGCCGATGCGCGTAGGGCTGCCTGTTGCAGTGGCGGTAGCAGCAGCCACGACTGCATCTGCCGGCGCATCTCGTTTCGCGATGCGGGCGGCAACGCTTCCCACGCGGCGATGCGCCCTCGCAAAACCTCGCGCTGGGCGGGCGTCAACGGCGCAGGGCCGGCACGCACGGGCATCGCCAGTAGCCACATCGCGCAAGACAACACGCACGCCAAACCGAGCAAGCATGTCTTGGCGAAGTCAGGGCGCATCGGCGCTGCCTGTGTCGGTGCTGGAGCTCACGCCCTCGGGCGCCTCGAAGGTCGGCGGCGGCGGTTCGTAGTGGGTGATGCCCAGGCGCTCGGCCTGGTACCAGGCGTAAAACGCGGTCTCGCGGGCAATGGCCACATCGGCATCGTCGATCTCCAGCAATGCGCGGTCGGGGTGGGTGGCGATCGCCGTCGCCGCGTCGAAGCGGGATTTCGGCGCTGCCTCGGCCAACGCTCGGGTGCGAATCCGTGGCGCGCCGTCACGGCTGCCGAAACCCGGCCAGGCGTAAGTCGCGGCCAGCGCGAGCGCCGTCACCACCACCACGGCAGCCAGCGCGTATCGCTGCCCCGTGCGTGCCGGCGCGGGCCCGGGCTGGCGGAGTGCTGCAGGCATGCTGCGCCCGTTGGCGATGTTGCCCATGCGCGCAGGTGACACCGCCGCTGCGCGGGACGCCAAAGCGGCGGACCAGGCGTCATCGGTCACCCCGCTCAGGGCCTGGATGCGGGCCAGGGCATGGCGGCAGGCCGCCGGCGTGCGTCCCAGCAACGCCGCCAGCTCCACCTCACCCAGTCCGGAAAGCGCCTTCAGCAAGGCCAGCACGCGCAGGCCCGGCGGCAGGCGCCCCAGCTGCGAGAGTGGTGACGGCAGCGCGGGCAAAGGCCCGATGCGAATGTCCGGGGAGGCCAGCAGGCTGCGCCAGAACCGTATCGATAGCGCACGCGTGCTCGCGCCCGGGTCCATTGGCCGGGTCCGCAGGGCCTCGGCCACCGCGCGGTCGCCCGCCACCGCATCGCCCGTGCACAGTTCGGCGAACACCGCGGCAGGCCGCGCCAGCGAAGCTTGCAGCCGATGAAGCGCGCTGGGGTCGGGGGCAGACGGGGGCGTTGCGGGCATCTACAGGGGCTTCCGGAATGGCCTGATGATAGCCAGATGCCCGACCGCGATGCGGGATCACACTTTGCCCGGATCTGCAAGCCCGTCGTGCGCGTTGTGCACAGGTGTCACCCGGTTGTCACGTTTCATCCTGAATAACCATGTTCAGCCATGTTTCATGGATGTTTCACGAGCAAGCCATTGTTTTCATTGACATTGAGTTGTTTGGCACTTTTTTCACCAACATGAGCGGGAGCCGCGTTTTCATGGGTCTTTCCGCGAACGCCGCAAGGAGTGCACAGAGTTATCCACAACCGATGTGGATAAGGGCGTTTGTCGTTGCCCACCAATGACTTGCGCCGGTTTCATCAATCTGTCGGACAGGTTCCGGGCGCAAGTGTCACCACGGTTTCTCGGTGACCCGGATCAGCGGCCGCCCAGCAGGGCGCCCAGTAGAATGAGCCGATATGCCCGCGCCTGCGCTCCAGCTCGCCCTGCCCGTCCCGCTGCCGACCTTGTTCGATTACGCGCCGCCCCCGGGCCACGTGGCGGGACCGGGCGATGTCGGGCGCCGCCTGCGGGTGCCTTTCGGTGCCCGCGAGATGGTCGGCATCGTCGCCGGGCTGGCGTCGGTGGCGCCCGAGTCGCCGCTGCGCGAGGCCGATGGTTTCCTCGATGACCAACCCGTCCTGTCAGGGGAATTGTGGGATTCCCTGCACTGGCTGGCGCGCTATCTGCACGCCCCGCTGGGCGAAGTGCTGGCGACCGCGCTGCCCGCCGCCCTGCGCCGCGGCGAGCCGCTGCCCGACATCGCCGACCACGGCTGGCGGCTGACCGAGGCCGGCCACACCGCCCTGCCCGGCCTGCGTGCCGGCGCCCCGCAACAACTGGCCGCGTGGCTGCAGGCACAGGGCGAGAGCAGCGAATTGCAGCTCGACATCGCCCAACCGGGCTGGCGCGCGCCGATGCGCAACCTGCGCAAGCGCACGCTGGTCGAGCAGATCGATATCCAGGCGCCCCCTGTGCCGGTCACGCAGGCCGGCCCCACGCTCAACCCCGCGCAGCGCCTTGCTGCCGATGCGATCCGCGCCGCCGATGGCTACGCGCCCTTCCTGCTGGATGGCGTCACCGGCAGCGGCAAGACCGAGGTCTATCTCGATGCCATCGCCGACTGCCTCGCGCGCGGCAGGCAGGCACTGGTGCTGGTGCCGGAGATCGGCCTGACCCCGCAGATGCTCGCGCGCTTCGAGAAGCGCCTGGGCGTGCCGGTGCACGCGCTGCACTCGGGTCTGACCGACAACGAGCGCGCACGCACCTGGTGGGCGGCAGCGCGGGGCCGCGCGCGGGTGATCGTCGGTACCCGCTCGGCGGTGTTCGTGCCGCTGCCCGAGGCCGGCCTCATCGTCATCGACGAAGAGCACGACAGCAGCTACAAGCAGTTCGACGGCATCCGCCACCACGCACGCGACTTCGCCATCGTCCGCGCCAAGGCGTTGGCCGTGCCGGTGGTGCTCGGCAGCGCGACGCCTTCGCTGGAGACGCTGCACAACGCGCACGCGCAGCGTTACACGACGTTGCGCCTGACCGAGCGTGCGGGCGATGCCAAGCCGCCGCGCGTGCGTGTGATCGACGTGCGCAAGCGTCCACTGCAGGCTGGCCTTGCGCCGGAGATGCTGGCCGCGATCCGCGCAGCGCTCGATGCCGGCGGCCAGGTCTTGGTGTTCAAGAACCGTCGCGGCTACGCGCCCGTGCTGCTCTGCCACGACTGCGGCTGGAGCGCGCATTGCCCGCGCTGCAGCACGCCGGACAAACCGACACCGATGACCGCACACGCGGGCGGCAAGCGTTTGCAATGCCACCACTGCGGCAGCCGGCGCCCTGCGCCCGTGGCCTGCCCGGATTGCGCGGGCTTGGCGCTGGAGCCGCAAGGCAACGGCACCGAACGCATCGAGGAACTGCTTGCCGCGCAGTTCACCGACGTGCCGGTGATCCGCATCGATCGCGGCAGCACGCAGCGTCGCGATGCGCTGCAGCGCCACTTCGACACGCTCGGCTCGCAGCCCGGCATCCTGATCGGCACGCAGATGCTGGCCAAGGGCCACGACCTGCCCAACCTCACCCTGGTCGCGGTGGTCGGCATCGACGAAGGGCTGTATTCGGCGGATTTCCGCAGCGGCGAGAAACTGGCGCAATTGCTGGTGCAGGTCGCGGGGCGCGCGGGGCGCGCCGACAAGCCCGGCGAAGTGTTGCTGCAGACGCATCATCCCGATCATCCGCTGCTGCACACGCTCATCAATGGCGGCTACCACGCGTTCGCCGATGAAGAGCTGGCCTTGCGCGATGCGGCCGCCCTGCCGCCCTACGCGCATCTGGCCGTGTTGCGCGCCGAGGCCAAGCACGTGGAGGCGCCGACGCGCTTCCTGGGCGAAGCCAAGCGCCTGCTCGAAGAAGTCAGCGGCGGCGATGCCGGCACGCTGCAACTGCACGGGCCATTGCCTGCGCCGATGCCGCGTCGTGCCGGCTTCCAGCGCATGCAGTTGGTGATCTCCGCCGCTCAGCGCAAGACCCTGCATCAGGTCCTTGCCAGTGCGATGCCGGCGATCCGCGCATTGCCCGACGCGCGCAAGCTGCGCTGGTCGCTGGACGTGGATGCAACCGATCTTTACTGAGGTGTGTTGCCCGTTGCCCCGATGGCGGGCGGCTTGTGCTCGCATCCCGCCAGCAGGTCCTGCCCGGGCGAGTACTCCTTCGCATCGACGCGCATCAAGCCAAGGACGGTGTTGAACAGTGCATCGTGCGTGTGCGGCTTGGTGGCACTCCTGCGCAGGCAGGCCATGTCCACGCCATCGGCCTGCTGCAGTTGCGGCGACAACCATAGCCACATCGGCACCTTCAATTGCGTGTCGGGCGCGATGGCGCGCGGCAGGCCATGCAGGTACACGCCGTCCTCCCCGAGCGATTCGCCGTGGTCGGAGAGGTACAACAGCGCGGCATCACGCGATGGCGCCAATGTCTGCAGCATCGCCACCGTGCGCGCCAGCACGTCGTCGGTGTAGAGGATGGCGTTGTCGTAACTGTTGACGATCGCCTCGGGCTGGCACGCGGCCAGTTGATCGGTGTCGCACGTCGGGGTGTAGCGGCGAAACTCGGGCGGATAGCGCCGGTAATAGGCCGGCCCGTGATTGCCCAGCATGTGCAGGACCACCACGACATCGCCCGGCGCCGCCTCGATGCGCGACTTCAAGCCATCCAGCAACACGCCATCCAGGCAGCGCTCGCCGTCGCAATACGCGGGGATGTTGGCGTGCAGGAACGACTCGAACGGCAAGTCGGAACAAACGCCCTTGCAGCCGGTTTGGTTGTCTCGCCACAACGTGGCAATGCCGAGCCGGGTCAGCAGGTGCAGCACCGATTCCGAATCACGGATATTGCCGCGGTCGTAATCATGCAAGCCTTGCGCCGAGAACATGCAGGGCAACGAGACCTCGGTATTGCTGCCGCAGGCGGTGACATCCGGGTAATTGATCCCATCCAGCCCCGCCAGCTGCGGCGTGGTCTGCCGGGCATAACCGTTCAAACCCCAATTCTGCGCACGCACGGTTTCACCCACGGCCAGCACTAGCACGCGGGGCCGCGCTCCCGTGGGGCGCGCGAGCGTGGCGCCTTGGCCGATCCGGGTCTTCGGGCCGCTGCGCGGCGCATCGCCAAGCAGCACCTTGCCGAGTGAGACGATCCAATTGCCCGGCGTGATCAGGTGGCGGATGGATTTTTCGTTGCGCATGAACGCCGCCATCGGCTGGTAACTGGCGGCGATCGCGCCGGCGGCGACGACCAGCGCGAGCACGATGCCGGCCACGTGCACGAGGAAGCCGCGCAACACGCTGCGCTGCACCGGGCGCGTGCGCCAGACCAGCAACGAGGGCACCACGCCGTAGATCACGACGTACCACGCCAGGCCCGGCGTCAGTAATTCACTCGCCTCCTTGCGTTCGGTCGCGAGCACGTTGCGGATCATGTCGGCGTCCAGGTACACGCGGTACTGGTTCATGTAATACATGGCGGACGCGGTGACCAGCAGCAACAGCGGCAGGATGATGCGGGTGGTCCAGCGATTGAGCAGCACCAGCAACAGGGCCGTGTGCAATGCCACGATGCCGACGAACAAGCCGACGGCCAGGCGCCACGCGCCGGGTTGGCCCCATGCACCTGCAGCTGCGAAGGCATGCCAGAACGCGCCATTGCAGACCAGCGCGAAGTACAGCGCGGCAATCAACGCCATCCACTCGCTGGCCACCGGCCAGCGCCGTACCCACCACTTATCCTGATTCATGCGCGTGCATTGTCCCGAAACCCGACATACAGGAAGAGCGCCGTCCCCCAACACAACATGATCGTCGTCAGGTCGTGGGAAAGGAAGTGCGCACCCCGCAGTTCCTGCGATGCGCAGAACACCGCGCCCATCGCCAAGCCGATGGCCAGGCCCCAGCCGCGCCAACGGGGCGCGACTTGCAGGCAGAAGAAATACAGCGCGATCCACGCAAACCCGGAGCTGGCATGCGCAGCCGGAAAGCAGTGGTAGCGCGGCACGCCCAGCGGCCACCGCTCGAACAGGCCCACGTGGAAATGCCCGCCCCCGTAACGCTGCAGGTCCCACGGGCAAGCCATCGGCAATGCATGCTTGATCGAAGCGACGATCGCGGTGCTGATCAGGACGCTCGCAAGCAGCGTGATCAACGGACGCCGCCAGGACTGCCAAGCCGGTCGCTGCCAGATGCTCGCGGTGAAGATGGCGGTGCCCAGCCACATCAGCTGGCTGAGGTGCTTGCCGCCCTGGTGGATCCAGCCGGCGGTCAACCAGTGCTGGCGCCAATGCCACTGTCCGCCCTGCAGTGCGTACAAGCGGTCGGCCACCGCGTAATCGCCGCCGTATCCCATCAGCCAGACCATCGTCGGCAGGTAGATCGCCAAGGCGACATACCAGAGGCGCAGCAGCGCGCGCGGATCGGTGCCTGCCTGCGGAAGGAAGCGACCGCGGGCCGGTGCAGCAACATTTAATACCGTTGATGTCATGGGCGTGTGCTGGTGGACGACGCGCGCAGCTTGCCGGCCACCCCCGCAAGAACCGCTCGGACAAATCTCGCCGAGTTGTTAAACGCAACCGACGCGGGATGTGGAATCCTTGTCGGCATGAACACGCGCCACCCGTCCCCGCTGGCTGCAACGCCAATGGATGTGCTGATCATCGAGGACCAGCACGACATCGCCGCCAACGTGTGGGACTTCCTTGAACGCCGCGGCCATCGCGTTGATCACGCCGCCGACGGCGCCAGCGGCCTTGCCCGCGCGCTGGACGGGCGCTTCGACGTGATCGTGCTCGACCTAGGCCTGCCGCGCATGGACGGGCTGGAACTGTGCCGCCGCCTGCGCCAGGCCGGGCACGGCACGCCGGTGCTGATGCTGACCGCGCGCGACACTCTGGACGACAAACTCAAGGGGTTCGCCGAGGGCGCCGATGATTACATGGTCAAGCCTTTCGAACTGCGCGAGCTCGAAGCGCGGCTGCAGGTGCTATGTCGGGACCGCCAAGCCAACACGCCGGCCAGCCAATACGGTCCGCTGCGTTTCGATGCAGGGAGCCTGCTGGCCTGGCGCGAAGGCAAACGCATCCCGCTCAACCGCACCCAGGGCCGGCTGCTGGAAATGCTGCTGCAGGACGCCCCGCGCATCGTCAGCCACCAACGCCTCGCGCAAGGCCTGTGGGGCGATACGCCGCTGGACACCGCGCGCCTGCACGACCATCTCTACGCGCTGCGCGCGCTGATCGACAAACCTTTCCCGACACCATTGATCCATTCCGTGCATGGCTTGGGTTATCGCCTTTTGGCGGATGACGATGCGTAGGCACATGAGCTTCCGCGCACGGGTGATGTTGATGGCCATCGGCATGGGACTGGTCATGAGCCTGGTTTTCGCCGCCGCTGCCATCTTCATCACCGAGCGCTACGAGCACGTGCTGGTCGGCGCCCTGCTGCAAGATCAGGCGAATGCTTGGGCAGAACGGTTAGCAGAAGACCCTCAGGCACGCCTGCCCTCCAGCGAGCTGCAGCGCGCGTATCTGCGCCGACCGGGAGAAACCACTCCCCTCCCCGCGCACCTGACTGGTCTGACACCCGGCGTGCATGAAGGCCATTCTTCTTCCGATGATGGCCTGCATGTCGGTGTATTCGATACCCCGGCCGGGCGGATATACCTCGAAATCGACCTGCGCGAAATCGAAGCGCTTGAGCGCTATCTGCTGCATATCCTCTTCATCGTCATCTTCGCGGGTGCGCTGCTCAGCAGCCTGCTGGGCTGGTGGCTGGCGCGCAGCGCGACACGACCGCTGCGTCGCTTGGCGGGTGAGGTGGAACGACTGGACACGGCCCCGCACATCACCGATTTGGCCGCCCACCAGCCGCGCGACGAGCTGGGTCGCGTGGCACTCGCCATCGACAGCTACCAGCGTCGCTTGGTGGAAGCAGAACAAGTCGAGCGCACGTTCTTCGCCGATGCCAGCCACGAGCTGCGCACGCCGGTGGCGGTGGTACGCGGCGCGCTGGAACTGCTGGAAGAGGACGTACAGTCCGAGCCGCACCTGCAAGCCCCGATGCAGCGGCTGCGGCGTGGCGTGGACGAGGTATCCACCCTGCTCGATGCCTTGCTTCGCCTCGCCCGACGTCAGCTGGCGACTCTGGAAACCGTCGATGTCGATAGCTGGATGCAACAACAGATCGAGATCGCCACCCAGGGCCAACCGAACTTGGTCAATGTGAGACTGGAAGGACATGCGGGCACGCTCCCGCTGCCTTTGCGTGATGCTGAACTCGTGGTCAGCGCACTGCTTCGATCGATGCTGGCCAAGCGGCCCCTGCACACGCTCTTGGTGACAATATCGCCGCAAGGCATCTTTTTCAGCGCGCAAGGAGATGCACTATCCACATCAGACCCCACCGCACCCCGCGCCGCCACGCGCAGCGACAGCCGTTTCGGCAACAGCCTCATCGGGCGCCTGGCCATTGCGCACGGTTGGCGCATCGACCTGATCGATGATGCAGCCATATCGATTCGCTGGGTGGATGACGTGAATCTTTGATGTCCACGGAGATGATGCGGCCTCTGCTGCAGGCAGCATGACAAGCGGGTGGCATGCTGCGATCCTGCCCATAGTCTCCTCTTGACGGTCTTGCCGTGTCCTTCGCCCTGCAATTGTTCGACTTAGTCGGCATTTTCGTGTTTGCGCTCAGCGGCGGCCTGCTCGCGGTGCGCCAGCGGCTGGACCTGTTCGGCGTGCTGGTGCTGTCCTGCGTCACCGCAGTGACCGGCGGCATCGTGCGTGATGTCCTGATCGGCGCGATCCCGCCCGCTTCGCTTGCCGATTGGCGATACCTAACGACCGCCATGGTCGCGGGCGTGGTCACCTTCTATTGGCACGGCCTCATCGAGCGGTTGCGCAACCCGGTGTTGATGTTCGATGCCGCGGGTCTCGCGCTTTACGCCGTGCTCGGTACCGGCAAGGCACTCAGCTTCGGCCTGTCGCCGTTTGCGGCCACCTTGCTCGGCATCATCACCGGCATCGGCGGCGGCATCGCACGTGACCTGTTGGTCGCACGCACACCCGTGGTGCTTCAGCAGACGGAGTTGTATGCCGTCGCGGCATTGGTCGGTGGCGGCATCGTGGCCATCGCGCATGCACTCGGCTGGCCGCAGTTGCCCGCCATGGTCGTGGGGGCGCTGCTGTGCTTCGGCCTGCGCTTCATGGCGATTCGGCATGGCTGGCGACTGCCGGTGGCCCGCGCACCCGACGATCATGAGTAATCCCATGTCACGCTGAACGACTTCGTCGACATCCAGCTCCTCGACATCCAAAAAGAAAACGGCCCGGTTTCCCGAGCCGTTTCAGTTCATCGCATCATCAGATTCAAGCCGCGAACAGTGCCTTCATCTTCTTCAGCGCGTTCGCCTCGATCTGGCGGATGCGCTCGGCGCTGACGCCGTATTCGTCGGCCAGTTCCTGCAACGTCACCTTGCTGTCGGCATCCAGCCAGCGGCGCTTGATAATGTCGCGGCTGCGCGCATCCAGACCGGCCAGGCTTTCACGCAGCATCGAGAGCTGGTGGTCCTCGCTGTCGTGGCGTTCGTAGGCCTGCGCCGGGTCTTCCGCATCGGCGACGAGATAGGCCGAAGGCGACGGCGGTGCGCGCTCGTCATCGTCCGAATCCGGTGCATCGAAACCGATGTCGCGACCGGACAGGCGCGCTTCCATCTCCATCACTTCGGACACGGGCACGTTGAGGTCGGCGGCGATCGTGCGCACTTCCTCGGCGTTCATCCAGCCCAGGCGCTTCTTCGACTTGCGCAGGTTGAAGAACAGCTTGCGCTGCGCCTTGGTGGTCGCGACCTTGACGATGCGCCAGTTCTT
>JACSSF010000079.1 GCA_014879375.1 Lysobacteraceae bacterium
CCCGGCATCCAGAACACCCTGGTGATGGGGCCGTGGACGCACGGTGGCTGGCTCGGCAGCAAGGGCGACCAGGTGGGCGATGCCGAATTCGGGCGTGAAACCTCGCTCGACTACCAGCCGGTCGAGTTCGCCTTCTTCAAACAATATTTGAAGGGGGAAGGGCGGGCCGACCTGCCGGAGGCATGGGTGTTCCGCACCGGCGCGAACGAATGGGAGCGTTTCGCGAGCTGGCCGCCGAAGAACCTGCAGCCGCGCACGTTGTACTTCCAGCCCGAGGGTGGGCTGAAGTTCGATGCCAAACCGACCGTTGCGAACGGCTTTGGCGAATACGTCAGCGATCCGGCCAAGCCGGTGCCGTACACGACCGAGATCATGACCGGCTGGAGCCGCGACTACATCGCTGCGGATCAGCGCTTTGCCGCGTCGCGCCCGGACGTGTTGGTCTACCAGACCGCGCCGCTGGCCGAGGACGTGACCATCGCCGGGCCGATCAAGGTGAAGTTGTGGGTGTCCACCACGGGCAGCGATGCGGACTTCGTCGTCAAGTTGATCGACGTGAATCCGGACGACATGCCCGCGCCTTCGTTCCAAGAGCGACTGGCAGGCAAGAAGGCGCGTGGCGGCCAGCAGACCATGGTGCGTGGCGAGCCGATGCGCGCACGCTTCCGCAACAGCTTCGAGAAGCCAGAGCCGTTCGTGCCGGGCAAGCCGACGGCGGTGAACTACACGCTCAACGACGTGCTGCACACCTTCAAGAAGGGCCACCGGATCATGGTGCAGGTGCAGTCGACGTGGTTCCCGTACATCGACCGCAATCCGCAGAAATACGTGCCCAACATCTACAAGGCCGTGGACAGCGACTTCATCAAGGCGACGCATCGCGTGTACCAGAACGAAAAGTATCCGACGGCGTTGGAAGTGGGCGTGCTGCCCGTGCAGTAAGCGTGGGCGGATGAAGCGGACAACGGGCGACTGGCGCCGCGCGCCGCCAGTCGCCAGAATGCAGGCATCTCCGACGGAAGCTGCGCATGACCACGTTGTACGGCCTGAAGAACTGCGATACCTGCCGCAAGGCGCGCAAATGGCTGGACCGCTTCGGCATCGCGCATGACTTCGTCGACGTGCGCGAGCAGTTGCCGGCGCCCGACATGTTCGTGGCGTGGAAGGATGGCGTAGGCGGCTGGGACGCGCTGGTCAACAAGTCGTCAACCACCTGGCGGCAGTTGCCGGACAACCGCAAGTCGCCGGGCAGCGACGCCGAATGGAAGCTGCTCCTGCGCGAACATCCGGCGCTGGTGAAGCGCCCGCTGATCGTCATGGACGACGGCCGCATCGCGCAGGGTTTCAGCGACAACGGCTTCAAGAAACTGTTCGGCATCGGCTGAGCGCATGAACGACGTCCTCGATCTCACGTGTGAACTCATCCGCCGGCCTTCGGTCACGCCGGATGACGCGGGCTGCCAGTCGTTGATCGCCGAGCGCCTGCGGCGCGTCGGTTTCGACATCGAGCATCTGCGCTTTGGCGAGGTGGACAATCTGTGGGCCACGCATGGCGAGGATGGCCCGGTGTTGATGCTGCTCGGGCATACGGACGTCGTGCCGCCGGGTCCGCTGGAGGCGTGGACGAGCGATCCGTTCAAACCTGAAATCCGCGACGGCGTGCTGTACGGGCGTGGCGCCGCGGACATGAAGGGCAGCGTGGCCGCGTTCGTGGTCGCACTCGAAGCATTCGTGGCCCGTCATCCGGATCATCCGGGCAAGCTGGGCCTGCTGCTGACCTCGGACGAGGAGGGCGATGCCATCGATGGCGTGCGCAAGGTGGCGGAGGTGTTCCGTCAGCGCGGCGAGCGCATCGATTGGTGCATCACCGGCGAGCCTTCCTCGAAAGCCGTGCTCGGCGACCTGCTGCGCGTCGGCCGTCGCGGCTCGTTGTCGGCGCGCTTGACCGTTAACGGCGTGCAGGGCCACGTCGCCTATCCGGACAAGGCGAAGAACCCCATCCATCACGCGCTACCGGCACTGACCGAACTGGCGGCGCGGGAGTGGGGTGGGGGTTACGAGAGTTTTCCCCCCACGTCACTGCAAATCACCGACACGCACGCCGGCCAGCATGCGAACAACGTGATTCCGGGGCGCCTGGAGGTGCTGTTCAACCTGCGTTACAACCCGCACTGGAATGCGGCGCGGCTGGAAGCCGAGTGCGAGGCGGTCCTGCGCAAGCACGGCGTCGATTACACGATCCACTGGCATCGCAGCGGCGAACCGTTTTATACGCCCGAAGGCGAGCTGCGCGATGCTGCGCGTGAAGTGCTGGCGCGATTCGCCGGCAACACACCGGAGGAAAGCACCGGCGGCGGCACGTCCGATGCGCGGTTCATCGCGCCGCTCGGCGCACAGTGCATCGAGGTCGGCCCGGTCAACGCCAGCATCCACAAGGTGGATGAAAACGTGCGTGTCGCCGACCTTGAAGCATTGCCCGCGCTGTACCTTGGCCTGATCGAGCGCCTGTTGGGCGCGAGGGGCACAACATGAATGACGTGAGTGACGTTGCACTTCCGCATGTGGTGATCATCGGTGGCGGGTTCGCCGGGTTGTGGGCGGCGCGCGCGCTGTCCGATGCACCGGTGCGGATCACCATGCTCGATCGCGGCAACCATCATCTGTTCCAGCCCTTGCTTTACCAGGTGGCGACCGCCGGGCTGTCCGCGCCCGACATCGCCGCGCCGCTGCGTCAGATCCTGCGGCGACAGGAAAACGTCACCGTGTTGATGGAAGAGGTGGACGCGATCGATCCCGCTGCGCGGCGGGTGACACTGACCGATGGACGCCACATCGATTTCGATTACGCATTGCTGGCGACCGGCGCCACCCATGCCTATTTCGGTCACGATGAGTGGGCCGAACACGCGCCGGGCCTGAAATCACTGGATGATGCGCTGGATATCCGTCGCCGCATCCTCTCCGCGTTCGAGCGTGCCGAAGCGACCGACGACCTGGACGAACGCAAGGCATTGCTCACCTTCGCCATCGTCGGTGGTGGCCCAACCGGCGTCGAACTGGCGGGCACGATGGCGGAAATCGCCCGGCATACCTTGAATGGCGAGTTCCGCCACATCGATCCCGCGCACTCGCAGGTGATGTTGCTGGAGGCCGGCCCGCGCGTGCTGTCGTCCTTTGATCCGGATCTGTCGGAAAAGGCGCGCCTGCAGCTGGAACATCTGGGCGTGGAGGTGTTGACCGGCACGCCTGTTGCTTCCATCGACGGCAAGGGCGTGCAGGTGGGCGAACGCCACATCCCCGCACGCACCGTGTTGTGGGCCGCCGGCGTGGCGGCATCGCCATTGGCGCGCACGCTGGGCGTGCCGCTGGATCGTGCGGGACGCGTTTCGGTCGAGAGCGACCTGGCCGTGCCGGGGCACCCGCATGTTTTCGTCGCGGGCGATCTGGCTTCGGTCCAGAGCGACGGCCGGCCCGTGCCGGGAGTGGCGCCGGCGGCCAAGCAGATGGGCAGGCACGTGGCCGACACGATCCGCGCGCGCTTGGCCGGACAGCCTGCCACCCACTTTCGCTATCGCGATTTCGGCAACCTCGCCACCATCGGGCGCATGGCAGCGGTGGTGCAGGTCGGGCGCTGGAAGCTCAGTGGCGCGTTGGCCTGGTGGTTCTGGCTGTGGGCGCACGTGTTCTTCCTGATCGGTTTTCGCAACCGCCTGGTGGTGATGCTCAATTGGACCTGGGCGTACTGGACCTACCAGCGCGCGGCCCGGATCATCCTCGGCAAGGATCCGGAAGCGGGCCGCTAGGCCACTTGCATTCCGGCGCAAGGCAGGCGCACACTCGGGCCATGCACGCGCGACGCGCCCTCGTTCCAGCCATCACCGCCCAAGGCGCGGTGACGGCGTGCTGCGCCGCCAACAACGCCAATAACCGCAATAACAATTCCTGCCGCCAGCGGGCCAGCGGTTAGCGCGTCATTCCCACGCCAACCTTCCTGAAGCCCGCCCTCCCAGGCGGGCTTCTTCGTTTCTGTCGTTCAAAAGCCAAGGAGTCCAGCCATGTGTTCCATCCTGTCTGTCATCGATTCCAGACCCGGCAGCGACCTGTCGGTCTTGCGTCCGCTCGCCCTGTCGCTGTCTGCCCGTCAGCGACATCGCGGCCCCGACTGGAGCGGCGTGTATCAGCATCCCCATGCACTGCTGGTGCACGAGCGCCTGGCCATCGTCGATCCGGCCGGCGGCTCGCAGCCGCTGCTCTCGGACGATGGAAAACTCGCACTCGCGGTCAACGGCGAGATCTACAACCATCGCCCGTTGCGCACGGAGTTGGAGGATGCCTACGCCTTCCAGACCGGGTCCGACTGCGAAGTGATCAACGCGATGTACGCGGCCGATCCCGAGGCGGACGTCGGCGCGTGGCTGGACCGGCTCAACGGCATGTTTGCCTTCGTGCTGTGGGATGCCGAGCGTGAGCGCGCGATCATCGCCCGTGACCACATCGGCATCTGCCCGCTGTACTGGGGGCATGACGTGGAAGGGCGCCTGTGGGTGGCGTCGGAGATGAAGGCGCTGTCGCGCCTGTGCGATGACGTGGCGCAATTCCCGCCGGGACACTGGTTCGACACCCGCACGCAGACGCTGCACAAGTACTACGAGCGCCCGTGGCGTGAAGTCGCGGCGACGGCAGGCGTCCAGGTGGACAAGGCAACGCTGCGCGATGCTTTCGAGTCCGCCGTGCATCGCCAGCTGATGAGCGACGTGCCCTACGGCGTGCTGCTGTCGGGCGGGCTGGATTCATCGCTGGTGGCCGCCTGCGCCGCGCGCTTTGCCCGCAAGCGCATCGAGGACGATGACGCGTCGGAGGCGTGGTGGCCGCGCTTGCACTCCTTCGCCATTGGCCTGGAAGGCTCGCCCGACCTCAAGGCCGCGCAGATCGCCGCCGATGCGCTCGGCACCGTGCACCACGGCTTCACCTACACCTTCGAGGAAGGCCTGGATGCGCTGCCCGATGTGATCCGCCACATCGAGACCTATGACGTCACCACCATTCGGGCATCGACACCGATGTATCTGCTGGCGCGCCGGATCAAGGCGATGGGCGTGAAGATGGTGCTGTCGGGCGAGGGCAGCGACGAGCTCTTCGGTGGCTACCTCTACTTCCACAAGGCGCCTAACGCGCACGAATTCCACGAAGAGCTGGTGCGCAAGCTCGATGCACTGCATCAATACGATTGCCTGCGTGCCAACAAGTCGATGATGGCCTGGGGCGTGGAGCCGCGGGTGCCGTTCCTGGACCGCGAGTTCATCGAAGTGGCGATGGGAATGGATGCCGATGCCAAGATGGTGAAGGACGGTCGCATCGAAAAGCACGTCCTGCGCGCGGCGTTCGAAGGCGTGTTGCCGGACGAGATCCTGTGGCGGCAGAAGGAGCAGTTCAGCGATGGCGTCGGCTATGGCTGGATCGATGGACTCAAGGCGCATGCCGACAAGCACGTCAGCGATGCCGAATTCAATGCCGCCGCGCAGCGTTTCCCGCACAACCCGCCGCAAACCAGGGAAGCGTATTTCTATCGCCGCCTGTTCGAGCAGGTGTTTCCGGATGAAGCCTCGGCGCGCACCGTGCCGGGTGGCAAGTCCATTGCCTGTTCATCACCGGCGGCAATTGCCTGGGATGCGGCCTTTGCCAACGCAGCCGATCCTTCCGGGCGTGCGGTCGCGGGGGTGCATGCGGCGGCGTGAGCGCATTCATGGCGACGGGTTGCCGGTGCTTGACAAGTGGGGTTCAACACGTAAGTATTTAGTTACTTAGTTAATTAATGAGGTTTGCCATGTCGCTGGATCGTGTATTCGAAGCCCTGGCATCGGCGCCCCGCAGGCAGATCCTCGCTTATCTGGATGGCGGTGAGCTGACCGCGGGGGACATCGCGGAACGGTTCGAGTTCAGCAAGCCGGCACTGTCCAAGCACCTGCGCCTGCTTGAAGAAGCCGGCCTGGTCGCTCGGGAGAAGCGTGGCCAGTTCGTGTATTTCAGCCTGGTGCGCGAGCGATTGGCCACCACGGTGCATGCGTGGGCGCTCGAGTTGTGTCCGGTCGGGCGGCCTCTCAAGCGTGAGTCCAGGAAGCGGGCCCAATCACGATCGACGGGCGGCGTGTCGTGAGCGCGGATGGCGCCGTGGCAGTGGCCGGCTTCCCGCAAGCCTGCCTGCCTCATGCCGGCAACGGGCTGCCGATCGAAGTCACGCTGATTGCCCGCCTTGCGCGCGGTGCAGGCGATGCCCTGATTGAGGCCGCCGCGCAACGGCAACGGGAACATCCCGGCTTCGTGGATGCTCTGGATGAGCCTTCGGTACGGATCGGTGCATTGCATGATCGCGCAGGCGACCGCAGTACCGTGTTTTCGTTTCTGGTGGGGGCTGCCGGTCATCCGTTTCATCGCCACGCAGGGCATCGGATGTTCACCGCGATTGCCGGCAGTGGTGGAGCGCGGTTGCTCTTTTCGACGGCTGATGACACCGCAGGCTTCGTTGAGGCGCTGTGTCAGGTCAGGGTGCCGGCCGATGCATTGATCACCGTGCGCTTCGGTGGTGGGACATGGCACCGCTTCCTGCCGGGTCAGCCGGGATGTTCGCATCCGACGTTGTTCGCATTGTCCTGCCATCCCGACGAAACGGGTGGCGCGCTGACGGAGGAGCAACGCGATGCCGTGGCAACTGGCCGCGCGGATTTGCCCGCGCTCACGGAGTTGCTGCCGGCAGAGCTGGCCATCGAAGTGGATGGATTGGACCTGGCCGCGATTCCTTCGATCGAGTTGAAGCTGCCCGGAGGGGCGCCATGATTGGGCGAGTGGGCGGCGAACATACGGCTTGCTATCAAGATCGCGTTGAGCGGCATATCGCAGCCGAGACGTCGGCGAAAATCGCAGCCAACACCCTCCTGGCGCAGGTATTGGTTGGCTGTGTTCAGGCGCATCCCTGGCAGGTACGGGTTGCGATGTGCATGCGCAATGCACTGGTCAGGCCATGGCGCTTGCGGCAATCCAGCATCGGCTGCCCGGTGTCGTCATTGCTGGAAAGTGAAGCCGGCCTGCGCTTTGCCGGCATCCATCCCGTAAGGCAAATCGTGCGTGACGATGCCCGGCATGCGGCAGTCGTGCTGGGTGCGGACGATCGACACCTGGTATTCCGCACATCGATGGAGGTCGAGCGCCTGGTGGATGGAAGGATGCGCATCTCGATGACCACGAGCGTGCAAACACGCAACCGGCTCGGGCGAATCTACATGTGCCTGGTTGATCCATTGCATCGCCGCTGGATAGCCCCTGCCATCCTGGACGCAGCGCTGGCCCACGCATGCGCGCCGGACAAGGTCAGCGACGTTTGTGCAATCGGTATACGGCGGTTTGCAATGAAGTGACTCCCTCGCCCTGGAAGCTCGGTTGCTGGGGAAGGATGTCGCGTCGCTCCAACAGCGTGACATCCCATGCGGGTGAAAACAGTCGGCGCACCTCATCCTCGTCGACCGAAAACGGCGGGCCGTGCTTCTCGTGCTGCGGATATTCGATCGTGATCAGCAGGGCGCTCGTTCCTGCCGGCAGGCGAGCGTACAAGGTGTCGACGTAACGTTGGCGCAGCTGCGGTGGCAGGGCGATCAAGGCGGCGCGGTCATACACCTGTCGAACACCGGACAGCGTGGCCGCGCTGACCTCGAAGGCATTCGCCTGGAGGATGGCGATGTCACCCGCACGGTGCAGCGGGCCATCGGGTGTATCGCTCACATCATCCCGCACGCCTTGTTCGGCGAAGAATTCCGCGATGCCTTTCCCGCTCAGTTCTATGCCCAGCACGCGGTGTCCCTGTGCCGCCAGCCAGGGCATGTCCAAGGTCTTGCCGGCCAGCGGTACCAGTACTTCACTGCCGGGTTCGGCTTGCAGCGCCGGCCAGTGCTTTTGCAGCAGCGGCATCACTTCATCGCGATGCCAACCGGTCTCGCCACGCTGCCAACGGGATGTCCAGTAGTCGGTATCCATCAGTGCTTGTTCCACCGCGGGTGCAAGGGCGTCGGCTTTCTGCAGCTCCATTCACTTGGAAATGGCGATGTGGGCGATAGGGATGAACGCGCCGCCGCGCGTGGGATCAATAGCGCTCCGGCAGCTTTATTCTGACCCAAGCGCATCCACTTTCTGCCATCCCCGCGGCAACAAGCTGCCGCGCGAAGCGCGTGCACCCAGATAGTCGTCCAGTTCCTTCCACGAGATCGTCATGGTGCGCGCACCGGATTTCACGATCAGCTTGCCGCCTTCGTTGACCACGGCGACGGCGATGACCTTCTCGGTGCCGCGCTTGGCCTTCGGGATCTCGATCAGCTTGTTGCCCTTGCCCTTGTCGAGCTCCGGCAATTCAGCAAGCGGGAAGACCAGCACATGGCCGGCGCTGGTGGCGACGACGATGCGGTCCTTGTCGATGTCGTGGGCGAGCGCCGGTTGCAGCACGTCTGCGCCGTCGCCGAGCGTGAGCATCGCCTTGCCCGCCTTCTGCCGCCCGGTGAGGTTCTCGAAACGGGTGACGAAGCCGTAGCCGGCGCTCGATGCGAGGACGAAGCGGGCATCGTTGTCGCCGGTGGCGAGTGCGCGGAACGTTGCACCGGCTGCGGGCGAGAAACGCCCCGTCAACGGCTCACCGTTGCCACGCGCGGAGGGCAGCGTATGCGCGGCAGTCGAATAACTGCGGCCGGTCGAATCCAGGAACGCGACCTGCAGGTTGCTGCGGCCCTTCACTGCGGCCAGCAGCCCATCGCCATCGCGATACGACAGCGCGGCCGCATCGACATCATGGCCCTTGGCGGCCCGCACCCAGCCCTTTTCGCTCAGCACCACGGTCACCGGTTCGCTGGCGACCAATTCGGTTTCGTCCAGCGCCTGCGCAGCATCGCGTGCCACCAGTGGCGAGCGCCGAGCATCGCCGAACTTCTTCGCATCGGCCAGCAGCTCGTCCTTGATCAGTTTCTTCAGCTTCGCCTTGCTGCCGAGCGTGGCGATCAGGCGATCGCGTTCGGCATCGAGGTCATCCTGCTCGCCGCGGATCTTCATTTCCTCCAGACGCGCCAACTGTCGCAGCCTGGTGTCGAGGATGTAGTCGGCCTGGTCCTCGGAGAGATCGAAGCGCGCCATCAGCACGGCTTTGGGCTCGTCCTCGGTGCGGATGATGCGGATCACCTCATCCAGATTGAGGAAGGCGGTCAGCAAGCCTTCCAACAAGTGCAAACGGCGCTCAACCTTTTCGAGGCGATGCTTCAGGCGGCGGGTGACCGTGTCCTGGCGGAACTCCAGCCATTCCGACAACAGCGCCCTGAGCGGCTTGACCTGCGGTCGGCCATCCAGGCCGATCACGTTCATGTTGACGCGATAGCTTTTTTCCAGATCGGTGGTGGCGAACAGGTGTCCCATCAGCTGCTCGGCATCCACGCGATTGCTGCGCGGGATGAGGGCGATGCGCACCGGCGTAGCGTGGTCGGATTCGTCGCGGATGTCTTCCAGCCACGGCAGTTTCTTCGCGCGCATCTGCGTGGCGATCTGTTCGATCACCTTCGACGGCGAGACCTGGTGCGGCAATGCATTGATGATGATGTTGCCGTTCTCTTTCACGAAGGTCGCCCGCACGCGCAGGCCGCCGTTGCCGGTCTCGTAGATCGCACGCAGATCGGCGGTCGGGGTGATGATTTCCGCGGTGGTCGGGTAATCCGGGCCGAGGATGTGTTCGCACAGGTCGGCGGTCGTGGCCTCCGGATCGTCCAGCAGGCGGATGCAGGCGCTGACGACCTCGTTGAGGTTGTGCGGCGGCACGTCGGTGGCCATGCCGACCGCGATGCCGGTGGTGCCGTTGAGCAGCAGGTG
>JACSSF010000204.1 GCA_014879375.1 Lysobacteraceae bacterium
GGATCAGCTTCATCCCGTACTGCTCGTAGTTCTGCTTGGCGAACTCGATGATCAGCACCGCGTTCTTGCTGGTCAGGCCCACCGTGGTCAGCATGCCGACCTGAAAGTACACGTCCAGGTCATAGCCGCGCAGCATCGCCGCCAGCACCGCGCCCAGGATGCCGAGCGGCGCCACCATCAGCACCGCGGTCGGCACGTTCCAGCTCTCGTACAGCGCCGCCAGCGCAAGGAACACGATCAGCAGCGACAGGATGTAGAGCATGGTGGACTGGTTGCCGGCCTGACGTTCCTGGTAGGACATCGCGGTCCATGCCGCGGAGTAGCCGGGCGGCAGCTGGGAGACCAGCTTCTCGATCTCGTCCATCGCGTCGCCCGAGCTCACGCCCTCCGCGCCCGAGCCCTGGATTTCCACCGCGGCCACGCCGTTGTAGCGCTCCAGGCGCGGCGAGCCGTATTCCCAGTGCCAGGTGGCGAACGAGGACACCGGCACCATCTGCCCGTTGGCGCCACGCACCGACCAGCGCTCGAAGTCCTTCGGATCCATGCGGAAGGGCGCATCGGCCTGCATGTAGACGCGCTTGACGCGGCCGCGGTCGATGAAGTCGTCCACGTACGCGCCACCCCATGCCACCGCCAGGGTGTTGTTGATGGTGGCAACCGGCACGCCAAGCGTCTGCGCCTTGACCGGATCGACCACCACGCGCAGCTGCGGGGTGTCGTCCTGGCCGTTCGGGCGCACCTGGGTCAGCAACTTGCTTTGCGCGGCCGCACCCAGCAGCTGGTTGCGCGCCGCCATCAGGGCGTCATGCCCGTGGCCACCGTTGTCCTGCAGGAAGAAGGTGAAGCCCGTCGAGATGCCGAGTTCCGGCATCGGCGGCGGCGAGAACGCATAGACCATCGCGTCCTTGATCTGCGAGAGCGCGCCCATCGCGCGGCCAACGATCGCGCTGACCTGCGAATCGGGCGTCTTGCGCTGGTCCCAGTCCTTGAGCTTGACGAAGGCCATGCCCGAGTTCTGGCCGGAACCGGCGAAGCTGAAGCCCTGCACCGAGAACACCGATTCGACGTCCTTGGTTTCCTTGTCGAGGAAGTAGTCCTCCAGCTTGTAGATCGATTGCAGCGTGCGGTCCTGGGTGGCACCGACCGGGGCCTGCACCATTGCCATCAGCACGCCCTGGTCCTCGTCCGGCAGGAACGAGGTCGGCAGGCGCAGGAACAGCACGGCCATCAGCGCGACCAGCGCGGCGTAGATCAGCATGAATCGCTTGGGCCGGCCCAGGATGCCGCTGACGCCGCGTTGATAGCGCGCGCTGCCGGCATTGAAGACGCGGTTGAACCAGTCGAAGAACTTGCCGATCGGCCCGCCCATGTGGGCATGCTCCTCGCCTTTCTTGATCGGCTTGAGCAGCGTCGCGCACAGCGCCGGGGTGAGGATCAGCGCGATCATCACCGACAGGCCCATCGCGACGACGATCGTGCCGGTGAACTGGCGATAGATGATGCCGGTGGCGCCGCCCATGAAGCCCATCGGCACGAACACCGCGGCCAGCACCACGCCGATGCCGACCAGCGCGCCGGAG
>JACSSF010000001.1 GCA_014879375.1 Lysobacteraceae bacterium
TTTCGTCACCACCAGCATGGACGCGCTGTGGAACTGGGCGCGCACCGGCTCGATGTGGCCGATGACCTTTGGCCTTGCCTGCTGCGCGGTCGAGATGATGCACGCCGGTGCCGCGCGCATCGACATGGACCGCTTCGGCGTGGTGTTCCGCCCGTCGCCGCGCCAGTCGGACGTGATGATCGTGGCCGGCACGCTGGTCAACAAGATGGCCCCGGCGCTGCGCAAGGTCTACGACCAGATGCCCGATCCCAAGTGGGTGATCTCGATGGGCAGCTGCGCCAACGGCGGCGGCTACTACCACTATTCGTATTCCGTCGTGCGCGGTTGTGATCGCATCGTGCCGGTGGATGTTTATGTGCCGGGTTGCCCGCCGACTGCCGAAGCGCTGGCCTACGGCATCCTGCAATTGCAGAAGAAGATCCGTCGCACGACGGTGTTCGGCGACAAGTCGTCGAAAGACGCCATCGCCATTCCTTCGTGAGTGCAAGCCGCATGAACCAGAACGCAGCGACCTTCGCCGATGAACTGCGCGCCCGCTTCCCGGGTTGCGAGGTGTTCGTTGCCGAGCCGCGTGGCGAAATCACCCTGCAGGTGCCGGCCGGTGGCTGGCGCGATGTCGCGCGCACCCTGCGCGACGACTTCGGTTTCGAGCAGTTGGTCGATGTCAGCGGCATCGACTACCTCGGCTACGGCAGCGGCGAGTGGGACACCGATGTTTCCTCGCAGGGGTTCAGCCGCGGCGTGGAAGGGCGCGGCCCCGGCCGCTTCAAGTGGGGCGAGGCCTTCACCGAGCAGACGCCGCAGCCGATCGGCATGGAGCGCGTCGAGTCGGTGGCAGGCAAGCGTTTCGCCGCCGTCGCGCACCTGCTGTCGGTTTCGCGCAACCGGCGCCTGCGCTTGCGCGAATTCTGCGCCGATGACTCGCTGCCCACCGTCGATTCGCTGACCCCGATCTGGGCCGGCGCCGACTGGTTCGAGCGCGAGGCGTTCGACCTCTTCGGCATCGTGTTCCGTGGCCATCCGGACTTGCGCCGCATCCTGACCGACTACGGCTTCGTCGGCCATCCGTTCCGCAAGGACTTCCCGCTGATCGGCAACGTCGAAGTGCGTTACGACGCCGAAAGGGAACGCGTCATTTACGAGCCGGTGACTTCGGTCGAACCGCGCGTCGGCGTGCCGCGCGTGGTGCGCGATGACTCGCGCATGGACACGGCGTCGGGTGAATCGAAAGACCTCAAGATCAACGGAGGCGCCCGATGAGCGCGCCCAGCCTGCAAAACCCGCCAGCTTCCGAAGGCTTTGCCAGCAACCTGGCCGAAGCCCGCCAGGAAATCCGCAACTACACGCTGAACTTCGGCCCGCAGCACCCGGCCGCGCACGGGGTCTTGCGCCTGATCCTGGAAATGGACGGCGAAACCATCATGCGCGCCGATCCGCACGTCGGCCTGCTGCATCGTGGCACCGAGAAACTGGCGGAATCCAAGCCGTTCAACCAGTCGATCGGCTACATGGATCGCCTCGACTACGTGTCGATGATGTGCAACGAGCACGCCTAC
>JACSSF010000021.1 GCA_014879375.1 Lysobacteraceae bacterium
GGTGGTGCGAAAGCCCATTTCCTCCGGGCCGCGCTGGTTGGGGCGGTTCCAGGCGCGGAAGTTCTCGTGGCCGTCCACGTTGAACACCGGCACGAACACCAGCACCTGGTGATCGAGCACCCCGGGTGCGACCTTGCCGGCCAGCATCTCGCGCAGCAGCCAGAACACCGCATCCTTGCCGTCGATCTCGCCCGAATGGATGCCGCCTTGCACCAGCACCACCGGCAGGCCCTGCGTGCGCGCGTCATTGGTGGTGAGCGCGCCGGAGGTCGATACCGCCAGTGCCTTCATCGGCCGGCCTTCGGGCGAGGTGCCGAAATCGAAGCAACGCACGGCCTTGGGATAGGCCTTGGCGAACTCGTCGCACAGCGCGATCACTTCTTCGTATCGCCCGGTCTTGAGGAAGCCGCTGCGCTCGGCCAGCGTGGTCAGTGGCGGACGCATGGGAGATGTCGCGATGGCCTGCTGGACGGGTGCGAGGGCGACGCCAACGGCGAGCGTGAGCGGGGCGAAGCGGGCGAGACGCGACATGACGGGCACCTTGCAGAGACGATGTTCGATGGTAGCCGGGTCCGCACGCAGGCGTGGTGGGCCATCGGTCATGCCATCATGTGACGATGCAGACGAATCAGGACACGCTCTACTATTCACCCGGTGCCGCCAGCATGGCCGTGCACTGGCTGTTGATCGAACTGGACAGGCCGCACCAGCTGGCACTGGTGGATACGAAATCCGGCCAGCAGAAATCGCCGGAATACCTGGCGCTGAACCCGAACGGCGTGGTGCCGACGCTGGTGATCGATGGCCAGCCGCGCTTCGAGGTATCGGCCCTGTTGATGACCCTGGCCGATGCCGATCCCGGGCATCGTCTCGCCCCTTTGCCCGATGCTCCCCGGCGCGCTGAATACGTGCAATGGATGTTTCATCTCGCCAATGCGGTGCAGCCCTTGTTTCGCCTCTGGTGGTACCCGCAGGAACCTGCTGGCGAGGCCAACCGAGACGCCGTGCTGGCGCATACCGGGCCGCGCATCGAGGCGGCATGGCAGCGACTGGACGACCAACTGGCCAAGCAGGGGCCCTACCTGCTGGGTGACATGTCATCTGCCGCCGACATCTATCTGACGATGTTGCTGCGCTGGTCGCGCGGCATGCCGAAGCCCGGCGACAGCTGGCCGCATCTGGCCGCGCTTGCCCGCCTGATGAAGGCGCGCCCGGCCTTCGCCGAGTTGTACGCCCGCGAAGGGCTGGAGGAGTGGCGTTGAGCCGCGCCATCCTTGTTCCATCAACCTGTTTCCACGTAACCCCGAGAACCCAAGGAGCCGACGCATGAGCGCGACCCCGACCACCGCACGCCTGCCGAGGCAAGTGCCCTACATCATGGGCAACGAGGCCTGTGAGCGTTTCAGCTTTTACGGGATGCGCAACATCCTGGTGCCGTTCCTGGTCAGCAGCATGTTGCTGGCCTACTTGCCCGAGCCCGAGCGCGAGAGCATGGCGAAGGAGGTCTTCCACACCTTCGTCATCGGCGTGTATTTCTTCCCGCTGC
>JACSSF010000101.1 GCA_014879375.1 Lysobacteraceae bacterium
GGCTGGCGCCGTAGCGGATGAAATCGATCAGGGTGCGCAGCTCGCGCGCGGCATCGGGGTTCACGGTGGTCGGGCTCGCGGAAATCGACCGGCAGTATAGCGACGGGCCGGTATCATGGCCGGGCTCAAAGCCCCGGATTCCTCATGTTCAATCGCAATACCCTCATCGTCCTCGCCATCGCCGCCGCCTTTGCGGGTCTTCTGGCCGGCTGGCATTTCAGTCATCGCCCGGCCGCGCAGCCCGCAGGCCCCGAGCTGCAGACGATGAAGCGCTTCGAAACCCCGCGCATGCTGCCGCCCTTCCAGCTGACCCGCGCCGATGGTCAGCCACTGGACAACGCCGCGCTGAAAGGCCACTGGACGCTGGTGTTCATCGGCTTCACCCACTGCCCGGACGTGTGCCCGACCACGCTGGCGCAGCTGAAGGTCGCGCAGGACCAATGGGCCAACATCCCCGAGGCCAGGCGCCCGCGCGTGCTGTTTGTCTCGGTGGACCCGGAGCGTGACACGCCGGAGATCACCGGCACGTATGCGCACGCCTTCCACCAGGACACGTTGGCGGCGACCGGCACGCAGCAGCAGCTGGAGGATTTCGCCCGCGGCCTGTCGCTGGTGTTCATGAAGAATCCGCCGGATGACCCGGCCAAACCCGATCGCTACGCCGTCGATCACTCCGCCGCGCTGGCGGTGATCGATCCCGAAGGTCGCATGTCGGGCGTCATCCAGCCGCCGTTCGAGCCGGGCAAGATCGCCACCGACTTCATCGCCCTGACGGATGCGGTGCCATGAGTCCGCTCACCGCGCTGACCTATGTGTTGCCGCATCACCTGCTCTCGTCACTGGCGCGCAGGCTGGCGTATTCGCAGAACCCGCGCATCAAGCAGTGGCTGATCGACACCGTCATCAAAAAGTTCGGCGTGGACATGAACGAGGCCGCGCAGCCTGACCCCAATGCCTATCCCAGCTTCAACGCCTTCTTCACCCGCGCCCTGCGCGAAGGCGTGCGCGTGCCCGATCCCGATCCGCGTGCGTTCCTGATGCCGGCCGATGGCCACGTCAGCCAATGCGGCCCGATCGAATCCGGGCGCATCTTCCAGGCCAAGGGACAGTCGTTCACGGTGGAAGAGCTGCTGGGCGATGCCGCGATGGCCGCGCCTTTCGCCGACGGCCTGTTCGCGACCATCTATCTCTCGCCGCGCGACTACCACCGCGTGCACATGCCCTGCGACGGCCGCCTCATCGACACCGTGCACGTGCCGGGGCGCCTGTTCTCTGTGGGCACCGATGCAGTCGCCTCGGTGCCGCGCCTGTTCGCCCGCAATGAACGCCTGGTCTGCCACTTCGAGACCGAGTTCGGCCCGATGGTGCAGGTGATGGTCGGTGCGCTGCTGGTGTCCGGCGTGGAGACGGTCTGGAGCGGCGTGGAGATTCCGCCCTACGGCCACCACATCACCCGCAAGGATTGGCGCGACAAGGACATCCGCCTTGGCCGCTTCGCCGAGATGGCACGCTTCAACTACGGCTCGACCGTCATCACCCTGCTGCCGCCGGGCGTGGCCGAACTCGCGCCCAACCTGCATGCGGAGAGCCCGGTACGCCTCGGCGAACGGCTGGCAACGCGGATCGGCTGACCGCGGCGGGGCTCAACCGCCCCAGGCGTGCCAGCCCATCCACAGCGCCATCGCGATCATCATTAGGTTCTCGGTCAGCGACACGAAGCCGAGCGGCACGTTGCTCGACCCGCCGACGCAGGCGCACTTGAGCGTGCGCTTGTCGATGTAGACGGCCTTGAACACCGACACCGCGCCGATGGTGCCGATGAACAGCGCGAGCGGCACCGACAGCCAGTTGGCCACGCCCGCGATCATCAACACGCCGGCCAGCCCCTCGGCGAAGGGATACAGGTACGCATACGGCACCCAGCGACGCGCCAGCAGGTCGTAGTTGAGGAACATGCTGGAGAACTTCTCCACATCCTGCAGCTTCAGCATCGCCAGCACCACCATGCTGAAGGCGATGAACCATTCGCCCGCCCGCATCGTCCAGGGCGAGCCGAACGCGGCCATGCTCGCGGCCAGCGCCATCAGCAGTGTCATCGCGAACAAGGCGATGACGGGCCGATAACTGGTGGCATCGAGGTCGGCGACGGGCTTGCCGAAGTGGCGGCGCAAGTCGTCGTAGCCCCCGATGCGCTGGCCATCGATGAAGGTTTGCGGCGTGGTCTTGACCCCGTGCTCGGCCTTGAACGCATCCACCTGATCGCGCGTGGTCAGCCAATGGTCGTCGATGGCATAACCCTCGCGTTTCAACAGGTGTCGGGCCTTGAGACCGTAGGGACAGGTATGCCCCGGCATCACCATGCGGTAGATCGTCGCGATCGGTTTGGATGGGTGGGCGGCGGCGTTCATCGTCCCGGTTCCTGACATGTCGGCGTGGGAATGCCACTATAGGCTCCGTACCATGGTACGGAGTCAAGCATGGGCATGACCATCGGCAAACTGGCCCGTTCGGCAGGCGTGGGCGTTGAAACCGTGCGGTTCTACCAGCGCAAGGGCCTGCTTGGGACCCCGGATCGCGCTGGCGGGATCCGGCGCTATGGCGATGAAGACGCCCGTCGCCTCGCCTTTATCCGCAGCGCCCAACAGGCCGGCTTCACCCTGGAGGAAATCGGCGAGCTGATCGCGCTTGATTCCGGCCACGACCATGCCCGCGCGCGCGAGCTGGCCCGCACCCGCATCGACAAGCTGGATCGGCAGATCGACGCGCTCGTACGTGCGCGCGATCACCTGCAACGGCTGGCGCGCCAGTGCGAACCGGGGCAGACGGCGCCCTGCCCGATCCTTGCCGCGTTTGATGGGTGATTCCGGCAGTGGTGGCGTGATGCCGCGAACCGCTCACGCCACGCGCCGGCTCACCGCTTGCACGAGGCCAGCTTGAGCGTTTGTCCCGGCTGGATGGCATAGCGCGGCGCCTTGAGGCCGTTCGCGCTCACCAGTGATCGCAGGTCGCACTGGTAGCGCTGCGCGATCGCGTTCAGGGTCTCCCCCTTGCTGACGCGATGGGTCTTTGTCGCCGCCGGCTTGCCGGCCTTGGAGGACGAAGCCTCCGGCTTTTTCGTGCGGGCGCCCGGATTGGCCGGCACGACCGTGGCAGGCGCCGATGCCGGGCCGCTGTTATCCGTGCCCGTCTCGCTGGTCACCAGCGGGCCCACGCGCACCAGTGCATGACTCACCTCGCTGTTGACCAGCTGCCGCGCGATCTCCGCACGTTTGCCACTCACGCAATAGCGGTTGTAGAGCGTCGCGATGGTACCGGTCGCATTGATCACGCCGCCCTCCGGCAGCCATGCGCTGGGGGTCAGGCGCGGATTGAGGTTGCGCAGGGCACGCAGGTAGCCATCCGTGCCGCGGGCGTTGCCAAGGCAAATGCCCAGCTCGTTGAGCGAAGTGGCACGCTTGAGCTGGATCTGCGCCGGACGCCCAGCGCCCCAAGTGCGCGGGAAGCGCAGGCCGTATTCGGATGGATGCAGGTACAGCCACGCGGCGGCGATCACCATCGGCACGTAGTCTTTGGTCTCGGCCGGAAACTGGTCGTACACGCTGACATCCCAGAAATTGCGCCCGCCACTTTGCTGGTAGACGCGCGATGCACGGCCTTCGCCGCCGTTGTAGGCCGCCAGCGACAATTCGATGCTGTTGTTGAGCTGCGCGTAGCGCTCCAGCAGATACGATGCCGCGGCCTCCGCCGACATCCTCGGGTCGTAGCGGGTGTCGAAACCGGTGCCGTCGTTGCCCAGGCCAAAGCGGCGGCCGGTCGCCGGCATGAACTGCATCGGGCCGATCGCGCCGGCACGCGAGCCGACATGCACCTTGCCGTTGGACTCTTTCGCCATGATCCCGAACAGCAGCGCCTCGGGCAGGCCCGCGCGCTGGAACGCCGGCGCCATCTGCGGACGCAGGAACTGGTAGTTGACGTAGCTGTCCATCAGCGCCGGGCGCATGTCGGTCAGCCAGCGGCGAATGCCCGCCTGCACTGCCGGATTGAACTGGACCATCTGCACGAAGCGCTTGTTGCGCTCGTCCAGCAGCGCATCGGCGGTCGCGCCTTCGGGCACGCCATCACCGGCGATGTTGATCGGATTCTCGTCCTCGTCGCCCTCGTCCATCGCATCGGGCGTTTCCGGCGGCGTCAGCATCGCGCGGTACATCGGGACCAGCCGATCCATCGGACAGCCCTTTTGCTTGCCGCAGTCGGCCATCAGCTTTTCCATCGAGGCGACTACCGCCGCCTGCGCATCCGCGTCTTCCGCCGCCTTGAAGCTGGCCTCGGCGGCCTGTGCCTGCTCCAGGATGGCCGCGGCCGCGCGCGACAGGCGCTGCGCCGCGGTGGTTTGCGGCCAGGACATCGCGCCCATCGCTGCGACACACAAGGAAAGTTTCAGCGATACGCGCCAATCAAGAGACATTCGGGGGACCTGATTTTGCTTGATGAGCGGTGCAGGTTACCGACCGCCTCCAAACCCCACAACCCGCGCAAGCCGCATCGAAGCGAATAGAATCATCTCGTTCATCGCATGGAAACGTTCATGAATTCGATCCTCGTCGGCAAGGCCGTCACCACGCCGGACAGCGGCCAGGTCTTCCTGCTGCCGAAATACGGCAACCGCCATGGCCTGGTCGCGGGTGCGACCGGTACCGGCAAGACCGTCACCTTGATGACGCTGGCCGAAGGCTTCAGCAAGCTGGGCGTGCCGGTGTTCATGGCCGACGTGAAGGGCGATGTCGCCGGGCTCGCGGTCGCGGGCACGCCGAGCGAGAAGATCAGCCAGCGCGTGGCCGAGATCGGCATCCCCGATTACGTGCAGCAGGCCAACCCTGTGATTTTCTGGGATATCTGGGGACAGAAGGGCCATCCGATCCGCGCCACCGTCAGCGAAATGGGGCCGCTGCTGCTTTCGCGCATCTTCGAGCTCAACGACACGCAAGCCGGCGTGCTCGACATCGTGTTCAAGCTGGCCGATGACCGCGGCCTGCTGCTGCTCGACCTGGAAGACCTGCGCGCGCTGCTGAACCTCGTCGCGAACGAGCGCAAGGACATCTCCACACAATATGGCCTGGTAAGCACGCAATCGGTCGGCGCGATCCAGCGTGCGCTCCTGCGCATCGAGCAGGAAGGCGGCAACCGCTTCTTCGGCGAGCCGGCGCTGGACCTGGCCGACCTGATGCGCACGCAAACGGACGGTCGCGGCATCATCAACATCCTCGCCGCCGACCAACTGATCCTCAAGCCGCGCCTGTATTCCACCTTCCTGCTGTGGCTGCTGTCGGAGCTGTTCGAGCAGTTGCCCGAAGTCGGCGATCTCGACAAGCCCAAGCTGGTGTTCGTGTTCGACGAGGCGCATCTGTTGTTCGATGACGCCCCGGCCGCGCTCAAGCAGCGGGTGGAACAGGTCGTGCGCATCATCCGCTCCAAGGGCGTCGGCGTGTATTTCTGCTCGCAGTTCCCGGACGACGTGCCGGACGACATCCTCGGCCAGCTCGGCAACCGCTTCCAGCATGCCCTGCGTGCGTTCACCCCGCGCGACCAGAAGGCGGTGAAGACGGCGGCGGAAACCTTCGTCGCCAATCCCAACCTGGACGTCGCGCAAGCCATCGGCCAGCTCGGCGTCGGCGAGGCGCTGGTGTCGACGCTGCAGGACAAGGGCATCCCGATGCCAGTCGAGAAGACGCTGATCGCCCCACCCGGCTGCCGGATGGGCGCGATCACCGATGCCGAGCGCATGCAGGTGCGCGCGGCGTCCCCGGTCGGGATGAAGTACGACACCGCGGTGGATCGCGAATCCGCCGCCGAGATGCTGCTGAAGAAGGCCGAGAGCGCGACCGCGTCCGCCGATGCGCCGCCGGCCAAGCCGATCGTAGAGGAAGGCGATGACAGCGGCTTCGCACAATCGGTCAAGGACGCCGTGTTCGGCACCAAGCGCCGCCAGGGCATGATCGAGACGATGGCCAAGCAGACCGCGCGCACGATGGGCAACCAGGTGGGCCGGCAGATCTTGCGCGGCGTGCTGGGCGGGCTGTTCGGCAGCCGCCGCTGAAAACATGAGCCAGCCGCCGAAGGGGCGCTGGCGCCCACCGGCGCCGGCCAGCACCGAGCTCATCACCGCCGGGGGGCATGCACGCCTCAAGGCCGAGCTTGACGAACTGTGGCGGGTGAAGCGCCCCGAGGTGGTCCGCGCGCTCGCCGCCGCCGCGGCCGAAGGCGACCGCAGCGAGAACGCCGAATACACCTATCGCAAGAAGCAACTGGGCGAGATCGACCGTCGCGTGCGTTACCTGTCCAAGCGTATCCCGGCGTTGCGCGTGGTCGATGCCGCGCCGGCCGACCCTGAAGCGGTGTTCTTCGGCGCCGAGGTGGAGTTGGAGCGCCTGGATGATGGCGAGGTGCTGAACTACCGCATCGTCGGCCCGGATGAAACCGATGCACGACTGGGCCACATCAGCATCGACTCGCCACTGGCCCGCGCGATGCTGAAAAAGCGCATCGACGATGAGTTCTCGGCCACCTTGCCGAGTGGCATCGCCCAGTTCGTCATCCTCGACGTGCGCTATCCCGGGCAGGCGTGATGCGCATCGGCGGCGGGTAAGTGCGTCCTTGCCGCAGTGGCTGGAAGCACGCCGCCTCGCGATAGAACGCCGCATCCTGCCCGCCGAACCAGCCGGGCACGCCGGCGAGCGGCAGCGGTCGCAGCTCCAGTGGATCATTCAGCAACTCGCCCGTACCGATGCCCTGCGCGATCCGCTCCACGCACATCGCGTCATCCACCTCGCCCTGCACCACCAGCGCCTTGCCGACGATGAACTGCGCGGGCAGCAAGCCATGCTCCAGCAATGCATGGCCGACGATGGCGACCATCGCGATGTCGCCGTTGGCCCACGCCGCGGCATGATCGTGAAACAGCGCCGGCCAATCGTGCGCATCCCACGGCCGCATGAGCGAGGGATCACGCACGCGCACGATGACACCTGCCTCGTCGAACTGGGTCAGCGCGTACTGCGCGCGATTCCGCCGTGAGGGGCCCATTTCATCGATGTGGCCGCGTTGCCGCGCATTGAACGCAAGCTTCAACGCCGGCCAGCGACACCAGACCATCGCGTTGAACAGGTCATGCCAATTCTGCGCACGGGTGGCGATCAGGCCCCGCTCGCCGATGCGCGCCTCGTAATGCAGCCCATCGGCCAGCAAGGAACGATCCTGCGATGCAAAGCGGCGCCCCTGCAGCGGCATCGCGGCGTTCAACGCATCGATGCCGGGCCAGTCGGCGCCCTGCATCCAGTCGGCGAATGCCGCGTACTGCGCGTACAACGGATGCGCGAAGCGTGACGGATCGACTTCGCCACGCGGCGGCGCGATGAAGCGTCGTTTCATCGCCATGCCGCGTCAGTCCTGGTAAGCGACCTCGCCATACAGGTCGTGCTCGTCGCTGCCCATGATCTCGACATCGACGAACTCGCCGGGCACAAGACCGGCATCGCGGCCATCCTGGATCTGCACCAGACCGTCGATTTCCGGCGCATCGGCCATCGAACGCGCGATCGCCAGTTCACCATCGATCGCATCGATGATGCAGCGTTGCGTGGTGCCTACTTTCTCTGCCAGCCTCTCTTCGGATATCTGCGCCTGCAATGCCATGAAGCGCGCTAGTCGCTCCAGCTTCACCTCTTCCGGCACCGGATCGGGCAACGCGTTTGCCGCCGCGCCTTCCACCGGCGAGTAGGCGAACGCGCCGACGCGATCCAGCCGCGCTTCCTCGATGAAATCGAGCAGTTCCTCGAAGTCGTCCTCGGTCTCGCCCGGGAAGCCGACGATGAACGTGCTGCGCAAGGTGATGTCGGGGCAGATGTCGCGCCACCTTGCGATGCGCTCGCGCGTCTTGTCGATCGCGCCGGGGCGCTTCATCAGCTTCAGGATGCGCGGGCTGGCGTGCTGGAACGGAATGTCGAGGTACGGCAGGATCTTGCCTTCCGCCATCAGCGGGATGATGTCGTCGACGTGCGGATACGGGTACACGTAATGCAGGCGCGTCCACACGCCCAGCTCACCAAGACCCTCGCACAGCGCCTTCATCCGCGTCGCATAGGCCTTGCCGTGCCATTCGCGCTCGGCGTACTTCACGTCAACGCCATAGGCACTGGTGTCCTGCGAGACCACCAGCAACTCCTTCACGCCACCCATCACCAGTTTCTCGGCTTCGCGCAGCACCTGATCGACGGGGCGCGACACCAAATCACCGCGCATCGACGGGATGATGCAGAAGCTGCAGCGATGGTTGCAGCCCTCGGAAATCTTCAGGTACGCGTAGTGCTTGGGCGTGAGCTTGAGACCGTAATCGGGCACCAGGTCGATGAAGGGATCGTGCTTGGGCGGCAGCGCGGTGTGCACCGCGTCCATCACGCTCGCGTAATCCTGCGGACCACTGATCGACAGCACGTCGGGATACGCCTCGCGGATCACCTCGCTGCGCTTGCCCAGGCACCCAGTGACGATCACCTTGCCGTTCTCGGCCATCGCCTCGCCGATCGCATCCAGTGACTCGGCCACCGCGCTGTCGATGAAGCCGCAGGTGTTGACGACGACGACATCGGCATCGTCGTAACTCGGCACGAGGTCATAGCCCTCCACTTTCAGCTGGGTGAGGATGCGTTCGGAATCCACCAGCGCCTTGGGGCAACCAAGGCTGACGAAACCGACTTTGGGCTGACTGAGGGACATCGCGCGGGCACCGTTGAACGAGGGCGAATTATACGGGGAGGCTAGAATCGGGCTTTCCCTGCCCCGGAGCGCCGCATGGGCGACTGGATCACCCTGCCGACATCCCATGGCCCCGTGCAGGCCTGGCACGCCATCCCGAATGGGTCGCCGCGTGGCGCGGTGATCGTGGTGCAGGAAATCTTCGGGGCCAACGCGCACATCCGCGCCGTCGCCGAGCGTCTGGCGGATGCCGGCTTTGTGGCTTTGGCGCCCTCGATGTTCGACCCGGTCCAGCCGGATGCCGACTTCGCATACGACGATGCCGGCATGACGCGCGGCCGGACACTGGCCGGCGAACTGGGATTCGATGCCGCGGTCGAGATCCTGCGCGCCGCCCAACACTTCCTGACCGGGGACGGCCACCACTGCGCCGTCATCGGATTCTGCTGGGGTGGCAGCGTGGCGCTGCTCGGCAACACGCGGCTGGCGATGCCGGGCGTTGCCTATTACGGCGCGCGCAGCGTCCCGTTCCTTGGCGAACCGCTGCAGGCACCGATGCTGTTCCACTTCGGTGCCGACGATCCACTGGTTCCTGCGGAGGACATCCAGCATCATCGCGCGGCCTACCCGCAAGCCGACGTATTCGTTTACGAAGGCGCCGGCCATGCGTTCAACCGCGACATCGACCCGCATCATTTCCATCCGGAGGCCGCCCGGCTTGCGTGGCGGCGCACGCTCGACTTCCTGCAGGCCAACCTCGCATGAGCACGTCCTTCGCACTCGATCCCCGCCTTGCCGCCGACACCCACCCGCTCGCCCGCTGGCCCCTGTGCGAGGTGCAATTGATGGACGACGCTCGTTATCCGTGGCTGATCCTGGTGCCGCGCATCGCCGATGCCCGCGACCTGATTGACCTGGACGAAGCCGCGCGCCAGCAGTTGCAACAGGAGGTGGATGTTGCATCGATGGCGCTGCGCAAGGTGCTTGCCCCCGACAAGTTGAATGTCGCCTCGCTCGGCAACGTGGTCGAACAACTGCACGTCCACGTCATCGCCCGCTTCCGCAACGACGATGCATGGCCCGCGCCGGTCTGGGGCGCGCATCCGCGCCTGCCGCGTAGCGATGCCGCACGCGAAGAACTGATGGGGCGCCTGCAATCGGCATTCCCCCGCTTCACCTTCCAGGAGCACCCCTTATGAAGACCTTGATCGCCACGCTGGCACTGGCCGCCTGTCTTGCCGCGTTGCCTGCGCAAGCGAGCCCGTTCGGCAAGTCGCCGGAGAAATCCGCGGCCGAGGCCGCCAGCCAGCAGCTGCAGGCGGTCACTATCTGGGTCGATGCCAGTTGGGGTTTCCGCAACCAAGGCGCCGCGAACGACCTCAGCGCCGCACATCGCGCCTTTTACCAACGCGGCTATCGGGTGGTGAGCGTCGATCCCTACATCGAGAACGGCGACCTGCAGGGCTTCTTCGTTACCTACGAAAAGCGCTGAGGCCAACGAACGCAGCGGCTCAGATCACACCGCGCTTCTTCTCAAGCAGCCAGTAACCGATGCCGCCAGCGGCGCCGACCCCGAGCGAGATCAGCCAGCCGGCATCGGCCAGCCATCGCACCAGCACCGTGACGATCAGGCCCACCACCACGAACTGGCTGTAACGCCACGGGCTCTCGCGAAAGCTGCGACCGACGTTGTTCGGATCCATCACGATTCCTCAGGTCTTGGGCAGGGTGACGCCGATCTGGCCCTGGTACTTGCCGCCACGGTCGCGGTAACTGGTCTCGCAGACATCGTCCGCGTCCGACTGGAAGAACAGCATCTGCGCGACGCCTTCGTTCGCGTAGATGCGCGCCGGTAGCGGCGTGGTGTTGGAAAACTCCAGCGTCACGTGGCCTTCCCACTCTGGCTCGAGCGGGGTGACATTGACGATGATGCCGCAGCGCGCGTACGTGCTCTTGCCCAGGCACACCACCAGCGTGTCGCGCGGGATGCGGAAATACTCCACCGTGCGCGCCAGCGCGAAGCTGTTGGGCGGGATGATGCAGACGTCCGATTCGATGTCGACGAAGCTACCTTCGTCGAAGTGCTTGGGATCGACGATAGTCGAGTTGATGTTGGTGAACACCTTGAATTCACGCGCGCAGCGCACGTCGTAGCCGTAGCTGGAGGTGCCGTAGCTGACGATGCGCTCGCCGTTGACTTGCTTGACCTGCCCGGCCTCGAACGGCTCGATCATGGCTTTTTCTTCGGCCATGCGGCGGATCCAGCGGTCGCTCTTGATGCTCATCGATATCCCGGCTCTGGTGGTGAAGGGCGATTGTAAGGGTTGCCAGCCTCAGACCAGCGAGGCGGCGATCGGCATCGACGCGCGTGGGCGCTTGGCCAGTTCCTGCAGCAAGCGTTCGGCGGCGGCGCGATAAGCCTGCGCCACTGGCGAATCGGGCTCGGCGACGACGACCGGCACGCCGGCATCGCCCCGCTCGCGGATGCGGATGTCGAGCGGCAAGGCGCCCAGCACCGGCACGCCGTAACGCGCAGCCATGCGCTCGCCGCCACCCGTGCCGAAGACATGTTCGGCATGGCCGCAATTCGTGCAGACGTGCACCGCCATGTTCTCGATCAGGCCCAGCACCGGCACCTCGACCTTCTCGAACATCTTCACCGCCTTGCCGGCATCGAGCGTGGCGATGTCCTGCGGCGTGGTCACCACCACCGCCCCCGCGACCGGGATCTTCTGCGACAGGGTGAGCTGGATGTCGCCCGTGCCCGGCGGCAGGTCGATGATCAGGATGTCGAGATCGCCCCAGCGGGTGTCGTTGAACAGCTGCATGAGGGCCGATGTCGCCATCGGGCCGCGCCAGATCATCGGCGTGTCCTGGTCGACCAGCACTCCAATCGACATCGCCTCGATGCCGTGCCCGCGCATCGGCTCGATCGTCTTGCCGTCCGGGCTGTCCGGCTTGCCCTCGATGCCCAGCATCGCCGGGACGCTGGGCCCGTAGATGTCCGCGTCCAGCACGCCCACCCGCAGGCCGGACTGCATGAGCGCCGCGGCCAGGTTCACCGCCGTGGTCGATTTGCCCACCCCGCCCTTGCCGGAGCCGACCGCGATGACGTTGCGGATGCCAGGGTGCAGCGGCAGGTCGCGTTGGACGGCGTGGGGGGTGAGTGCAGGCATGGCATCGTTTGAGGGCTCGGGATGGGTAGTTTAATGCCCAGTCCAGATGCTGGTTTCAACCTGATTCTCTTGCGTTTCTACCGATTCCAGCCCTCCATTCGGCTCGCTCCAAGCAATTCGAAGCCCCATATGAAGAAAAAGTATGGCGACCTGGTGAATTTGTTGTTAATTTCACGTTTCCGGCCACGGCCGGCTTTGCAGTTGCCTGGTACCAAAGTCGCTAGTCAAAATTTTTAGGGGGATCAATGGCTGTTTTCTGGGGAGAAACAATGGCTATACAAAACAACGCGCGCCTCAACCGCAGGGCACTGACGCTGGCACTTGCCACCGCATTGCTTGTACCGGCGGGAGGCGTACTCGCTCAAGACACCAATACGTCTACGTCTGAGGAAAACACCGAGACAACGCAATCTCAGACTTCGAGTACCAGTCAATCCCAGTCTTCGAAGACGATCGACAAGGTGACGGTGACGGGTTCGCGCATCAAGCGCTCGGACATCGAAGGTCCCGCACCCATCACGGTGATCACTGCGGAGGAAATCCAGGCCACTGGCCTCAACACCATCTATGAGGTCCTCAACACCCTCACCCAGAACACCGGCGATGTCGACAACGACATAAATCCCAGCAGCTGGACGCCGAACGGCGCATTCATCAACCTGCGTGCCATGGGTCCGGGCTACACGCTGGTCCTGGTCAATGGTCGCCGCATGGCGGATTACCCACTGTCGTATCGCGGCGCATCCAACGCAGTCAGCACCAGCAGCATTCCGTCGGGTGCCGTCGAGCGCATCGAAATCCTCTCCGGCGGTGCATCTGCCATTTACGGCTCCGATGCGGTTGCCGGCGTCGTGAACATCATCACCAAGGAAAATTACGAAGGCGACCAGTTCCGCATCAAGGGCGGCGGCACCATTGACGGTGGTGGCGACAACTTCACGCTGCAATGGACCGGTGGACGCAGCGGCGACAAGTGGTCGATCACCTATGGCGCCGACTACTTCTATCGCAAGCCGATCATGGCAAGCCAGCGCGACTTCATGGACTCGTACTACGACAACCCTGCCTTCGCGGGGCGGGAAGAGTTCGTGAACAACCCGGCCACGGGCATTCGCGCTTATCGGTACGCACGGTCTTCCACTCGCCCCGGCCTGCCGGGTGTGCCAGCTACCGCAAATTACTGGATCGATGCGAGCGGCAACCTGGTCCCGAGCCTCCCGACCGAGGCCACTGGCGCAGGCTTGGCCGCCCTTCAGCACAATTGCGGCATGTTCGGTGTCTTCGAGCCCTTCAACTCGTCGGCGACCATCAGCAACGACAGGCCCAACCAATGTGGCTATTTCGGACAGCCTGCCACCCAGACCATTCAAAGCAAATACGACCGCTTGGGCGCCTTCGTTTCAGGCTCGTATAACTTTGAAAATGGCATGCAGCTCTACGGTCAGTTCCTTGGCACCAAACTGAGCAGCATGACCGCCAGCAGCACGCGCTTTCTGCAGCCAGCAGGCGGTTACTCCACCAGCCCGCTTGGCCTCATCTACCATCTTCGCTACCTGACGCCGGACGAGATCGGTTCGCCGCAACGGATCCTGCATGATGAGCGCTCGTTCAACTTGGCCGGCGGCTTGCGCGGCACGATCTGGAACGACAAGTTCGATTGGGACTTCGGTGTTGCTCACTCACGTTTCGAATACGAAGGCAAGCGCCCATGGCTGCTCACCGGTCCGTTCTATGACTACTTCTTCGGTGGTCAGCCACAACGTGCTCCGACTGGCGTCTACAATGCGTATTCGTATTTCCCGAATTACAACGAAGAGTATTTGAAGCGCTGGCTGACACCCATCACGCCCGAAATCTATCGCTCTTTTGCCGACGACCTGGTCACGACGGGCGACTCGCAAAGCTCGCAAGTCAACCTGACCGTGGGCGGCGATCTGTTCGATCTGCCGGCAGGCACGGTGGGCATGGCAGCCGTACTGGAATGGGGCAGGCAGAAATACGACAATCGCCCTGACGTCCGTACGACGACCGACTATACGGGTTACGACAAGGCGATGGGCCTAACCAGTACCCGCGGCGCTGGCGAGCGTGATCGCTGGGCGGCGGGTGTGGAGTTCAGCATCCCGATCTTCAAGAACCTCAACCTAAGCCTGGCCGGTCGTCACGACGACATCGACGGCATGGCTGAGGCCGCCAACACATGGTCGGCGGGCCTGGAGTTCCGCCCGTTCAGCAATCTCCTGCTGCGCGGCAACTACGCCACAAGTTACCGTGCGCCGGACATGGCCTATGTGTTCGCCCAGGAATCGGGCGGCTACTACAGCGTCGTCGATTACTACCGCTGCCGTCGCGACGGCTTGACCCCGACTTCGGGCACTGGCAACCCCTGCTCCAGCAGCGCCAACCCCAACCTGAGTGCTTATTCGTATCAGGTGTTCGGTCTGCGCGAAGGCAGCCAGGACTTGGGCCCGGAAAAAGGCAAGTCCTATACCGCCGGACTGGTCTGGGACATCATCGATGGCATGTCGATTTCGGTCGATTACTACAACATCGAGCTCAAGGGCAAGGTCGCATTCCTCAGCAGCGTATACATGCTGCGTACCGAAGCGGACTGCCGCCTCGGCCAGACCGAGGAAGGCACACCCGTCGACGTGAATTCCCCGCAATGCCGGGAGTTCCTCCAGATCGTCGAGCGCAATCCCGACACGGAGCAACGGATCAACACGTTCTCGGTCTATCCGTACAACCAGTCGTTCTCCGAAACCGCCGGCGTCGACACGGCGTGGAATTATCGTTTCAGCAATCGCTTCGGTGATTTTGCATTGAGCGCTGGCCACACCATCGTCACCAAGCTGCGCGACCAGGAATTCCCCGGCAGTACCGTGATCGACCGCCGCATCAACCGGCAGTACTTCGACTTCCGCAGTCGTGCCAACTGGAGCATGAGCTGGAGCAAGAATGGTTGGAGCACGTACCTGGGCGGCTATCGCCTGGGCTCACTGCCCAACTGGGCCGAGGATAACCGTATTGGTCCCTTCATCGTGTGGAATGGCAGTATCAGCAAGGCCATTACCAGTCAGTTGCAGATCGGCTTCCAGGTCTCCAACCTGTTTGGTGCCCGTCCGCCGCGTGATGATTCCTTCGACAGCTACCCCTATTTCTGGCGTAGCTATCAGGCTGGTGCCATCGGCCGCCAGTTTGGTGCGGACCTGACTTACAAGTTCTGATCACAGCCCTTGTAGGCACAAAGAAGCCCGGCATCTGCCGGGCTTTTTTGTTTGTCATCCCCGTTCTGTCTGCACAAATTATTCAATCCTCTTCACCGCATGGTTTTTTGCATGCTTGCGGTCCCGGGAGTCCCTTTGCCTTGGGACAGGCGACTTCACAAACCCTTGTGAATTGGCCGGTCTGATGAATTGGCCGGACTGAGTGGTCAACAAGCCGGTCTGCCTGCCTGTATCCAGATCAATCTCGTCTGAATTGCTGCACCGCAGCTTTCACCGTTCGCCGGCGGATGGGATATAACGGGCACGTCCGATGGCAATGGCCACCGGTGAGCCTCAATTAGGAGAGACACATGCGCAAGACGTTGTTTGCACTGGCCATTGGCCTCGCCGCCATGCCGATGTTGGCACTGGCCCAGCAGTCGGCCGTGGGCAAGTGGAAGACCATCGATGACGAAACCGGCAAGGTGAAGTCGATCGTCGAAATCACCCAGGCCACCAATGGCACGTTGCAGGGTCGTGTGATCGAGATCCTGCAGTCCGACCACGGCCCCAACCCCACCTGCGACAAGTGCTCAGGCGCCAACAAGGGCAAGCCGATCAAGGGCATGACCATCCTGTGGGGCCTGCGTCCCGATGGTGCGGGCAAATGGGCCGGCGGCACCGTGCTGGATCCCGCCAAGGGCAAGACCTACAAGTCCAAGCTCGAGATCAAGGATGGCGGCAAGAAGCTCGGGATGTCAGGGTGCGTTGCCTTCATCTGCCGCGAGCAGACATGGGTCCGCAACTGATCGCCAGATGCTTGGATTCCATTGGCATCAACAAACCCCGCTTATCAGCGGGGTTTTTATGTGCTCTACCAAAGCAAAAATGCTTTTGTTCTTAACAGCTGAATCTGATGATTCATATCGATACCGATCTAAATAATTGATCCTCTCTATTGATATTGGTGTTTTCGTTTTCTGAACAGGGGGTTGCTTGTTAGGAAAGTGTTACTCTCCCGGGTCAGTCGTGTCCGGCCTTTTGAGCAGGGCGTGCACGCAGTTATGACAGCCAAGGAGATGAACTGAATGAGAACCCCCCCACGATATACGCGATTGGCGCTGGCACTTGCTGCCACTCTGACTGCCTCTACTGCACTGGCCCAGCAAGCCGAAACGCAGAACCAAGGGACTAGCCAGACTACCCAGAGCAATTCCCAGAACACTTCGCAGAACCAGCAGCTTGATCGCGTCGTCGTCACCGGCTCCCTGATTCCGCAGAGCGAGCTCGAAACCTCTACGCCGGTCACCGTCATCACCGCCGAGGACATCAAGAGCCGCGGCCTGTCGACGGTTGCCGAGGTCCTGAAGGAATCCTCCTTCTCGACCGGTGGCGTGCAGAACAACCAGTCGTCCGCCTCGTTCACCCAGGGTGCCGAGACGATGAGCATGTTCGGCCTGCCGGCCGGTTACGTGAAGTATCTGATCGACGGTCGCCCGATGGCGAACTACCCGGCGCTGTACAACGGCAGCGACGTGTTCAACAACATCAGCGGCATTCCGATCGACCTAGTCGAGCGCATCGAGATCCTGCCGGGCGGCGCTTCCTCGCTGTACGGTTCAGACGCGATCGCGGGCGTGGTCAACATCATCCTCAAGAAGCGCGTCGACGGCACCATCGTCAGTGCCCGCTACGGCTGGTATCAGGAAGGCGGCGGCAAGAGCTACCGTGCCAGCGTGGCTGACAGCTTCAGCGGCTTCGAGGACAAGCTCAATGTGCTGGTCGGCGTGCAGGCCGAGAAGTCGGACCCGATCTGGGCCTACGACCGCGACCTGACCAAGCAGTTCAATACCAACGGTTACAACGGCGCTGCCCCGCTGGCCAGCCGTGACTGGCTGGTCTACAGCCCGTTCACCAGCTACAAGTTCATGGATCCGAACAACTGCGCCAACGTGAGCTCGGGCTTCGGCGGCACCGAAGCACTGCAGACCCGTCCCGGCTTCGGTGACGAGAACTACTGCGGCTCGATGTACACGCCGGGCTATCGCACCCTGAAGAACAGCAAGGACGGCGTCCAGCTGTACGTCAACACCACCTATGACATCGACGAGAACAACCAGTTCTATGCCGATGTCCTGCTCAGCAACGAAAAGGTCAAGTACCACATCGGCTCCGGCTACACGTGGTGGGGCACCGGCGTCAAATGGGGCTATTACTACGACCCGAACCTTGACGACCTCGTGAACCTGCAGCGCGGCTTCACGCCCGAGGACATGGGGAATTGGGAAAACAGCATGGCGGAGAACAAGAGCCGTTCCTACCATGTGAACGCCGGTTTCCGCGGCACCCTGGGTTCCGAGTCCAACTGGGATTACGACATCGGCGTATCGCGCACCGAGTATCGCCTGGACGAAAAGGACCTGGCCCGTCTGGCCGATCCGATCAATGACTTCTTCCAGAACAAGGTCCTCGGTCCGCAGCTTGGCTGGGATCCCTACTACAACGCCTATCCGGTCTTCACCCCGGACTACGCCGCGTTCTACACGATGCTGACGCCGCAGGAGTTCTACAGCTTCATGGGCGAGACCACCTCGCGCAGCAAGACCTACGACAACATGATCCGCGCGATGTTCACCAACAGTGCGCTGTTCCAGTTGCCGGGCGGCGATGCCGGTATCGCTGTCGGCGCGGAGGTCGGCACGCAGGGCTGGTCGTACACGCCGGATGCACGTCTGTTGAACGGCGACATCTGGGGCACCACCGCTGTCAGTGGTCAGGGCGATCGTTCGCGTTACGCGGTCGTCGGTGAACTGCGCCTGCCGGTATGGGAGCCGCTGACCATTTCGGCATCGGCCCGTTACGATGGCTACCGCGCTGCAGGCCAGGAAATTTCCAAGCCGACCTACAGCCTGGCGTTCGAATACCGTCCGATCCAATCGTTGCTGATCCGCGGCAAATACGGCACGGCGTTCCGTTCCCCCAGCTTGGCCGACCAGTTCCAGGGCGTCAGTGGCTTCTACAGCTACACGACCGACTACTACAACTGCCAGCTGCTGGGCTTCGAGCCGGGCAACACGGATGCTTGCCCGAGTCGTTTCTCGAACGTGCAGTTCTTCGGCCAGCAGGCCGGCAATCCCGAACTGGAGCCGATCAACGCCAAGGCCTGGACCGCTGGCGTCGTATTCGCCCCGACTGGTCGTTTCTCGATCAGCGCCGACTACCTGAACTGGAAGATCGAGGACGAAGTCGCGCAGCAGAGCGTCAACCAGCTGATGCTGGACGAAATGTTCTGCCGCACTGGTCAGCTCGACATCAATTCGGGTACTTGCCAAGCGGCTCTGTCGCAGGTCACGCGCGGCAGCGCCGGCACCATCCAGTCGATCTTCGTCAACAAGATCAATATCGCCCGCCGCGAGCTGGAAGCCGTCAACGTCGCACTGAACTACCAGCAGCCACTGGGCAGCTACGGTGACCTGTTCTTCAGCGGCAACTGGACCAAGAACCTGAAGCACGTAGGCCAGACTTATCCGACCGATCCCGAAGTCGATTGGCTGAACGATCCGTATTACAGCTCGGACCCGAAGTATCGCGCCAATGCATCGGTGGGCTGGAAGTGGAACCGTTTTGCCACCACCGTCTATGCCAACCACATCGGCCCGACCCCGAACTATCGCGCCCAGCTGAGTCCGACCGGTTATGCCTTTGCAGGAGCTGGCGAACTGTCGTCGTACACCACGTACAACGCCAGCATCGGTTTCGACGTCACCGAGGACTTCGAGTTGTCCTTCATGGTCAACAATGTCAGCAACAAGATGCCCGACATGGACGTGCACAGCTATCCGGGTTCTTCCGGCGCCCCGTACAACGGCAGCAACTTCAGCCCGTACGGCCGTGCCTACTATCTGGAAGCACGCTGGAACTTCGGCAAGTCCGAGTAATCCAGCTTTGGCGAAAAAAACCCCCGCTACGGCGGGGGTTTTTCATGGGTGATCCAATCCGCGTCGATGCAAGTCGTTACATGTAGCTCATTCGACCCGAACGCCTGCATCTTCAAGCATCTGCCGCAATGGAGCCAACTCTGATTCGTAACGGCGCCAACGGCCAATCGAGCGGTTGTTGAGCGGCTCGCGTACCTGGATCGCACTGGCCGTTGCCACAGGCGCCTGATTGTCCTGGAAGGACATGCAAGCGTCGTCCCATGGCAAACCACAAAATTCCAGTATCTTGGCTAGGGCCGAGGCTTGATCCGCAACCACATCCTCGTAATTCACCTGCAAGATGCGCCCCGGCAACACCTCCTCCCAGTGACGCATGAGTCGATCGAACATCAGCCAGTAACGCCCGTTGTCCATGATGTCGAACGAATAGTCGTAGTAGGGCGAAGTCTGCGCGAACAACTGGCGGAAGTTGCCTAGGCAGGTATCCATCGGGTTGCGCCGCAGGCAGACGAGCTTGGCATTGGGCAAGGCCTTGGCGATGAATCCGGCGTAGAGGAAGTTGTGCGGAAGCTTGTCGATGAAGCGTGGCGTACTGCCCGTGTTCGGCCGCGTGGCCTGGAGATAGGCTTCGCCCACCTTCTTCCAATCGGCTTCCCGCGCTCGTTCAATGGTGTCGACATCCAGCATCTGGCGTGTCTGGCTGCCTGAAGCGCGCTTCAATACGATGCCGAAGTCCTGAAGTTCTCCTGCGGAATGGACGTCCGGATGACTCGAGAGCATGCGCTCGACCAGCGTGGTGCCCGACCTTGGCATGCCGATGATGAAAATGGGTTCCCGCGTGTCGTGGCCGTTGGTGGAGGTCACTGCCTCGGGAAAAGCCTGGGTGATCGCATCGAAAATGGCCTGGTCATCCGCGGATCGGTAGCCTCTGGCCTCGCCCCCCGCCTTCTTGCCCTGGACCAGGTGCGAAAACGCAGCCGGGTATTCACCCATGTCCTCGAACTCCTTGGCCATGGCCAAGTTCAGGTACATGCGAGGCTGGTCGTTCCCATCGGCAGCATCGAGCAGGGACCGCAGCCGCTCCAAATGATTGCTCTGCGTCGACTGCTTCTTCAGTTGCGCGAGTGCCAGATGAGCCTTCCAGTATTTCGGGTCGATCGCCAGGCACGCCTCGTATTCGCGTTCGGCTTCATCCAGCTCGCCGATAAACGTCAGCGATGTAGCGTGATTGAAGCGGTAGCTCGCATTCCCAGGCACCATCTCGGCCGCCTGCTTGAACAGTTTCGCGGCCTTCAGGTTGTCGTTGCCCTGCGAATAGATCACCCCCAGCGTGTCGATGGTCAGTGGGTCGGTCGCACCCGCCGCGACCGCCTTGTCGGCCATCTCCATGGCTTGCCGCATCAATCGCGCCTGTGCCAGGCCACGTGCATACTGGGCCGCATAATCCGCACGCTGTGGACTGAGGCGCGTGGCCTCCCGCAGATGGGTCATGGCCTCCGGCATGCGACGCATCTGCAAGGCCGAAACGCCCATGACGAAATGGACGCCACCATGTCCGGGCACGATGCCGAGCAATTGCCTGCCCATGTCGAATGCCTGTGGCCAGCGTCCTTGATTGAGCGCCTGCACAGCTGACTGATAAACCACCCTCGGGTCGATGTTCGGCTTCTTCATGCCGCCATGCTATCAACGTGGCCACCCACGGCACGCATGCGATAATCGCCGCCTGTTCAAGCCAGACCGCCCATGCCACGCCAAGCCCTTGTCACTTGCGCCCTGCCCTATGCCAACGGGCCGCTGCACCTCGGCCATCTGGTCGGCTACATCCAGGCCGATGTCTGGGTGCGCGCGCGTCGGATGGGCGGCGCGGTCACCCACTTCGTCTGCGCCGACGACACCCACGGCACGCCGATCATGCTGGCCGCCGAGAAGGCCGGCACCACGCCCGAAGCCTTCATCGCCGCGATCCAGGCCAGACACGAGGCCGATTTCGCCGCGTTCCTGGTCGATTTCGATCACTACGATTCGACCAACTCCGAACGTAATCGCGCGCTGACCGAATCGATCTACGCCAGGCTCAAGGCCAACGGCCACATCGGCCAGAGGACCGTGTCGCAGCTTTTTGACCCCGAACGCGGCATGTTCCTGCCCGATCGCTACGTGAAGGGCATCTGCCCCAACTGCGGATCGCCCGACCAGTACGGCGACAACTGCGAGGTCTGCGGCGCCACCTATGCCCCCACCGAGCTCAAGGAGCCGAAGTCGGTCGTGTCCGGCGCGACGCCGGTGCTGCGTGATTCCGAGCATTACTTCTTCGAGTTGGGCCAATTCGAGAGTTTCCTGCGCGAATGGCTGCAGGGCGATGTCGCGGTGCCGGGCGTCAAGGCGAAGCTGGCCGAGTGGCTCGACAGCGATGGCGGCCTGCGCGCCTGGGACATCTCCCGCGACGCGCCCTACTTCGGTTTCGAGATCCCGGGGGCACCAGGCAAGTATTTCTACGTCTGGCTGGATGCGCCGATCGGCTATCTGTCCAGCTTCCAGGCCCTGTGCGAACGCAAGGGCTACGACTTCGATGCCTTCCTGAAGCCTGACAGCGATGCCGAGATGCATCACTTCATCGGCAAGGACATCGTCAATTTCCACGGCCTGTTCTGGCCTTCGACATTGCACGGCGCCGGCATGCGTGCGCCGACCCGATTGCACGTCAACGGCTATCTGACCGTCGATGGCGCCAAGATGTCGAAGTCACGCGGCACCTTCGTGATGGCGCGCACCTATCTCGACCAGGGCCTCGCGCCGGAAGCGTTGCGCTACTACTTCGCGGCCAAGACCTCGGGCGGCGTCGATGACCTCGACCTCAACCTGGCCGATTTCGTCAACCGGGTGAACAGCGACATCGTCGGCAAGTTCGTCAACCTGGCCAGCCGCTGCGCCGGTTTCATCGACAAGCGCTTTGAGGGGATGCTGGCCGAGGCATTGCCCGAGCCGGCGATGTATGCGCGCTTCATCGAGCAGCTCGCGCCAATCCGCGCCGCCTATGCCGCGAACGATGCCGCGCAGGTGCTGCGTCTCACGATGACCCTGGCGGACGAGGCCAACAAGTACATCGACGAAAAGAAGCCGTGGGTGATCGCCAAGCAGGAAGGCGCCGATGCCGAGCTGCAGGCCGTCTGCACGCAGGGTCTCAACTTGTTCCGCGTGCTTGCGCTCGCACTCGCGCCCGTGCTGCCCGCCACCGCCGCGCGCGTGGCCGAGTTCACCGCAGCGCCACTCTCGACGTGGCGTGATTGCGATGCGCCCTTGCTCGCGCATCGCATCCTGCCTTACCAACCCTTGTTCACCCGAATCGACCCGAAGCACATCGACGCCATGACCGACGCCAGCAAGGAAACCTTGAAGCCTGCTACCGAAGCCGCAAAGGCCGTGCCCGCCGTGTCCGCGCCGAAGGAAGCATCCGCGGAATTCATCGGTATCGAGGATTTCGCCAAGCTCGACCTGCGCATCGGCAAGGTGCTGGAGTGCGATGTCGTCGAAGGCTCAGACAAGTTGCTGCGTTTCCTGCTGGATGCAGGCGATCTGGGCCAGCGCCAGATTTTCTCCGGCATTCGCGCGAGTTACGCGGAGCCAGACAAGCTGATCGGCCGCAACGTGGTGTTCATCGCCAACCTCGCCCCGCGCAAGATGCGCTTCGGCGTGAGCGAAGGGATGATCCTGTCGGCCGGCTTCGATGGCGGCGCGCTGGCATTGCTGGACGCCGACGAGGGCGCCCAGGCCGGCATGCCGGTGCGCTGAAGCCAGCCAGCGCCTTCTTATCGATGGCATGACCATGCAAGTGCAGGCATCCGCCACTGATGAAGCCTTGGTCGAACGCATCGACCGCCTCTTGCCGCAGACCCAGTGCGGCCAGTGCGGCTTCGAGGGTTGCCGGCCGTATGCGGAAGCCCTCGTACGTGGCGAAGCCGACATCGACCATTGCCCGCCCGGCGGTGATGCGGGCGCGCACGCGCTGGCAAGACTGCTGGATGTCGAAGCCAAACCCTATGACCGCACGCGCGGCGAATACCGGCCCGCCATCGTCGCCCTGATCGTCGAGGACGACTGCATCGGTTGCACCAAATGCATCCAGGCCTGTCCGGTGGACGCGATCATCGGCGCATCCAAGCTGATGCACACAGTCATCGCGCCGCTGTGCACGGGGTGCGAGCTCTGCATCCCGCCCTGCCCGGTCGACTGCATCGTGATGCAGCCAGCTGCCGACTGAGGCTTACTTCTTCCCGGGCTGGGCCGTACAGGCCGTGCAGATGCGCTCGACCTGATAGCCCTTGCCGCGCAGCTTCTCGACCACGCCGTCGCTGCCGAGCAGGTGCATCGCGCCGACCACGACCAGGTAGTCGTCGGTGCCTGCGGCTTTCAGACGCGCCTCCAGCTTCGGCACCCATGCGTCGTTGCGATCGACGTTGATCACCTGATACAGGCGCGGATATTCCTTCTGCATCTCGACGATGGTGCCGTTGATCAGCGCCTCAACGTCGCCGCGGCGCCAGGCGTCATGCAGCTTCTGGGTCTCGATGCCGCCGCTGCTGACCGAGTCAAGCGACTCCTCCAGCATCTGGCGCTGTTCTTCCGGCGTCATCCCCGCAAGCAACTCGATCTGGCCGACACCCGTTTCCAAACCGCCCACCGGCTTGCCAGTCTTGCTGGCGTTGCCCATGAAGTGACGATCCAGCCCCAGGTCGGGCTGCATGCCGAGCTCGGTCATGCCGGTCATCGTGACCATCAGGCTGGCGAACCACGGCTTGAACATCTGGAACATCGCCGGCGCGATGCCTTGTTTCGCCAACGCCGCCTCGTTCTGGCCCAACCATGCGTCGAGCTTGGCGTTCTGCTGGGGGGTCAATTCACTGCTGAGCGTGCTGCCATCGCGACGCATCGCCGCCATCAGCATTGCCTGCTGCAACTCGGGCGACTCCATTTCCTGCGGCGGGATCTCGAACACCAGCTGTTCGGCATCGGCGAAGGCCGCATCGACATCCTGCGACAGCGGATAGTCGGTCGATCTCAGCAGGTGGAAGCTGCCGAGCAGGTACAGGCAGTTGTCCGCATCGCATGCCTTCCACAGCAGCGGCACAGGCGCAGTGGTGGCCGCGGGCTGCTGGGCGACAAGGGCGGGGCTGGCGAGCCCCAGGGCGAGTGCGAGAGCGATCGTCTTGCGCATGCGAAGGTCCGTTTCGGTGGGAGACGGCCCCATTCTAGACAGATCGAATGTGGCGCGGCATCAACGCCCGCGCAGGAACCAGCGATCGATTTCCGCGAGCGAGAAGCGCGTCCACGTCGGCCGCCCGTGGTTGCATTGCGCGGACCGCTCGGTGGCTTCCATTTCGCGCAGCAACGCGTTCATCTCTGGAAGGCTGAGCCGGCGATTGGCGCGCACGCTGCCGTGGCAGGCCATGGTCGACAGCAGCGCATCGCGGGCTTCGGACACCCGGGGGCTCTGGCCGTGCTCGACGAAATCGGCCAGCACGTCGCGCAGCAAGGCCTGTGGATCGCCCTGCGCGAGCAAGGCCGGCACCGCGCGCAACAGCAGGGATTGCTCGCCACTGCGCGCGACCTCGAAACCGAGTTGCTGCAAGGCTTCACCTTCGCGCTCGACCAGCTCGGCTTCGCGCAGCGATACCGCGATCGGCATCGGCACCAGCAAGGGCTGCAGACGCAGCCCCTCGCCATCGAAGGCCGCCTTCAGTTTTTCGTAGTTGATGCGCTCGTGCGCGGCGTGCATGTCCACGACCACGAGGCCTTCGGCGTTTTCGGCCAGGATATGGATGCCATGCAATTGCGCGATGGCATACCCGAGCGGCGGGATGTCGCCGCCCTCGGGCAACGCTTGCGGTAAGAACATCGGCGACGATGCAGTCGTTGCATCGCCGCTTGCGCCATACAGCGATGCATAGGCCGCCCGTGCATCGGCGACACCCAGGCCCAGCGGCGTTTGCGGGCGCGGGTAGCGATCGAAAGGCAGGGGCGATGCCGCATCAGGCCGCGGCATCGATGCCACATCGTCAAACCCGGGGTTCGGCGCAGCGGCCATGCCGGCGCGCGTTTCGGCCAATGCATCCTTCAGCGTGCGATAGACGAAGTCATGCACCAGCCGCGCATCGCGAAAACGCACCTCGTGCTTGGCCGGATGCACGTTGACATCGACGCGGCGCGGATCCAGATCAAGGAACAGGACATACGCCGGCTGGCGCCCATGGAAAAGCACATCGGCGTACGCCATCTTCACCGCGTGCGCGATGCTGCGATCGCGCACCGCGCGCCCGTTGACGTACAGATATTGTTGGTCCGCGCTCGGCCGGTTGTAGGCGGGCTGTGCGATCCATCCGCGCAGCGACAGGCCCGCCGCCTCGTGATCGACCGCGAGGGCATGGCGGGTGAATTCCTCGCCGAGTGTTTGCAGCAGGCGATCATCCGCGATCAACGCATCCTGGCCGCCGCGATACCGGCGCGTGGCCTTGCCGTTGTGGCTGAGCCGCAGCTCCACGTCGGGACGCGCCAACGCAAGCGAGCGCAGCCATTCCTCGATGTGGCCGAGCTCGGTGCGCTCGGCGCGCATGAACTTCTTGCGCGCCGGCACGTTGAAGAACAGGTCGCGCACCTCGACCGTGGTGCCTTCGCCCTGCGCCGCGGGCACCGGTTGATCGACACGGCCGCCCTCGACTTCCAGCACATGTCCGTGCGCGTCCGAGGCACGACGCGACAGGATGCGGAAACGGCTGACCGACGCGATGGATGGCAGCGCCTCGCCGCGGAAACCGAGCGTCGCCACGGCCTCCAGGTCGTCCAGCGTCGCGATCTTGCTGGTGGCATGCCGCTGCACGGCCAATGCCAGTTCTTCGGGCGCGATGCCGCCACCATCGTCGCGCACGCGTATCAGGCGCGCACCGCCTTCTTCCAGATCGATGTCGATGCGGCTGGCGCCTGCGTCGAGTGCGTTTTCGACCAGCTCCTTCACCACCGAGGCCGGACGCTCCACCACCTCGCCCGCGGCGATCTGGTTGGCAACGGTTTCGGACAGCAGGCGGATGCGGGCTTCGGTCACGTCAACGGCGAGGATCGGGGTCGTTGATGATACCCGCGCGCAACCGATGGCAGGTCAGGGTCCGGCGTCGCCGTTGTCCTCGTTGACGCCCAGGCTGCCGCTGCGCTTGGCTGCGTACCAGGTGCCGGGCGGCGGCAGGCGGCTGAAATAGCGGTCGATGCCGTCCAGTACCGCACGTGCCAGCTGGCGCTGGTAGCCGGGGTCACGCAGGCGCTGCTCTTCCGCCGGATTGCTGATGAAAGCCGTTTCCACCAGCATCGAAGGCACGTCCGGCGAGCGCAGCACCACGAAGTTGGCGCGTTCGATGTCCTTCTTGTGGGTCTTGCCGATGCGCGAGAGCCCACCCAGCACGTCCTTGGCGATGGCCTCCGACGCGCGCTGGGTCGCGCTCTGCGACAGATCCAACAATACCGAGGCCAGGGTGTCGCTCTTGTCCTTCAGCTTGACGCCGCCGACCAGGTCCGCCGCGTTTTCCTGATCCGCGAGCCAGCGTGCTGCCTGCGAGGACGCGCCGCGTTGCGACAGCACGAACACCGACGAACCATTGGCCTGCGGGTTGGTGAAGGCATCGGCATGGATCGACACGAAGACATCGGCCTTGGCCGCACGGGCCTTCTTGTAACGCTGGTCGAGCGGAATGAAGAAATCCGCGTCGCGAGTGAGGTAGGCCTTCATTCCCGGCATCGCGTTCACCTGTTTAGCCAGCTCGCGCGCCACTTGCAGGGTGATGTCCTTCTCGCGCGTGCCGACCGCCCCGACCGCGCCGGTATCCTGCCCGCCATGGCCGGCATCGATGGCGATCACGAGCTGGCGCAGCTGGGCGTTGCGCACGACCCCCGGCGTGCTCTGCACGGGTTTTGCTTCAACGGACGCAGGCGGTGCTGGCACCTGCGCAGCGGCTGTCGCGGCAGGCGTCGGCTCGCCGGTGGCGACACGGGTCGGGAGCCCGGTGGCCACGGTGCCACTGCCTGCCCTGACGGCTGGCATCGCATCGGGCACCTGCTTGCCGGCAAGGATATCGGCGGGATTATTGGGGCTGGGCGATGTCGCATCGGGCGCGGCTTGTGACGGCGTCACGGCCTGTGCCGTGGTCGGGGCGACGATGGGCGCAGGCGGCTCGGTCGTGGCCGGCTGGCCATCACCCGGCCATTGCAGGACCAGCACGGCAAGGCCATCGCGCCATTCCAGGTTCGGCCCGATCAGCGCGACCGGCGCGGCGAGGTCGAACACGATCCGGGTGATGCCCGGTTCCGGCGTGCCGGTGCGCACCGATTTCACGATGCCACCGCTGGCCGGGACGCGAACCTTGGGCGAGAGCCCGGTATCAAGCACGTCCAGCACCAGCCGGTCGGGGTTGCTGAGCGGGATGACGCGGTATTCGGCGCGGCTGTCGAGGGCGATCTCGGCGCGGGTGCCGGCCGCGGTATCGCGCAATTCGACCGACTTGACCTCGCGGGCCTCGGCCACGTTCCAGCACAGGGCGAGCAGGAGCATCAGCCCCAGCAACGCCTGTTCCAATCGCAGTCCCCGAATGCGCATGCTCGGATTCAACCATCCACTGCCCATCAATTCAACCTTTTTCCTTTAATAATCCGTCACATCGGTTAACTTCCTCTCAGCTTTCCGAGGTTCGGCGGCGGCCAACGCGGCCAGCCACGCTTCGCCAGTCGGGCTTTGTGCGGTGGCGTGCAATCGCCTGCCCTCGCCTTCGATGGCCAAGGCGATAAGGAGATCGGCGGCCGGCAGGGCACCGCCCGTGCCGCGCTCGGGCCATTCGATCAACCACAGCGCGGCGAGCTCGGGCTCGATGCCGAGGAATTCCAGTTCGCCCGCATCGCCGATGCGATACAGGTCCAGATGCAGGGCTTCACGCCCGTCAGCCAGCGGATAACGCTCCACCAAGGTGTAGGTCGGGCTGCGGATCGCGCCGGTCACGCCCAACGCACGCAGGAAGGCGCGGGCGAAGCTGGACTTGCCGGCGCCAAGATCACCCTGGAGATGGACGATGGCCGAGGCAGGTCGTACCTGGGCGAATGCCGACGCCAATGCGTCGGTCGCGGCGGGATCGGGCAGGTAGCGATCGAGGCTCATGCGGTGCATTCGGCGAGGGTAGCCGGCAACTGGGCGATCAGGTCACTGGCGAGCATGCCGGCTTCGCCCGCCTGCGCCGCACGATCACCCGCGCGGGCGTGCAGCCAGGTGCCCATTGATGCGGCATCGAAGGCGTCATGCCCTTGTGCCAGCAGCGTCGCGATCACGCCGGTCAGTGCATCGCCCATCCCGCCCGAGGCCATGCCCGGATTGCCATCCGTCGACACACGGGTGATCTGCCCCGGCGCCGCGACCAGCGAGCCAGCACCTTTCAGCACGACCGCGCATTGGTAACGCCGGGAGAGCATCTGCGCTGCGTTGAGCCGGTCAGCCTGCACATGGGCCGTGTCCACGCCCAACAGCCGCGCCGCCTCGCCCGGATGCGGCGTCAGCACCGCGAACGGCACGGGTCGGGGCGATTCCGCCAGCAAGTTCAATGCATCGGCATCGATCACGCAGGGCCTGCCTGTCGCGAGCGCTGCCTCGAACAAGGCGCGGCTCCAACCACCCTGCCCCAAGCCGGGGCCGAGCGCGAGGGCATCGGCGCGCGCGAGCAGGAGCGCGAGGCCCGATGCGTCATCGACGGCATGCGCCATCGCCTCGGGTCGCCGCGTCATCAGTGCCGTTACGTGATCGGCCCGCGTCGCCACGCTGACAAGACCCGCCCCCGTGCGCAAAGCTGCCTCGCTCGCCAGCACGATCGCGCCGCCCATGCCGTGCTCGCCGCCGATGACGAGCACATGGCCGTAGCGCCCCTTGTGCGAATCGCGGCAGCGGCGCGGCAGTACGGGGCGCGGCAAGGTCGCCGCGGCCGGATGCAATCCATCGAAGCACGCCTCGGGCACATCCAGTGTGGCAACCGAGGTCGCGCCGACATGATCGAGCGCGGCGCCCGTCGCGAGGCCGGCATGCGCCGCGATGAACTGGATCGTGTGCCTCGCGTGGATCGCCACGCCCGGCACGTGGCCGGTATCGGCATCCACGCCGCTCGGCACGTCCAGCGCAAGGATTGGCAACCGCGACGCATTGGCCTGTCGCACCCATGCCGCGGCATCGCCCGCCAACGCGCGGTTGCAACCGATGCCGAAGAGGGCATCCACCAGCACGTCGGCATCGAGCATCGCACCATCGAATACATCGACGCGGCCGCCGGCGCCGCGATATTCGTCGGCCATCTTGCGCGCTAATGACGAGCGCGGCGCGACATCGTCCAGTTGCAACACGCGGATATCGCGGCCGGCGTCGAGCGCGTGCCGGGCGAGCACCCAGCCATCACCGCCGTTATTACGCGGGCCGCACAAGACCAGGATGCGCTGCGCCTGCGGCCACGACTGCAAGAGCTGGCGCCAGGCGGCCTGGCCGGCGCGGCACATCAGGGTGGCTTCATCGATGCCGTCGGCGGCCTTGGCGCGGCTTTCGATCTCGCGCAATGCAGCGTTGGCGTAAAGCGCGGGAGGCCGTGACATGCGGCGATTCTATACTTCCCCCATGCCCGCGCCGAACGCCGACATCGAACAATTGATCGCACGCATCCGCGAAGAAGCGGCGACGCTCGGCTTCACCCGCTTCGGTGTCAGCGGCATCGCCGTGGACGAGGATGCCGGCCACCTGCGCACATGGCTGCAGGAAGGCCTGCACGGCACCATGCAGTGGATGGCGGCGCACGGCGAGAAACGCATGCGACCGGACGAACTGATCCCCGGCACCGTGTCGGTGATTTCGGTGGGGCTGGATTACGGCCGCGAGCATGACGAAGCGTGGGCGACGCTGGAAGATGGCGAGCGCGCCTACGTCGCCCGCTACGCGCTGGGCCGCGATTACCACAAGCTGATGCGCAACCGCCTGCAGGCACTCGCCGAGCGCATCGAAGCCCTCGTCGGGCCGTTCGGGCACCGCGTGTTCGTCGATTCCGCGCCCGTGCTGGAGCGCGCGTTGGCGCGCAACGCCGGGCTTGGCTGGATCGGCAAGCACACCTGCCTGATCGACAAGGACGGCGGCTCCTGGTTCTTCCTTGGCGAGGTGTACCTCGACATCGCGCTGCCGCCTTCCACGCCCGCGACCAACCATTGCGGCAGTTGCAGGCGATGCATCGACATCTGCCCGACGCAGGCGATCATCGCGCCTTATCGACTGGATGCGCGCCGCTGCATCAGCTACCTGACCATCGAACACGAAGGGTCGATTCCTGAGGAATTCCGCGTGCCGATCGGCAACCGCATCTTTGGTTGCGACGACTGCCAGCTGGTCTGTCCGTGGAACAAATTCGCCGCACGTTTCGACGAGCCGGATTTCCGCACGCGCAACGACCTGGATCAAGCGACGCTGGCCGATCTCTTCGCCTGGGACGAGATCGAATTCCTGCGCCGCACCGAAGGCTCGGCGATCCGCCGCAGCGGGCACGAGCGTTGGCTGCGCAACATCGCGGTGGCGCTGGGCAATGCACCGACCACGCCCGAAGTGATGGACGCGCTGCGTTCGCGCATCGACCATCCCTCCGCCATCGTGCGCGAACACGTGGCCTGGGCACTGGCCCGTCATGGCGTACAAGATTGATGGTGGCAGCAACGCTCAGCGACGCGCGTTGATTTCTTCTACCAAGACGCGAGTGATGGGATCGTCGGCAGCTTCCTCACCCCGCAGCACCGGCAGTAATCCGTTCGCCAGCTGCTTGCCCAGCTCCACGCCGAACTGATCGAAGGCATTGATGCCCCAGAGCACCGCCTGCAGGTAGGCGCTGTGCTCGTAGAGGGCTAGCAGATGACCCAGCGATGTCGGTGTCAGCGCATCCAGCAACATCAGCGTGCTGGGGCGACCGCCCGGATGGCGGCGATGCGGATCGACACTGCCCTGCCCGTTCGCCAAGGCCTCGCATTGCGCCAAAAGATTGGACATCAAGGCCGCATGGCTGGCGGGCTGGTCGTGGTCCGGCTTCACGATGCCGATGAAATCCGCCGGCACGATCTGTGTGCCCTGATGCAACGCCTGAAAGAAGCTGTGCTGCACGTCGCTGCCGATGCCGCCCCACCACACGGGGACCGTATCGAATGTCACGTCCTGGCCGTCGTGCTGCACACGCTTGCCCAGGCTCTCCATCACCAGTTGCTGCAGGTAGGCCGGCAACAGGCGAAGTCGCTCGTCATAGGGCAGCACGGCCTGCGTGGTTGCGCCCAGGGCATTGCGGTTCCACACGGCGGTGAGCGCATGCCAGACCGCGAGGTTGCGCTCGATCGGTGCTTCCACCGCATGCCGATCAAACTCGGCTGCACCGGCCAGCAGCTCGCGGAACGCCGGCATGCCGATCGCCAGTGCCACCGGAAACCCGACCGCCGACCACAACGAATAGCGGCCACCTACCCAATCCCACATCGGCAGGATGTGCCCAGGTGCGATGCCAAAGACTACCGCCTTTTCCACATTCGCACTGACCGCATACAGGCGCGCGTCATTCGCCAGCCAGTCGCGCAGGATGCCGCCATTGAGCAGCGTTTCCTGCGTGCCGAAGGTCTTGGAAATCATGATGCCGGCGGTATGCGCGGGATCCAGCCCGGCCAGCGTGCGATGGATCGCCGCGGCATCGACATTGGAGACGAAGTGCACGCGCAATGGCACATCGCTTGTCGCCAATGCATCGACAGCCAGACGTGGCCCCAGGTCCGAGCCACCCACACCGATGCTGACCACATCGGTGATCGCCGGGTCATCGCGCAGCTGGTGCACCAAGGCGTCCATTTGCAGCAACGCCGCTTGTGCAGCGGCCTGGGCTTCCATCGCAGCGGGCGCACCCGATACCTCCCCGCGCAAGGCCGTGTGTAGCGCGGCGCGCCCTTCCGTGGCGTTGACGATCTCGCCATCAACCAGCCGCTGCATCGCACCCGGCAGATCGGCCTCGTGCGCGATCCCGAAAAGTGTAGTCAGCGCCTCACGGTCGTAATGCTGGCGGGCGAAGTTGGCGTAGAGCGGGCCGACGCGCAGGGCGAAATCGACGGCGCGCGCCGGATCGGCCGCCATCAGCTCTTGCAGGGAGACACCTTCCAGCCGCGCCGCTTCCTCACGCAGCTGCGCCAGCATGTCAGGCCGCCTGCGCGGGAATCGATTCGTTGGTATGCGTCAGCCGGTTCTCGCGGTCCACGTAGACCAGCGTCGGCTTGTAAGCGGAGGCCTCGGCCTCGTCACACTGGCCGTAGGCGCAGATGATCACGAGGTCGCCCGGCTGCGCCTTGTGCGCGGCGGCGCCATTGACCGAGATGATGCCGCTGCCGGCCTCGGCGCGGATGGCGTAGGTCGCGAAACGCTCGCCATTGTTGACGTTGTAGATCTCGACGCGCTCGTTCTCGCGGATGCCGGAAATCTCCAGCAAACGGCTGTCGATGGCGCAGCTGCCCTCGTAGTGCAGCTCGGCATGGGTCACCGAGGCGCGATGGATCTTGGCTTTCAAGAGGGTCAGCAACATGGTCGGCTCCGGGCCGTCGAATCTGCGGGCAGTGTAGGCAGCGGGTTTGCGCGCTGCAACAATCGGGCCGGGCCGTTCAGCTTGGATGCGCTGCGCCAGCACATCGACATCGCTCAATCCAGCACGAATTCGAGGTTGTCGATCAGGCGCGTACTGCCCAGTCGCGCGGCTACAAGCGCCACCCGCGGACCCGGAACGGCATCCTTCGGTTCGGCCAGTTCCGGCGTGCGGACCACCGCGTAATCCGGCATGAAGCCCGCTTCGGCAAGGACGACGGATGCATCACGTTCGACCTCGATGCGCGGGCGGCCTGCGCGCACGCCATCGCGCATCACCTGCAAGGTCTGGTGGATGAGCGGCGCCAGCGCACGTTCGGCTTCGGACAGGTACTGGTTGCGCGAACTCATCGCTAGGCCATCGGGTTCGCGCTTGATGTCCGCGCCGACGATGTCGATGGGGAACGCGAGATCGCGCACCATGTGCCGGATGACCGCCAGCTGCTGGTAATCCTTGCGGCCGAAGATGGCGGCATCGGGCAGGACCTGATTGAACAGGCGCGCGACCACCGTCGCCACGCCATCGAAATGCCCGGGCCGATGTGCGCCGTCCAGCGTCTCGGTCACGCCTGGCACGCTAACGGTGACCGCCGCTGACACGCCAAGCGGATACATCGTGTCCACCGAGGGCAGCCATAGCAGGTCGCAGCCGGCCTCGTCCAGGCCCGCGGCGTCGGCCTCGGGCGTGCGCGGGTAGCGCTCGAAGTCTTCATTGGGCCCGAACTGGGTCGGATTGACGAACACGCTCGCCACCACCCGGTCTGCATGCTGCCGCGCCAATGCGATCAGCGAGTAATGCCCCGCGTGCAGGTTGCCCATGGTCGGGACCAAGGCGATGCGCTGGCCCGACTGGCGCCAGCCACGGACCTGGGCGCGCAACGCATCGAGCATCGTGACGGTGATCATGTCGAAGCGGCCTCGTCAGGCGGCGTAGCTGTGGTCGGCGGTCGGGAAGCTGCCGTCCTGCACTGCGTCGGCATAGGCGCGCACCGCGCCGGCGATGGAACCACCCTGGGCGAGGAAATCACGCACGAAACGCGGGCGGCGGTGGCCACTGTCCAGGCCCAGCATGTCGTGCAGTACCAGCACCTGGCCGTCACAGTCCGGGCCGGCGCCAATCCCGATCGTCGGGATGGGCGATGCCGCGGTGATCTCGGCGGCGAGCGCGGACGGTACTGCTTCGAGCACCAGCAAGGCCGCGCCCGCTTCGGCGACGGCCAACGCATCGGCGCGCAACCTTTCCGCCGCCGCATCGCCCCGCCCCTGCACCTTGAAGCCACCGAAGCGCAGCACCGATTGCGGCGTCAGGCCCAGGTGCGCGCAGACCGGGATCTCCCGCTCGACCAGATAGCGAATGGTCTCCAGCTTGTGCCCCGCGCCTTCCAGCTTGACCATGCCCGCGCCGGCTTGCAGGAACGTGGTGGACGCATCCAGTGCGCGCTCGGGCGTGGCATCGGCCTGGAACGGCAGGTCGGCGACCACCAGCACGCGCTGCGTGGCAGCGACGACGCAGGCGGTGTGATAGGCGATGTCGTCCACCGTCACCGCGAGGGTGGAATCCGCGCCCTGCACCACCATGCCCAGCGAATCGCCGACCAGGATCAGGTCGACGCCGTTCGCGTCCAGCGTGCGGGCAAAGCCAGCGTCGTAGCAGGTCAGCATCACCAGCTTGTGGCCGGCTGCGCGCAGCAACGCCAGGTCCGGCACGGTGACGGGTTTGGCGGAAACGTCGGTCATCACGGCCTGCGGGTTCGATGGAGCGCCTAGCCTAACGCCTCGCAGGTGAAACTTTCGAGAGCCGACAGCACCTCAAGCGCGGTGCCGTGGCCGGGAATCATCGCCTGCGGCGCGATCTCCACCAGCGGCACCAGCACGAAAGCGCGCTCGGCGATGCGCGGATGCGGCACGTTGAGACCATCGGCATGGATGACGTCGTCGCCATAGAGCAGCAGGTCGAGATCGAGCGTACGCGGCCCCCAGCGCTGTTCGATGTCGCGGTCGCGGCCATGCGCGCGTTCGATCGCGAACAGCCCTTGCAGCAAGTCCTGCGGCGCCAGCGTGGTGGCGAGCTGGGCCACGCCATTGATGAAGTCCGCCTGTTCGATGCCGCCGACCGGTGCGGTGCGGTACAGGCGCGATGTCGCCACGAGCTGTGTTCCCGGCAACGCGCCTAGCGCATCGATCGCGCTGCGCAGCGTCGCGGCTGCATCGCCCACGTTGCCGCCGAGGCCAATGAAGGCGACCACGGGCGACGACGCGGGCAACGTCATTCCGGCTTCGCGGGCGTGCGGCGCCGGCGCCGGCGTTTGCGCGGCGCGGCTTCCTCCGCGGCGATGTCGTCGGGGGATGCCATATCGACATCCACCTCCATACCCGAGACCTGCACCTGCTGCTCGTCGCGCCAGTACGCGATGTCGGCGGCATGCTCGTTGGATGCGAACTGGCGCAGCTGCAGGAAGTCGAACGCGGCGCGGAAACGCGGATGCGCCATGAAACGCCCGACGCGCTTTCGTTGCGAGAAACGCGGCTGCAACAGCCAGATTTCCTGCATCGGCACCGAGAACCGACGCGGCAACGCGATGATGTGGGTCTGGTGCAGAGTCACCCGGTCGGCGGCGCGGCGCTGCGCCTCGGCCACGTGCATGCCCTGCGCCTGCAGCGACATCAGCGCGCGGCAGTACGCCGGCCACAGCAGCAGCGCGAACAGGAAGGCCGGCGAGACCGGCTCGTCGCGGGCGACGCGGGCATCGGTATTGGCGAGCCCGGCGATCACCATCCGCCGCAATGCGCCGCTACGATTCGCCTTGAGCGCCTCGGCGGTTTCCGGCAGCAACACGTCCAGCAGGCCATGGCGCTCCAGCCCTTCGAAGCTGGCGACGGCGTGGCCGGACAGGAACAGCTTCAGGCATTCCTCGAACAGGCGCGCCGGCGCGGCCTCCGACAACAGGCCGGCCAGGCGCGGGATCGGCTCGGCAGTGGCCGGTTCGATCTCGAAATCCAGCTTGGCGGCCAGGCGCACCGCACGCAGCATCCGCACCGGGTCTTCGCGGTAGCGGGTCTCGGGATCGCCGATCAGGCGCATCCGGCGTGCGAGCACGTCCTCATAGCCGCCAACGTAGTCGCGGATGGAGAAGTCCTCGATCGCGTAATACAGCGCGTTGGCGGTGAAGTCGCGGCGGACGGCATCTTCCTCGATGGTGCCGTAAATGTTGTCGCGCAGAACACGGCCATCGTTGTGGACCTTGCGATCGCCGCTGCCGTCCTCGTCGTTGCCGGTGGCGGCGCGGAAGGTGGCGACCTCGATGATCTCGCGGCCGAACACCACGTGCGCGAGGCGGAAGCGCCGGCCGATCAGGCGACAGTTGCGGAACAGCGACTTGACCTGCTCGGGCGTGGCGTCCGTCGCGACATCGAAATCCTTGGGGATCACGCCGATCAACAGGTCGCGCACGGCGCCGCCGACCAGGTACGACTGGAAGCCGGCCTCGCGCAGGCGATAGAGCACGCGCAAGGCGTTCTGGCTGATGTCGCGGCGGGACACCACGTGGGCATCACGCGGGATGACCTGCAGGCGGGGGGTGACGACTGGGATGGAGGTAGTGTCGGACATTCGTCCCGTGGGCGTGCCAATTAACGCGAAGCCGCCTATACTATCCTGCCTCGCATTCATGCGACCAATTTGCTCCCTTCGTCTAGCGGTCCAGGACGTCGCCCTCTCACGGCGAAAACACGGGTTCGA
>JACSSF010000212.1 GCA_014879375.1 Lysobacteraceae bacterium
TTCGTTCTGGTAGGTGAAGGCGAGTTCGGCGCCTTCGCGATGCATCGCCTCGGCGATGCCGCTGGCGATCGAGCGTTCGCTGGCGATGCCGGTGATGAGAGCGCGCTTGCCTTGCAGGAAACCCATGCTGTGTACCGTTGTGTCGTGAGTGATGCCTACAGTGTGCCCGTCACTGGGCCGGCGCGTCGAGCTTCAGCACCATACCCGGGCGTAGTGCGCCGGCTTTCGAGAGGCCATTGCGACGCAGCAGCTCGTCCACGCTGAGCCCGTGGCGTCGGGCGATCACCCACCAGGACTCGCCCTTGGCGACGACATGGGTGCCGCTCACAGTCGGGCCAGGCGATGGCGCTTCGGCTGAGGGGCTGGAGGCGGGCGTCGCGTCGCCCGTGGCAAGGCCGGCCATCGAGGTCGCGGTTGCGCCACGCATCGGGGCGAGCAGTTTCGGTGCGTTCTGACCGCTGCGCATCGACCCGCGCGCGAGCGCCGGATTGAGGCGTTTCAGCAGGGCCGGGTCCAACTGCCGGGCGCGCGCCCAATCATCCAGGCTGGCGCTGCCTTCCTCGACGGTCTCGGCAGCCAGCATCGGCACCGGGCGGTCCAGCGCATCCGTCCATTGTTTGCGGTCGTCGGCCTGCTCGATCAGGCAGGAAATCGCGTGCAGCTTCTCGACATACGCGCGGGTCAGCGCGGGCACGCCCTGGATCTTGCCGGCATCGGCTTGGCGCTGCGACATGCCGCTACGCTTGATCGCGCCGATCACCCGGTATTCGCCGGCGTTGTAGCCCATGATCGCCACGCGCCAGTTCTGCCCGAACATGCTGTGCAGGATCTTGAAATAGCGCACCGCCGCGCGAGTGGATTCGATCACCGAGTAACGGCCGTCGTAGTCGGCGCGCATGGTGATGCCCTGGTTGCGCGCGGTCAGGCCGATGAACTGCCACATCCCCGCCGGGCCCGCGCTGCTGCGCGCGGCCGGGTTGTAGCGGCTCTCGATCACCGGCACCAGCGCGTACTCGGTCGGCAGCCCGGCCTTGATGAATTCATCGACGACGTAGCCGAACAGCGCCAGCAGCTCGTCATCCTCTTCGGTCAGGCGCTTGGGCATCGCAGCGTAATGCGCGCGCCATTTGGCGCTGGCATTGCTGCATTCGGGCTCGGCCAGATGCGCGCGGAAGCGCCGGTGGATGTCGAGGCCGCTGCGGGTGACGATGGCCGGGTTGCGTCCGGCCAAGGTCGATGCGGTGGCGGTGCTATCGGGATTGGCAGCGGTATCGGTGGCCGTGTCGGCAGTGCGAGCCGCCGCCGGGGCCACGGCCAGCAGACTGACGATCATCCACCTGGCCAGCAACGGCTTCATGCCTGGAAACCGTCCTTCCAGCCACGCAGCGCCGCGAACGTGGCATCGGCGTCCGCAGGGCGATGGCCGAGGCGGCGGGTGAGCGTGGCTTGCAACTCGGCGTCATCCAGACGCAGGAACGGATTGCAGGCGCGTTCGTCCTTGAGGCGTGAGGGCAGGGTGGGATGGCCGGCCTCGCGCTGCGTACGCGCCTGGTTGATGCGCGTCGCCAGCGCGGTATTGCCGGGCATCAGGTGCCGGGCGAAGGTGGCGTTGGCGAGCGTGTATTCATGCCCGCAGCAGACGCGGGTGTCGCCGGGTAGCGCCGCAAGACGCTCCAGCGAGGCGCGCATGGTCGGCGCATCGCCTTCGAACATCCGCCCGCAGCCCAGGCTGAAGAGCACATCGCCACAGAACAGCAGGTCGTGGCCGTGGTAGGCGATGTGGCTTCGGGTGTGGCCGGGGACATCGATGACATCGAACCGGTACGCATCGACATCGATGACGTCCCCGCCTGCCACGCGCGTCGTCGCCTGCGGGATGCGCGGATCATCAGGGGCGAACACCGGGGTATCCGGCCAACGCGCGAGCAGGGCCGGCACGCCACCGATGTGATCCTCGTGATGGTGGGTCAGCAGGATCCCGGCCAGCGCCGGCGCATCACCGAAGCGTGCGAGGATCGGCGCCGCATCACCCGGATCGACCAGCAGCGGCCCACGCGCGCCCGGCAGCCACCACAGGTAGTTGTCGGAGAACGCGGTCAGGGGCTCGGGCAGCGGTATCAAGGGCAGACGAGACGGGCTCGGCACGTAGAATGGGCGACGATGCCTGCCCTAGTCGCCGCCCGTCAACCCGATGCCCGTCAGGGCTGGTTCGCCACCGAACATGGCCTGGCGCTGGCCATGAGCGAGCTGCCCGCCCTGCACGCGGCGATTTCCGCGCGCCCGGGCCTGCCGTGGCTGGTGTTCAGCGCGATGCCGCGGCCCAGCGTCATCGACCAGCCGCACGGGCTGTGGCTGTGCCCCGGTGGCCGCGGCTGGGCGGGGGATGTCGCCTGCGCGGCGGCGTTGCCGCTGGCGAGTGAGTCCGTCGGCGCGATCATCCTGCAGCATGTCGAGGATGCGGAGGTCGCGGCCTGGCTGGCCGAATGCGAACGCGTGCTGGTGCCGGGCGGGCGGCTGTCGGTGTTCGCGCTGAACCCGCTCTCGCCGTATCGGGGCCATTGGCAGGGCGAGGGCGTGTCCGGGCGCGAGCCGGTGACCTGGCGGCGACGCCTCAAGCGTGCAGGATTGGTGCCGGAGCCGGTCGCGCAGGGGATCGGCCCGCGTTGGCGGAGCCGCATCGACAGCGAGCCGCAACTCGGCGCGGGTGCCCGTGCGGCTTACCTATTGGCAGCGGAAAAGCGCCGCATCCCGATGACGCTGAAGCGCGCGCCGGCGTTGGGTCCGGCCGTGGGCGATGCCGCATGACGGCAGCGATGAAGGCCGTCGAGGTGCATACCGACGGCGCGTGCCTTGGCAACCCCGGTCCCGGCGGCTGGGGCGTGTTGCTGCGCTACGGTGCACGCGAGCGCGAACTCTCAGGCGGCGAGCCCGATACCACCAACAACCGGATGGAGTTGATGGCGGCGATCATGGCGCTGGAAACCCTGACCGAGCCCTGCGACGTCGTGCTGCACACGGACTCGAAATACGTCCAGCAGGGCATTTCACAATGGCTGCCCAACTGGATTCGCCGTGGCTGGAAGACGGCCGGCGGCGCACCGGTGAAGAACCAGGACCTGTGGGAGCGCCTTGATGTGGCAACGAAGCGGCATCGGATCGACTGGCGTTGGGTGAAGGGCCATGCGGGCGACCCGGACAACGAACGTGTCGATGTACTGGCGCGTGACGCTGCCATACGGATCAAGGAAGAAGGAAAAGTTTGATGCGACAAATCGTGCTGGACACCGAAACCACTGGTCTGGAATGGCGCAAGGGCAACCGGGTCGTCGAGATCGGCTGCGTGGAGCTGATCGAGCGCAGGCCGACCGGCAATCATTTCCACCGCTACCTCAACCCGGACCGCGAGTTCGAGCAGGGCGCGCAGGAGGTGACCGGCCTGACGCTGGAATTCCTTGCCGACAAGCCGCGTTTCGAGCAGGTGGTCGATGAGTTCCTGGATTACATCGATGGCGCGGAACTGATCATCCACAACGCCAGCTTCGACGTCGGCTTCCTCGACAACGAGTTGTCGCTGGTCGGCGCATCGCGTGGCCGCATCATCGACCGCGCCACCGTCACCGACACGCTGGAGATGGCGCGGCATCGCTATCCGGGCCAGCGCAATTCACTCGATGCGTTGTGCCGGCGGCTGGGCGTGGACAATGCGCACCGGCAGCTGCACGGCGCGTTGCTGGACGCGCAGTTGCTGGCCGATGTCTATCTGGCGATGACCAGCGGGCAGGGCGAGATCGGGTTTGATGCGCTTGCTGCCGATGCCGAGGCGAATCAGTCCGATGCCGCGGCGCAGGCATTGGCGGCGCAGGCCGCGGCCGCGGGCCCGAGGCCGCGCGTGATGGTCAGTGACGAGGAACGCGCCGCGCACGAAGCGCGACTGGATGCGATCGGCAGCAAGCTGGACAAGCCGGTCGTGTGGCGGGCGCTGGCCGGCTGATTTGCGCGCGCTACCTTAGTGGCAGCGCAGCACCAATACCGTGATGTTGTCGCTGCCGCCATTGTCGAGCGCGGCGGCGACCAGCGTGTCCGCGCTTTCCTGCGCGGTGAGACCGGGGCGGGCGAGGATCTCCGCGATCGCGGCATCGTCCACTTCCTCGGTCAGGCCGTCGCTGCAGAGCAGCAGTTGCATGCCGGAGGTAAACGCACCAGTGAGCTGCTCGATGTCCATCTGTGCCGGATCGGTCACGCCGAGCGCCTGCGTCACCACCTTGCGCTGCGGATGGCGACGTGCTTCCTCCACGCCCAGCGTGCCTTGTGCGATCAGTTCCTGCACGTAGCTGTGGTCGTGCGAGAGCTGCACCAGCCGGCCCGCTTGCCAGAGGTAGGCGCGGCTGTCGCCGACCCAGGCCACTTCGAAGCGTGGACCCTGCACGCGCGCAGCGACCATCGTCGTGCCCATCGGCAGGGCGTCACGGCGGCCACGCGGGCTGCGGAGGATGTCCTCGCCGGCGATGCGGATGGCCTGTGTCAGCGGCGTGCCGTCGCGCACCTCGCGTACCACCGATTCGCGCGCGATCGCGCTCGCCACCTCGCCATATTCATGCCCGCCCATGCCGTCGGCGACCAGCCACAGGCCCAGCCCGCCATCGCCGTGGTAGGTGTCCTCGTTGAGCTGCCTGCGCAGCCCGGGATGGGTGATGTGGCCAAACTCGATCATGGTTTGATCATGTGCAGGTGTCGGGGGACGAGGTTTGCATCATCGCGATGGCGGGGGGATTCGGCAAGTTGGGATGAGAATGTTGGTTCGGATGATGGGATGTGTGCCGGTGAGCACGTTAACCCGATAGGTTGGGTGCGAGTTGCGATTCCGAAGTAGGGGGATAGATGCGGCACATCCATGTGCCGCACCTTCGCTGCGCGAAGGCGGCCTGCGGCCGTCCTGATCGGCTTTCCTGCCGATCAGTCGAACCCCCGTCGCAGCTTCTCGCCCGCCGCCCGACCGCAGATAACAAAAAACGCCCACGAGGGGCGCTTGTTGTTATCTGGCGGAGAGGGGGGGATTCGAACCCCCGATACGCTATTAACGTATGCCTGATTTCGAGTCAGGTACATTCAACCACTCTGCCACCTCTCCGGCGTGCAGCGAGCCGCACATGATACGGGGCGGTCGCGGGCGCCACAAGAGCGGCTAAACTGATGCTTTCCCGTGGAGCCTGTCGATGTCCGAGATCCTGGTGCCGGTGTCCTTCGGCGAGTTGCTGGACAAGATCGCCATCCTGCAGATCAAGTCAGAGCGGATGCGCGACGAGGCCAAGCTTGCCAACGTCCGCAACGAGCTGTCCGCGCTCGAGCGCACCTGGATGGCGCATCCGGCCGCCGGCCACAACATCGTCGAGCTGCGCGCGGCGCTGAAAGCCGTCAACGAGCGGCTGTGGGTGATCGAGGACGACATCCGCATCAAGGAAAAGGCGCAGGCCTTCGACGACGAGTTCATCCGGCTGGCGCGCAGCGTCTATTTCGAGAACGACGAGCGCGCGCGGATCAAGAAGGACATCAACCTGGCGCTGGGTTCGTCCTACGTGGAAGAAAAGTCCTATCAGGACTATGGCAGCGGCAAGTGACCGGCCAGCTGAGCACATCGCTGCGCGGGGCACCGATTCAAATCGACCCGTCGGCAGCCTGATCAGCTGAAAGACTGCGCGCGATGTCACGCGCATCAGGCAGTGGCGTAGGCGTGAAGCTGACCAGTTCGTCCAAGGCTGCCGGGTCGGTCGGTGCCAGACTCTCGATCCTCACCCAATCGCCCAGCCGTATCGTTCCGCTGGCAGCCAGCCCCGGGCAGATCAGCCGCCCGCCGACCCGGAACCAGTGGTCGCGCCGCGTGCGACCGTTGCCGGCGCTGCCTTCGATGTAGAAGGTTTCGGTCACTCGCCCGGTGAATGTCTGCAGGGCTGCGGTGCGCCAGCGTTGGCGCCGCATGTTGAGGTATGCGAGGCCGGCGATGAAACCACCTGCGGCCAGATACACAGCAAGATTGGCGGCCAGGCCATGCAGGCTTGTACCGCCCAGATACAGGCTCCACGGCAGTGCCAGGCCAAGCAGGACTAGGAGCAACCGCGCACGCCACTGCGCGCGATGGCGGTCCTCATGGGTGTGGGGAGCCGACACCACGGCAGCGCGATCCTCATCGCCGTAAGCGGCGTCCAGCAGCAAGCCTTGGTCATCCGCAAGCGCGATCCAGTGCAGGGCGATGTCGTCGATCGGCACATGTTCGAATGCCCGGATGGGCCGGCCCTGGGCTGGATCGGGGGTGTCGTAGGCGGCGACAAGCAGGCGCAACAGCAGGATGTCGCCGTCCACCTGGTATCGCAGTCCGCCATGTTCGTCGGCCTGGATCGAGCCCAGTCTGCCGACGGTGACTTGCTTGCGGTCGCTTGCCAGTGCGGCGATCAGCGGGCGTCGTGCGTCCTCACGCACCCGCCTTGCCCGCGTCCACACCAGGGCTGCGCCCAGCACGCATGCAATGACGATGCCGGCGACGATGATCCAGCCTGCGGTGGTTCGTGGTCCTACTCCTGCGCTCACCATCCAGCCGAACATGACCGGGCCCAGGATCGCCAAGCTCACGATGGCCGTCACGGTGGCGCGCACGCCTCCATCCAGCCGCTGCCTGGCCAGCTGCAACCTGCGTCTTTCGTCTGGCGTCAACGGCTCGCTCGAGGTCCGTGCAGGCATGTTGCCGGCTTACCTGCCCATGTCCGCTGCATACCGGTCGAATGCCGCGATGGCGTCATCGACCGTGACCAGGTCCATGACGTCGTCGAACTCGATCTTCGTTCCCCACCTGAGCGCGCTGGCCGGCTTGCCGAGGAACTTGCGCGCGGCATCGTCATAGCGATCCACGCAGTAGCGCACATCCGAATACGGCCCGCTGCGCAGCGGGTTGCTGGCCGCATGCAGGCCCAGCACCTTGGTGCCCATCGCATTGGCGATGTGCATCGGGCCCGAATCCGGCGTCACCAGGAGATCCGCGCGTGACAGCAGCGCGGGCAATTGCTTGAGCGTGTCCTTGCCGATGAGGTCGAGCGGCGCCAGTTCCATCCGCGACAGGATTGCGTCGCCCAGCTCGCGTTCCAATGAGCTGCGCCCACCGCACAGCACCACTCGCCAGCCTTCCGCCGAGGCGTGGTTGGCGAGTTCGGCATAACGCTCCGGCCGCCAGTTGCGTCGCACGTGGCTGGAGGCGGGGGAGATCATCAAGACCGGGCGACCATCGTCCGGCCATTGCGCGTGGGCCCAGTCGAAGGCTTCCGCAGGCACTGGCATGTCCCATGCAACTTCGGTTTGCGCCAGGCCCAGCGGCTCGCAGAAGCTGCCGATGGCGTCCAGCACGTGGATGCCGGGGCGATCCGGGATGCGCGTGTTGACGAAGAGGCCATGCAGGTCCTTGCTGCGCAACCTGTCATAGCCCACCCGCAAACGGGCCGGAATGAAGGCCGACAACAGGTTTGCGCGCGCCGCGACCTGCATCTGCAACAGCACGTCGAAGCGCTTGCGCTTGCCCAGATGTGCTTTCAAAGCCTTGCGCAACGCCCACATCCCGCGCAGGCCGCTCTTCTTGTCGTACTCGACGAAGTGCACGCCGGGCAGGCCATCCAGCAGTCGGTGCTCGCCCTTGCCGATCACCCAGGTGATCTCCACCTGCGGCCATGCTTCGCGCAAGGTGCGGATCAGCGGCAGTACGTGGGTGACGTCGCCCAGCGCCGACAAACGCAGCAGGCAGAGGGTTTCAGGGGCGGGGAGGGTCGTATTCACGCAGGTTGCTAGACTCGGGTCATGACGATGCGCACACCCAGCGAACAGGTGACGCCGTTCCGCGATGCGCGGGGCGATGGCGCCATTGTGTTCGACCCGAGTGCGCTGCCGCAAACGCCGGTGCCCGGTTGGTTCGATGCCGCGCACTGGGGTGATGCCGCGCATGTGGTGGGCAGCGGCGGTCGCGGCGCTGCGTGGTTCATTGATGCACCCTGGGGCGCGATGGTCTTGCGCCGCTACTTGCGTGGCGGACTGATCGCCAGGTTCAGCCATGACCGCTATGTCTGGCGCGGCGAAGCCCCGGTGCGCAGCTTCGCCGAATTCCGCCTGCTGCAGACCCTGCACGCGATGGGCCTGCCCGTGCCGCGGCCACTGGCCGCCGCGTACTGGCGTGATGGCCGACGCTACCGCGCCGCGATCCTGCTTGAGCGCATCATCGACGTGCAGTCCTTCGGCCATCGGGCGCTGGATGATGCCGCTTCAGCGCCATGGGCTGAAAGCGGCGCGTTGATCGCCCGCTTCCACCGCGCGGGGCTGGATCATCCCGACCTCAACGCCCACAACCTGTTGTTCGACGATGACGGCAACGGCTGGATGATCGACTTCGACAAGGCGCGCTTGCGCGACCCGGTCGAAAGCGGCTGGCGAAGGGCCAATCTGGCCCGGCTGCATCGCTCGCTGCACAAACTGGGCGGGCCGGCGCTGGCTGGGCTGATCGATGCCGGCTTCGCCACCCTGCGCAGCGCTTATGATGCGGGGATGAGCCAGGAAGCAACGCGATGAGCTGGGCCCTGCGATTGCTGGGTACTGGCGGCGCGATGGCGGTCGCCGAATTCGGCAGCGCCATGGCCTGCATCGAACGCGATGGCCGCCCGTGGCTGGCGATCGACTGCGGCTCGGAGGGGCTGACCCGCTACGTCGAGCACTACGGCGAATACCCGTGGGCGATCTACCTGACCCATGCCCACCTCGACCATGTCAGCGGTTTCGAGCGTCTGTTCGTCGATACCATCTTCGACCCCGAAAGACGCGGCAAGGTGCGCATCTACTGCCCGACCGGCGTGTTGCCGTGGGTGCAACAGCGCGTGGCCGAATATCCCAACACGCTGGCCGAGGGCGGCGCGAATTTCTGGGATGCCTTCCAGTTGATCGTGGTGGGTGATCATTTCTGGCACGACGACGTGCGCATCGAGACATTCCCGGTGCGTCATCACTGGCCGGATACCGCCCACGGCTTGCGCCTGCGCGGCAGTCTGGTCTGGACTGGTGATACCCGGCCGATCCCCGAGATGCTGGCCCAATACGCCAACGAAGCCGAGCTCATCGCCCACGACTGCGCACTGGTGGGCAATCCGTCGCATAGCGGCATCGAAGACCTGGAGCGCGAGTATCCGGCCGATGTCCTGGCCCGATGCCATCTCTACCACTATGGCTCCGAGGCCGAAGTGGCGGCGCTGCGTGCACGCGGCATGGACGTGCTGGTGCCGGGCGAGGTGCTGGTGCTGCAGGCGCCGTCGGCCGGGATATTCAAGCAAGCCTGAAGGGGCGGCCCGAAAAGGTGGCGGCCCTGCCGACGTTCCCCGGCACCCGCATCGCACGATACCGTTGCTGCCTTCCGGCCCTGGCGGAGTTTTCGAGCTAGCGTCG